>CAZYNJ010000012.1:0-14555 GCA_964648955.1 uncultured Candidatus Saccharibacteria bacterium | reverse complement strand
AACCTGCTCCGCAAGAAATTCCTTCTATAAAGGAAACTCTTGGAGATGCTTCCTCATATCAAGAACCAAATGCAAATGGAAGAGTAGTTTCGAATACCGTTCCGCAGACAGATGTTAATCAGGATCTTGCAGATTTGAATATAATGGGTACTCCACAAACCGTTGAACCACAAATATCAACAATCGAAACAACAACTGTAAAACCAGAGACTATTGCCACGGAGAATCCTGTAATCAATCCGAATACCGGGTTGAATAATGGAGGAACTATGAATCTAGAGGGCAATCAGCTTCCACAACAGGAGAAACCCACCCCTGGCACCTCACAATCACAAATTAACAACGAAGCAATGAATATGATGAACTCTATTCCAATTCCTAAAGCATCTACTACACCTTCTTCTGTAACTAAGTCTACTGTTAATCCCGTGGTAGAATCCCAAATTCCTGCACAAAATGCTCCTCCTTCTGAACCTATAATGACTACTCCACCAACGAATAACTCTACACCTATTCCACAAAGTCAAGAGCAAACATTGGCAAGTGAAAACCTCTCTAACCAAGACTTAACTCAGCCTATAGATACAACCAGTTTGTGAAGAGAGATAAATGTAATATAATCGCTTAAGGTTTCGCCATACAAATTGAAAGGGTCTGTAAAGATCCTTTCTTTTTTCATTTAATAGTATTTTGAGATAAAGGCTATCAAAAGTCCTTTTAGTTTACCTCTAAACGTTTTATGTAAAACTTTCCCTAACTTCTTAGAATCATGCCTCACTAAGCTCCTCTTTAAACTATCTCCCTTATCCTTTATGTATTCTGTATTTGCTACTATGTCCTCCCTTATCACCCTCTTGTCTAACTCCATATCATCTACTATTATCTCTTCTCCATCTTCTATATACCGATCTATTAGATTCTGAGCTATATCTCCATCATTGATCAATACATAATCCATCTTTCTCCCAATATATTCCTCCATTAATTCAACTATACCTAAATGACTCAATCCCCTCGTTTGTCCAATCTTAGTCATTAGGTTGGAAACCAATATTAACTTTGCATTACTTTTTTGTATTGCTTCTACTACACCACCCACAACAATACAAGCTAAAATACTTGTATATGTATCCCCTGGACCAACAACTATCCAATCAGCATTTAGAATTGCTTGTTTTGCTTCCTCCGTTACTTTGGCTGAAGAATCTAAACCAAAACTTTCTATCTTTTTGTCTTCATTAATATCATCTATTAAATGCTCCCCTACTATCTCCTCTCCATCTGCATATCTAGCCACTAATTTAACATCATCTATAGTTACTGGAATAATTTTACCTTTTGTATTGAAAAGCTCTTCTAGTATCTCTATTGCTTTTTTCTCTGATCCAGTTATATCCACTGCCGCAAGCATGAGAAGATTCCCTAAGGTATGACCTTTAAAACCCTTTCCATTATGAAATCTATAAACAAAAAGTTCTCTTAGAATTTCATTGTAATCCTCATCTGCTAATGCTATTAAAGATTTTCTAAGGTCACTCAACGGCAATATCCCAAACTCATCTCTTACAACAGCATTACTCCCTCCATCATCTGTCATATTGACGATTACTGAGAGATTCAAATCTGAGTATTTTTTTAACCCTGAGAGTACTACTGACGTACCAGTCCCTCCCCCTATTACTACAACTTTCATATCCTCCCATTATTATCTATATCTTCATAATTATCAAACGTGATATAATGGAGGATTATCTAAGTAAAAATAGTATGAATTTAAAAGTAAAATCTAAAGTCTTCTATCCTGCTCATGGTGCTGGTTGGGTTAAGAAAGAAAAAGATATTGAGTTTAATGGTGAAAAGAAAAGATATTTTGAGTTTGATCTCATTAATAGCCCAATTACCATATCTACACCTATTGATAATGTAGAAAATTTAGGTGTACGACCTGTTCTTTCAGGAAGAAAGATAAGGGAAATGGTAAAGATTTTAAAGAAAAAACCTTTTAAAAATCCAGGTACAACTGACTTCAATACATTAATTGGTATCCTTAGAGAAGAGGAAGCTACAGCAACTATAGAAGGAAGTATGAAGATCATACAAATATGTAACCATATTATTAAAACTAGAAAGAAAGAAGGAAGATTAATTCCTGTAACAATAGAAAAACAATTAGATCAAGCTATAGATGATATTACTGGAGAATTAGCAGTATCAGAAGATACGACACTGGAGAAAGCACGAGCATCTTTTGCTAAAATCACAGGAGTAGAAGTTCCTGAAGATTAATTCTTACACCTTCTCTATCCTAACCTTTATCTCTTCCTCATCTATCATAAATTTACCAGAGACATCATCTATTGCCTCCCCAAATGTACTTGCATTCATTTGTAAATCTTTCTTATTTTCACCAAACTTCTTTTCAAGAATATCTAATATCTTCTTATCTTCTGAATCAACATATATATTTACAATATCCTCTATCTTTAATCCTAACTTCTTCCTTATATTCCTATATTTTCTCAAAAATTCATTCCATTGACCCTCTTGTTTTAATCCTTTAGAAATATTTGTATCTAAGGTAACAATCATCTCCCCTTCTCCCTCAGATATTAATCCCTTTCCCTTCACAGCTTTCTTAGAAAACTCAATATGCTTCACATTAAGTTCTGCTTTTACTATTTCTTGTGAAGATTTCTTCTTAATCCCAACATATACTTTCTCCAATGGTTGTCTTAATTTTAATCCAGCATCTTCTCTTAACTTTAACCCTATGGATGATATCTGTCTTACTAATTCCATTTCTTCTAGAAGTTCTTTGTTTACATCTCCTTTCTTAAAAGAAGGATAGTCCTCTAGATGAACAGATTCTTTTGCATCTTTTAATCCTGTTTTTACAACAAGATCTTGATATATCTTCTCTGTTAGAAATGGCATTTGAGGAGCAAATATCTTAGAGAAAAGTACCATGGTTGAATACAAAGTTTGTAGTGCATCTGTATTTCCACTTGCAAACCTATCTCTAGATCTCCTTATCCACCACTTCGATATATTATCTATACAAGGTTGTATTAACTTAGCAGATTTAGGAATATCATATGACTCTATTGCTTGAGAATATTCCATTGCAGTTTTCTTCATATATGATTCCAACCATATATCTAATTCATTTTTAGATGTAAATTCTGTAGTCTCTGGTATCCAATTGTGAATATTTGCATAAAGAGAAAGATATCTATACGTATTCCATATTGGAATTAAAACATCTTTAAGTTGATCTTTTAGAATATCATCTGACCAAGCCATATCACCTCCTCCAATTATCGGTGCAGACATAATGTACAATCTTAAAGCCTCTCCCCCTAACTTTTCTAAAACCTCTTTTGGATCAGGATAGTTTTGGTATGACTTACTCATCTTCCTTCCATCATTACCAAACATTACTCCATGACAAATAACGTTTTTGAATGCAATATCATCAAAAAGAATAGTAGAAAGTCTAAAAAGCATATTAAACCACGCTCTTAATTGCCCTGTATATTCAATTATGAAATCTGCAGGAAAGGAAGCCTCAAATGCTTTTTTGTTTTCAAAAGGATAATGATGTTCAGCAAAAGGAACAGAGCCTGAATCCATCCAACAGTCTAATACCTCAGGAATCCTATGATATTCCTTCCCATCCTTTTTAAATACCAACTTGTCACAAACATCCCTATGCAAAGTCATCTTCTTACCAGCAATGTAATAGCCATCGTCTCTCTTTTCAATTTCATCTGTATATTCCATCATCTCCTTCATACTGCCTACTACTATCTGATCCCCCTCCTCACTTTCCCATATCGGCATAATGGTTGCCCAATATCTATTCCTAGATATTGCCCAGTCAGGGGCAGTCTCTATTACATTTATAAACCTTTTCATGAATATCTCTGGCACCATATTTATTTTCTTAACTAACTCCAACATTCTTGGTTTAATCTTTTGCATATCTACAAAGTAGGAGTTCAATGCCATATATATCAATGGATTCTTTCCTCTATAAAAGGGAAGTCTATGTATATATGGTTCTGATCTTAAAAGCTTTCCTTTCTTTTCTAAATCTTTAGTAACCATGGGAGATGCATCCCTGATATATACTCCTTTCCAATCTCCATTCTTCATATTCCCTACTTCATCAATATGTACAATTGCACTGAGACCTAACTCTTTACCAAGATTGAAATCTACCTCTCCAAAACCAGGAGCTATGTGTAAGACACCAGTTCCTTCTTCTTCTATAACTTCATCAGAGGTATATATATACCAATCTTTCTTTTTAACTTCATCCTTATAGAAATCATATGCAGGCTCATATTCTAACCCTTCAAACTCACTTCCTTTCACCTCTTCTACTACCTCGTATTCCTCTTCTCCAAAAGTAAATTCTAATCTCTCTTTTGCAACTACTAGATATTCATCTTTGTATTTAACAATTGAATAAGTGAGTTTAGAATTAACCATTAATGCAAAGTTAGCTGGTATAGTCCATGGGGTTGTGGTCCAAGCAATAATGTTTAACTTTTTACCATCTGTATATTTATCAAACTTTTTAGTCTTTAAAGGAAATTTAACAAAAATAGAAAGATCCTCAATATCCTGATAGTTGTCATCCATATTGACCTCGAAACTAGAAACAGGGGTAGAAGTATCTGTAGAGTAAAGAGAGACTCTCTTTCCTTCATATATAAGACCTTTCTCCCACATCTCTTTAAATGCCCAGATCACTGACTCATTAAATTCTGGATCCATTGTCCTATATGCACTATCTAAATCGACCCATCTACCAATCTTCTCTATGTACCATCTCCAATCAGTGATCCCTTTCTCAACATATGATCTACACTCTCCTACATACTTCTCTATCCCAAAACTATTTTCAACTTCAAACTTATCTTTTATCCCTAACTTCTTATTCACATTCTCCTCTATCGGTAATCCATGACAATCCCATCCCCAGACTCTTCTAACTCGATATCCTTTCATAGTCCAATACCTTGGAATTATATCTTTAGGTATAGAAGTAAGTAAGGTACCATAGTGAGGACTACCAGTAACAAAGGGAGGACCATCAACAAAAGAATATCTTTTATCTTCTGGTCGTTGCTCTATAGACTTTTTAAAGATATCATTCTCTTTCCAAAACTCATTTATTCCATCTTCCATTTGAGAAAAGTTAACCTTTGGATTTACTTCTGGTATTTTTGAATTAGACATATTACAAACTTCTCAAATTAATAAAAACCCCCCTTATAGAAAACAATATTCTTCTTAAATATTACATTCTATAAAGGGGCGAATCAATACGCGGTACCACCCTTCTTTAGAAAACTATTACTAATCTTCTCTTATAACCACATTCATGGTTCTGACTTAATGTTATGGAAGTCTACCATCAGGTTCTACTCAGCAAAGCTTTTCTTCCTGACACTCAACAGTGATTACTGTTTCATAGTGTTATCAAAGTATATCATAACTTATACAAATGATATAATTCAGAATATGAAAAACAAAAAATACTCTTGGAATTTAGAAGACCTTTATAAATCTGATGATGATCCTAAGATGGAAAAGGATTTAGAAAAGGCTGTTGAAAAGAATTATGAATTCATCGACAAGTGGAAGAATAGATCTGATTACTTGGAAAACCCAAAAGTCCTCCGAGAAGCGTTAGATGAAGATAATTTATTATCTGAGAATTATGGACTCTCTATGGGAGTGGGATACTATCTTGGTCTCAGGAATTCACAAGACGAAACAAACAAGGAAATTATTAAGAGAGTAAAAAAGCTAAATCAAACAACATTAAAAACATTAAATGATCAAGAGTTTTTCTATTTAAACATTTCAAAAATACCTAAATCAAAACAAACAACATTCCTAAATTCAAAATCCCTACTCCCATACAAACATTTGTTAGAAAAACTCTTCAAAGTCTCAAAACATCTCTTAAGTGAGAAGGAGGAAAAAATACTTAATCTTACATCTAGTACATCATACGGAAATTGGGTAAGTATGACATCCCAATTCCTTTCAAAAGAAATGTTAAATGTTTTAAATGAAGATGGGGATATTATAGAAATACCGTTAGCCATGGTAAAGAAGTACCTACAATCTAAAAAACAAAAGGTTAGAGATATAGCTTCAAAAGAAAACCTACGAGCCCTAGAAAAATGGTCAGATGTAGCTGAACACGAGATGAACTCTATTCTTGAAAACAAAAGAGTCTTTGATGAGATCAAAGGATATAGTAGACCAGATGAAAACAAACATGTTAATGGTGATATCTCTACTAAGGTTGTAGATACTATGCTCTCTTCTGTTGTAGAAGACTTTGAACTTCCCAAAAAATATTACAAGCTAAAGGCTCAATTAGTTGGGAAAGAAAAACTCTCATATTTTGAACGATACCTACCATATGGAGAGATTCAAGAAAAATATTCATATGAAAAAGCCATAGAGATTGTAAAGAAAGTTCTAAATAATTTAGATCCAAAATTCGGAGAAATTATTGAAGATTTGTATGAAAAAGGTAGATATGATGTGTTTCCCGCAAGAGGAAAACACAATGGGGCTTACTGCACACACAATTCAAAAAAACTTCCTATATATATACTCCTTAATCATAAAGATAATCTAGATTCAGTCTCAACAATTGCACACGAAACAGGACACGCTATAAACAATTACATGATGTTTGAGAAACAATTGAGCTTAAATTGTGATACTCCACTTAGTATCGCTGAAGTTTCCAGTACTTTCTTTGAAGATTTCGTTTCTGAAAGTATTCTTAGTAATGCAGATGATGAAACCAGATTGTCAATGTTAATTAATAAATTAGATAGTGATATTGGTGCAATATATAGACAAGTTGCTTGCTATAAATTTGAACAAGAGTTACATAAAAAATTTAGAGCTGAAGGATTCCTTAGTAAAGAAAAGGTAAGTGAAATGTTTAAAAAATATATGGTTTCATATATGGGGAAATATGTATCTCAAGACAAAGGATCTGAATACTTCTGGGTTACATGGTCACATATTCGTAGATTCTTCTATGTATATTCATATGCCAATGGTCTCTTAATCTCTAAAGCTTTACAGAGAATGGTTAGAGAAGATCCTAAGAATATAGAGAAAGTAAAGAGAATGCTCTCAACAGGAGCATCTCAATCTCCTGAAGAAATGTTTAAAGAAATAGGGATAGATATTTCTAAAAAAGAATTCTGGGATAAAGGCTTACAAGAGGTAGAGGATACATATAATGAAGCATATAGTTTAGCTAAAAAGTTAGGAAAGATTTAGTGGAAGTAAATATAGAAAAATCTTGGGAAGAGACTCTACATGATACTTTCAACAAATCATATTTCAAAGAATTAGTTGAATTTGTAAAAAAAGAATATTCATCTAAAAAAATATTTCCTAAAAGTTTAAATATATTTAGAGCTTTTGACCTATGTACTTTTGATAATGTAAAAGTTGTGATAATTGGTCAAGATCCATATCACGGAGAAAAACAAGCAAATGGATTAGCTTTTTCAGTTACAAAAGGTATTTCAAATCCCCCTTCCCTACAAAATATCTTTAAAGAACTTAAAAGTGATTTAGGAATAGATATACCTGAAACTGGAGAATTAGAAGGTTGGGCTAAACAAGGAGTACTTCTTCTTAATGCTACATTGACTGTAGAAGCTCATAAGGCTGGTTCTCACCAACATAAGGGGTGGGAAGAGTTTACTGATACAGCAGTACGAAAACTTTCGGATGAAAAAGAAAACTTAGTCTTTATCCTTTGGGGTAAATATGCACAAGAGAAAGGAAAGAGTATTGATAAAAGTAAACATTTAGTATTAGAATCTGCACATCCTTCTCCTTTTTCAGCTTATAGAGGGTTTTTTGGTAGTAAACCTTTTAGTAAAACAAATAGGTGGTTAAAGAAAAAAGGGTTAGAGGAAATAAATTGGGATATGTTGTAATATTATGGGTATGGAAGGTGAAGGTAAAAATATATTTAAAGATGGAACACAATCCCCACTGTCTTTTCCAAAAGAAAAGGCTGAGGTACCTCTTGAAAAAGAAGCTTCAACAATACAGGAAATTTCACCAGATAGAGTGGAAGAGGACGAAGTAGAACAAGAGACAGGGACTGCTGCCCAAGTTACTAAGGATGGTATACTCATTCCTTTTCCTAAGAATACACCTAGAGATCTGGAAAATAACAATTATCCAGATCCAGAATGGGAAAGACGTAGAGATAGAATACAGGCTAAAAAACGTTAATTCGCTCGATATACCTTAAAGATAATTCCTTGGTTGTCAGGCTCGGATTCGAACCAAGATTGATGGTTTCAGAGACCATAGTCCTACCATTAGACGACCTGACATTAAAAGAGCTAGTAATTATACCACCTAGAATGTTAAGATATTACTATCATGACTTTAACAGAAGCATCATATTGGTCTAGAAAGTTTGGGGTAATTATCGGTGTTGTCCTTGGTATAATCATTATTACCCTTCTTATTGTTTTTTATGCTCCAAGAGATTCTGCACCCCCAGAATACTTGAATGCTAACTATGCATGTACAGATGTGAAGGAGGATTTTCTATCTGAAGAATTAAAACTAGACTCTCTTGAGTTAGGTACTAATTCCGAATTAATATTTCAAATAGAGACTACCACTGGCCAAGTTGATTCCCTCCCCCAAATTATTAATGTCTATGCATTCGATAACAAGGGACAATCTTTAAGCTCTCAACTACAAGCTACCAAGATTGCAAATGATTTAGGTTTTAACCCAGATGGGATAATTAGGAAAGATACTTCAACGTATGTCTGGTTGGATACTGCCAGACATAGAACATTAGAAATCGATGCAAGAACACTGAATTTTGTTTTGACTACAGACTCTAACTATATTAGGGATATTAGTTCTAAAGAAAGTATCCCTAGTGATTCAGAAGCTGTTAGTTTGGCAACAAATGCACTTAGACAAACTAATCTCCTCGATGATGACTATTCCGGCAGTACATCTTTGAAAGAATTGTTCAATATTGATATTAACCCAGATGGTTCGTATTCTGAAGCTCCTGCTCCTAATGTTACAGACCTCATTAGAGTAGATTTTAAGAGAAGAAAGTCTATGATTAGTATTAGAGAAAATATTGAGAATTCAGAAGAAATTATTACTTCTTTAGAAAAGAAAATGATAAATTCATATTTCACATTTACTAAGGATGAGGAACAGATTGTCTATAATAATGAAAAAATTCAATTGTATAATTTTAGTACTACTGTTCTTCATCAGAGTCCAGGTAAGGCTAATATCTCTGTATATGTAGGACCAAAGGATGATAGTGGAGACCTATTGGAAAATGTTTATAGAATAGAGTATATCAACTGGCCAATTAAAGAATATCCTTGTGGTACATATGCATTAATTTCTCCTGCAGAGGCTATACAAAAGATACAAGATGGAGAAGGAACATTGGCTTATCTAGTTCCTCAGAAGGATAAGGATAGAATTGTTGAATATCAGCCTAAAACCATTAAGAAGTTTATCATCTATGATATTACAATTGTTTACTATGAATCCCCTATTGAATCCAAGTTCTTACAACCAGTATATACTGTAACAGGTGATGCATATTTAGAAAACGATGAAAAAGCCGATTTCATTTTCTATGTTCCAGCTATTAATTATAGTACTGTTACGAATAAGGTTGTGATTGAAGATTCTGTTGTTGATACTACAGATGAACTCTTAGATCTCTAATACTCTCCTCTATTAATTCTGTCTCTTCATATCTATCTTCTGAATCTAGGAGTATTACCACTAACCTGGTACCATCTTCGTATGTATATAGAGTAATAAGACATGGTCCAGCATCCTCTGTATATCCTGTTTTTATACCTGTGACATTAATATTCTCTAATAAAGAATGAGTTGTAAAGATATCCTTGTTAACAATTCCTTCTTCATTAATATACTCTACCTTCGTGGATAGTTTCCCTACTTTTTCTATTAATGTCGGATATTCTAAAAATACTCTAATTATCTTGTATAAATCACTTATCGTAGAATAGTTCTGTTCATTATCAAAACCACAGGGATTAGAAAACATCGTATTCTGCAAACCTAAAACTGATAATTTAGTATTCATAAGTGATATAAATTCTTCAGAACCAATACTTTCTGCAAGAACAATAGCTGCATCATTGTAAGAACTTATCAACATCATACTAAGAAGATTATCTACAATAGATTGATCCTCTTTCTCTAATTCTATTGACCATATTTCATCTTCTCCATAGGTAGGTATCTGGTCTACAGTAACTACATCCTCCAACTTCATATTCTCCATAACAATCATACCCGTCATGATTTTAGTCAAGCTAGCTATCTGTCTTTTAGTCTCTATATCCTTAGTAAAAAATATCTCTCCTGAATCAGGCTCAAAAGCCATTGCACTTCTAGCAGTAATCTCAATATCGATATCTTCAAATCCATATATCTTGGTTGGTGGTTTTATTGGAAAATTTTCTTTAACATCCCATACAACAGGAGCTGTATATACAGGAGGTTTTCTGTTAACTAAATAGTATATTCCACTCGAAATTAGGAAAGGGAAGAGTGTTATCAATATAATCCCTACTATTGTCTTTTTCCGTCTCTCCTCCTCTTTCAATTTTCTTAATTCCATCCCTGCCTTATATGCACGACGAAATAAAGATTTATCATATCTTTCAGGATGTAATTCTTTCTCTTTTTTCTCTTGTCGGTCTTCTTTCACTTTATGGTGTTAATCTTTTTGGATCTCTAGGTAGATATGTTACTTCTCGAATATTATCAATATTTAAAAGCTTCATTACTAGTCTAGCAGCTCCAATTCCCATACCTCCATGAGGAGGACATCCATATTTAAAGAACTGAAAGAAAGATTCAAAATTCTTCAAAGGTATTCCCTTTTCTTCAGCTTGTTTAATTACAATATCATATCTATGTTCTCTCAATGATCCTGTTGTTATTTCTATACCATTCCATATTAAGTCAAAACTATCTGAACAATCTTCTCCTTCTGCCTTCTTATGATAGAAAGGTCTCTTTGCCCATGGCCATTTAGTAACAAAGACAAACTCATGGTCGTACTTTTCCTTTATATACTCCCCTAATGCTTTTTCATTCTCTGTACCCAAATCAGGGGCATCTTTTTTAAGCATATCCATAACTTCTTTAAAGGTCATCCTTGGGAATGGTTTCTTAGGTATTACAATTTCCCTACCAAAGACTTCTTTAATCTCCTCCCCCATTTCTTTTTTTATACCTTTCAACCAATATATCATCCAATCTTCTTCCAACTGCATTATCTCCTCAAGAGAATCTGCAAAGGATATTTCCATATCGATACCTGTAACCTCTGTTCCATGTCTGGCCGTAAGAGATTTTTCTGCCCTAAATATTGGAGCTACCTCAAATACCTTCTCGAAACCAGAAGCCATTGCCATCTGTTTATAGAATTGAGGACTCTGAGCTAAGTATGCAGGTGTTCCAAAATAGTCGGTTGTAAAGGCTTCTGCACCTCCTTCACTAGGAATACCTATCAACTTAGGAGATTTCATTTCAATAAATCCTTCCTTATACCAAAACTCTCTCATATATTTCTCCATACATGTCCATACTTTGAAGATCAGAGCATTTTTTGGTTTCCTCAAATCAACCCACCTGTTATCCAACCTTATCGGTAATGCTGGTTGTTCATCTCCTTCTTTCTCATATACTTGGAATGGTAACTCCTCAACAGGTTTATTAATCACTTCTATTTCTTCCATATATATTTCCATTCCCCCTGGAGCTTGTTTTTCTAATTTTGCTTTTCCTTTAATGGTAACAATTGACTCGGATGGTAGTGTAGAAACTATCTTTACAATTTCTGGTTTATCTACAAAGCATTGAATTAATCCAGAGATATCTCTTAAAACGAGAAATGAGAATTTAGATTGATTTCTAATCTTATGTACCCAACCTTTTAGTTCTACTTCTTTCCCATTAAAGGTCTCTTTTTCTTTAAAGATTTGTGATATTCTAAGTTTTTTCATGATTATAAATGTATAAAATAAAATCCCCTTCCTCTAATATATCATTTTGAAGAAAAGGGGACGATATTAATACCGTGGTACCACCCCAGTTGCCCTTAAAAGGACCACTCATATTTAGTTGTTTACACTGTCACTACAAAGTAATTATACAAGAAATTCTTATTTATTCAAATGAATTTTTATTGTGTATTCCAGAACTATGATATATAATAATTTCAGAAGGGCGTTAACCGTATGGATGATGGCCCTTTTATTTTTGATAAATCATCACATTAAACCTCTTTTTCTTGTTTCCATTTACAAATGTTTTGATTCCAACTTTCCGTAGAATATACTTATAAAGTCCTATTTTAGATCTATCCCCTGAAACAAGTTTGTTCCTATATTTAAATTCGTAAACTACAGCACCTAAAAGCAAATCGGTTATTTGAATCAGATTAATTCCAATAGAATCAACTCTATGAACACCACAAACTGCTAGCCTTTCAAAATGTTTATTCATATTATGCTTTACATCAACCTCAAACTTTATATTATCAGGAGTGGATATATAATCTGCTAATACTATCAACAACTCTGTCTTGCCAATATTTTTCTTAAGCAACTCTTCTGTAAAATTCTGGTATGCCAAATATGGATCATTCTTAAACTCTGCTTTAAAATCTAAATGATCTTTATTAATCACAATACAACCGAATTTAATTCCTGGTGTAGTAAAAATCGCATCTATTATCTCCTTCATCACTCTAAAATTCTTTTTTCCTACTTTATTACTCTTTATCTCATCATAAAAGTTGTTCTTTTCACGAATCTTCCTTATTTTGGTATCTAAAAAATAGGGTTGCATACATTTAATCATTCCTAATCCAAAATACCGATTATTTCTATCATTAACAGAACCAGTTTCATCGAAGAATACGAACGGGGTACGTATTTTCTTGAAATCTTTTATTGTTAAAAGCTTTTCTGACATTAAGTGCAGTATACTAAATCTTTATTAAATATCTATGAATTTTTCCATTCCTTAACCTGAAATTCCAAACTATCTTTCCCCTGCCAACTATTAAGATATATACTTCCCACTACCTTCATCATATCTCCTGTCTTTATCTTCTCTATATCTTCCTCACAACCAAACATAATCATAGATATTGTCTTCCCTTCTTTCCCTTTGATATCTAGCTTCATATGATTCTTACCTTTTCCTAATATCCTTTTATTCATTACTTCTAAATCACTCATCATTAATTTTGGTTTTGAATTACCATATCCATATGGTTTTAGCTTATTAATAGCATTTAGAAGGTCATATGATATATCTTCCGTACTGATTACCATATCTATCTTTAATTCAGATATTAACATATCATCTGTAATCTCTTTTTTTGCAATTTCTTGCATCTTTTTTATAAATTTCTTTAGATTCTTTTCCTTAAGTGAGAATCCAGCTGCTTGTGCATGACCACCAAACCTGTCTAAAAACTCTGAAGATTCTTCTAAAGCTTCAGTCACATTGAAACCAGATATACTCCTTGCAGAACCTCTAAGCTCTTCCCCTAATTTTGTGATAACTAGAGTAGGAATATGGAATTTTTCTTGAATCTTACCTGCTACTAAACCAACAATCCCCTCATGAATATCTTCACCAAAATATATTATTATCCTCTCCCCTTCTTCTATCTCCTTTTCACTTTTTTCTAAAGCCTCTCTCGTCATTTCTTGTCTTCTAAAGTTCAAATCATTTAGTTCATATGCGATATTAGTACAGAGTTTAGGATCTTGACTAATTAAAAGTTTAACAGCCTTAAGCGGATCTCCTATCCTACCTGCTACATTTATCCTAGGCCCTATTAGAAATCCCAAATGGTAAGTATCTACATCCTTTGTCTCTATTTTTGATACTTCACAAAGTTTCTCCATTCCTACTCTAGGATTCTTATTTATTTGTTTTAACCCGAAATTAACTAACACTCTGTTTTCTTCTGTAAGAGGCATTATATCTGTCACTGTGGCTAAAGCTACTAGATCTAAACCCTCTGTATCCTCTGTTATTTCATATTCCATACCTACTTCTTTCTTAATTTGTTGAATCAAGAAGAATACAATGGTAGTTCCACATATCTTTTGATTCGAATATTCATGTTTAGGATACATCTGATGAACAATTGGATATTTGTGTTTGGTATTGAAATCTTCTGGTGGTTGATGATGATCTGTTATGACGAAAGATATATCCTTATATTTTTTTATTAACTCTAAGTCTCTAATTCCACAATCCACCGTTATTACAAATTCTCCTCCTTGTCCTTTAATATCATCTAAGGATGATTCTGTAAGACCATATCCTTGTTCTCCTCTATCTGGGATATATGGTAATACATCTACCTTTGTCTTTAGAAATTCTGCCAAGTCTTTATAGAGGAATTTCCA
>CAZYNJ010000011.1:13971-15502 GCA_964648955.1 uncultured Candidatus Saccharibacteria bacterium | reverse complement strand
TTTAGCATCTGAATCTCTTTCTCCAACTTCAGGTATCCTAGTTTACAAAGTCTTTCTGTAAACTCATCCTGTTCAATACCCTCTTTCTCACTTTCATAATCAACATATCTAGTAGGTAGGCCAAACTTTATTCCAGATTGTTTCTCTTCCTCAGTCTTGGCAACCTGCTTTTTTCCTTTTAAACCTTTCAAAATAACGAATAATTTTAAAACTTTGTATTCAAACCTAATCATTTATTGAATATAAATATAAATTTAGAAATTTTCTAGCATCTAACTTGTGAAGGAGATTAGCATACTCGTGAATCTGGATTTATTAGTTTTACCTTATTATGTGCAATCAGTGCTAAAAGCTTGATAATATAACATCATTATACACAAAAGAGTGTTATAAATCAAAGATATATCAGTGAGAACTATAGATGGTCGGGGAAACAGGACTCGAACCTGCGACCTCCGCGTCCCAAACGCGGCGTTCTAGCCATCTGAACTATTCCCCGTATATATGAACAAGCTATTTTAACATACCAACATATATTAAAAAAGGGAGTACATATACTCCCTTTTTAGATCACTAATAGATATTTAGATGCTAGCCATTAGTTTCAATGCCCAGTCAGATATCATAGGGATATCAAACCTTTCTCCCTGGGATGTTTTAGCCATTCCTACAACAACTAGAACAACGGATAACAAAGATAGGAGAGATGCTAGTGCCCATCCTAAAACAGGAATTAACGACAACACAACCTCTACTGCTACTAATATTGTAAACTGTGCTCCATTGTATCTAACAAACAAATCTTCTTTCTCTGTGAAGAGTAATATTAAACCTACAATAGGAATACAAGCGAGAATAGCCATAGACTTGTTCTCCTCGTTAAATCGAATTTCTTCTAACGTGTACACCTTTTTGGCTTTCTTTTCTTCTGCCATGGTTAAAAATATTAAAATTAAGATAGTAAAGTATATAATATCCTAAAATTAAAACAAGTATACCCCTAACTACAGGATATTGACGAACTATGTATACCATGTATACTGGTAGTATATAAATTAAATATAACAAAGATGGAACCATTACTGACATCCAAACAAGATAAAGTATTAAGAGTTATTAGGGACTGCTTTCTAGATAATGGGTATGCACCATCTTTAACTGAATTACAAAAACTTTTAAATATATCTACAAAGAGAGGAGTTGTAAGCCATTTAATAGCATTAGAAAGAAAGGGATATATCATGAGGACTAGTGAACCCAGAGGAATCCATTTAGTAGGTGATGAGGAGCCTGTATTTGAATATTTAATAGGTATTCCTGTTTTGGGTTATGCAAATGCAGGTACACCATTAGTTTCAGCAGAAGAGGAGAATATAGGGGTAATTAATGTTCACAGGAAGATTGTAAAGGGAAAGAAAGATTTATTCTCTTTAATAATTAAAGGTGATTCTATGAATCAAAAGGAATTAGCGGGAACACTTTTCTCTAATGGTAGTTATCTAATCATTCAAAAGGATGTGGAAATTAATGA
>CAZYNJ010000011.1:0-13871 GCA_964648955.1 uncultured Candidatus Saccharibacteria bacterium | reverse complement strand
CTAAAATTTTGAATATAGTAGGTATCCGCACCCTCAATCATCTTACAGATCTCATCTACACTCTCTACAGTATGTATAGATTTAACGAATGTAGTACGGAAGGAATATTCTATACCCGAGTTCTTTATAATCTCTATACTCTCTAATATATTAGGAATTTTATCTCCCCCATTTAAACCCTGTTCATATAACTTTTCATTATATTTAACATCCATATCTAGATAATCTATGAGATTCTTTTTTAATAAGGATTTTAACCTATTAGGAAAACTACCATTAGTATCTAATTTAACTAGAAATCCTAAATCCTTGATCTTCCTAATAAGAGATTCTATATCTTTATGAATTAATGGCTCTCCTCCTGTTATGACTACTCCATCTAATTTATTTATCCTTGTTTTTAAGAAATCTAGCACATATTGTTCTGTAAGAGGATTCTTTGGAGGAGGATCTATAACCAATTCGGGATTATGACAGTAGGGACATCTTAAATTACAACCATATGTAAAAACAATGGCAGATACCTTCTCTGGATAATCCAAAAGAGAAACTTTTTCTAAGCCTGCTATTATCATTACTGAAAGTCTTTTTAATTAGAAACATGTGAAAACGTTTTTCTATCTGCAAATTCAGATTGTTTTCCCTTATTCCATTGTCTAATTGGTCTAAGGAATCCTACAACTCTTGAATATATCTCACACCTTTGTCTTTTCACCATCTTGATTAATTATTAAAAATTTAAATTATTCAATTGCTACATATGGCTTTCCGTCATGATAACCATTCTCTTCATCACAAATTGGACAAAATTCATGCTCACCAGAAATATATCCATGCTTTGGACAGATACTAAAAGTAGGGGTAATGGAAAAATATGGTAATTCATAGTTCTCAGAAATCTTTCTTACTAAATTCTTAGTACTCTCTGCTGAAGGCATTTTTTCTCCTAAGAAAACATGAAGAACTGTTCCACCTGTATATTTAGTTTGAAAGGCATCTTGTTGATCTAAAGCCTCAAAAAGATCATCTGTTTGACCAACAGGAAGCTGTGAAGAATTAGTATAGTAGGGTTCTGCTTTCTTCCCCTTGTTCTTTCCAATATCAGCAGCAGAAATTATATCTTCAAACTGCTTTTTATCAGCTTTCCCAAACCTATATGTAGTACCTTCTCCAGGAGTAGCCTCTAGATTAAACATTTGACCCGTTTCTTTTTGATAAACCTGTAATTTATCTCTTAAATGATCCATTATCTTAAGGCCAAGCTCTCTTCCTTCTGGGGAAACAAGATCCTTTCCTAAGAAGTTTACAAGAGCTTCATTAAGACCAAGTATTCCAATGGTATTAAAATGATTCTTCCAATACTCTCCAAAACGCTTTTCAATATCTGCCATATAGAATTTAGAATATGGATAGAGACCCATCCTTGTATATTTCTCAATATGTTCTCTTTTAAGTAAAAGACTCTCTTTAGCTAAATCTGCTAAATAATCCAACCTTTTAAAGAAATCTTTCTCACTCTTTGCTTGATAGCCAATTCTAGGCAGATTTATAGTTACTACGCCAATGCTACCTGTTAAAGGATTAGCACCAAACAATCCACCACCTCTTTTCTTTAATTCTCTATGGTCAATTCTTAATCTACAACACATAGATCTAGCATCATCTGGTTTCATGTCTGAATTTACGAAATTAGCAAAGTAGGGGATACCAAACTTTGCAGTCATTTCCCAAAGTGGTTTATGTTTAGGATTATCCCAATCGAAATCTTTTGTAATATTGTAAGTAGGTATAGGATATGAGAAGAGCCTACCTTGAGCATCTCCTTCCATCATTATTTCTGCAAAAGCCCTATTAATCATATCCATCTCTTTTTGGAAATCTTTGTACTTTTCTTTCTGTAATTTACCACCGATAATGACATTTTGGTTAGCTAACTGACCACTAGGTATGAGATCCATAGTTATATTTGTAAAAGGTGTATTTCCAGTTATAAATACTTTCCCTTTCCTTCTTGCAATGATGGTTTCGTTCTTTGTATGAGGACACCATATTATGCCATCATACTCGATTTTTTTAATCTCTTGTATATACGTATCTTGATGATTTATTAACCTTAATACATAAATATCCTTGTTCCCAAGTATTGGCTTCCTTGTTAAAACTGTAAACCCATATTCAGCATTGACAGCAATAATCTGTAAACCATCCAATATCTCTGGGTCTGTAGTAGATATCTTAGAATCTTCAAAACCATCTCCTTTAATATATGTTTTTAGGAAGAATTTTGATTGTTCTTTATCTAAACTTCTTAACGAATCAGGTATAAATTTAATACTCTGATTTGTTCCAAACCATTTATGAATTACTTTGGAACTATTAGCATTCAATCTAAACCGTTTAACAGGGTCTCCAAGACCAACCGTTTCTGACTCTGTATAGTTAAAATTAAAATGATTTAATAATTTTTTAATTTCTTTATAGTTTTCCTTCTTTTTAATTTCTGATTGATAGATAGAAACTCTGTAACAAGACCTATACTTAGTTTTTCTCTCCAATGTTCCATCACTTATAATCCAAGCCATTAAAGCAAGCTGTTCATCTGATATGTTCTTCTTTTTATTTGTATTGGTACCAGACACAGGTATAACAACAGGAGATTTAAGTTTACAGACATCCTCTATTGGTTCTAAAATGAACTTATCAGAATTAAAAAGTTTACGAACGACTTTGTGCTTTGGAGAAATTAACTGATCCTGTATTCTATTTTTAAGGTTATACATAATACCCTTATGGTGACCTTTATAAACTGAAGTTACAGTTTGATCTTCAATACCATTAGTTTTTAAATTGAAAGTCTTAATAGTAACTCCTTTGTTAATATCCTCGTAACCCTTCCAGCCATCAGAGGTTAGGATTTCTGTATCCTCTGAAACACATTGGCAACCTACCCTTGTGGGAACATTCATATTGTAGAGAAATTCTTGCATTCTTTGTTTAACTTCTTTGTATGTTAATTTGTCATATTTGATAAAAGGAGCAAGATACGTATCAAAACTAGAGAATGCTTGAGCTCCAGCAGCCTCATGTTGCAAGGTATATAAGAAGTTAACACATTGACCTAAAGCAACACCTAAATGCTTAGCAGGAGTGGCAGAAACCTTCCCTGGAACACCAGTAAAACCCTTTAAGAGTAAATCTTCTAAACTCCATCCACAACAGTAAGTTGCTAACATTCCTAAGTCATGAATATGAATATCAGCCTTTATATGTGCATTAGAAATTTTCTTAGGATATATACTATGTAACCAATAATTGGCCTGTACAGTAGTAGAAATATGATTATTCAAACCTTGCCAGGAATATGCCATATTACTATTCTCTTTAACTCTCCAATCCTCTTGACCAATATAGTCACTAACTAAAGAATCAGCATCTATTAGAGATTTAATATTCTTAATTTTGTTTTTTAAGTCAACAAATAGTGCATATGATATCGCTGTCTTTCCATGTTCATTATCCAAAAGAACAAGTTTAACAATTTCTGCTATCTCTGAAGTCTTTACATACTTTCTTCTAGAAAATTTATCTAGAAGTCTCTGTTCAACTAATAATGCAATCTCAGCAGCTCTTTCTCTGTTATCCCCCCCAACATTCTCAGCAGCTTTAAATATAGAAGTAGCTATTCTCTCTCTCTTATATTTAACAACTCTTCCGTCTCTTTTCTTAATCTTGAATGGTATCTTGTTCATGAATTAGGCAGTAATTAAATTATGATCTAGTTAAATTGAGTAGCTCTTGTTCAAAGTCCTCTAAAGTTTTAAAATCCTTATAGATAGAAGCGAATCTTACATATGACAATTTATCTTTTCCTTTTAACCAATCCAAAACCATTAAACCAATATCCTTTGTGGAGACAATATCAGTACTATTAAGTACTCTTCTCTCTACCTCTTCTGCAAAGTTATTAATATCTTCTATACTGATAGTAGGGCCAACGGCCTTTTCAATTCCCTTGATTAACTTCTCTATATTAAAATTTTCTAAAGAGCCATCCTTTTTTTCAATACTAATATCCACCTTCGAGATTCTTTCATAAGTTGTAAATCTCTTTTTACACTTTAGACATTCCCTACGTCTTCTAGTGGAACTATCTTCGTTGTTGTCTCTTTTATCGACAACTTTAGTTGTTTCTGAACAGCAATATGGACATTTCATAATCACAACCCCTTGTGGTTGTGGATAAAGACTAATACAACAGGTTGTATAGTACAACGTCCTGTAACTCGATAAATAAGACAATATCATACTATATGCTTTCACAAAAGGGATTCTTAAGAACCATAATTTTTGTTACAGGATTGACTATAGCCATACTTTACTTCTCTAGGATAATTGGGTAGATTAATAAATAAGTTTTGAAGAAGTATTAAATGATTAAAACTTTAAAAGAAGCAACTCAAGCAGTAAAAGAATTTAGAGAGAAATATCCAAAAGGAAAAGTAGTTATGACATCAGGAGGATATGATCCTCTTCATGCAGGTCACACTTCTAGCATTACCGAATCAAGAAAGATTAAAGAAGTAAGAGATATAAAGAATGTTTTGATGATTGTTGTAGTAAATGGTGATGACTCAATAATAATAAAGAGAGGAAAGACTTTCCTTTCACATAGAGAAAGATCAGAAATTGTTGATAGTTTAAAAGGTGTAGATATAACAGTTATGTTTAATCCAAGTAACAGGGAAGATATTACTGTCTGTGAAGCAATTGAATCTATCAAACCTGACTATTTTACAAAAGGAGGAGATAGAACAGGTATAGAAAATATCCCAGAATGGCCAATCTCTCAAAAGGTTGGTATAGAAATAGTAACCAATGTTGGAAAGGATAAAATCATTAGTAGTACCCAGATACTCCAAGATTGGGTTGATTTTGTGAATAGTAAAAAGTCTTAAGTCTTCAGATATTGATAAACTGAATTAGCAGCAATAGCTCCCTCTGCAACAGCAGTTACAACCTGTTGAAACCTATTTGAATTAGTAGTCATATCTCCTGCAGCCCATATCCCTTCTATATTTGTACTTTGATCTTCTTTTGTTTTTATATATCCTACTTCATCTGTTTTAAGACCTAGCTTCAGAGGGAGATCCCCATTAGGTTCAGATCCAATTTCAATGAAGAGACCATCTACTTTTAATAATTTCCCTCTGTTGAATTCTGTATCTAAGGTGATTCCTTCTAACTTACCATTACCTTTTAAACCAATAACTAATGTATTGTAGATAACTTCAATCTTTTTATTCTGAAGTACAGCTTCTACCCATTTCTGATCTCCTCGTAGGGAATCTTTCCTGTAAATAATGTATACATGTGTAGCAACCTCTGAAAGAAGTAGGGCGGCTGTAGTAGCTGCATTACTACCCCCAACAACAGCAACCATTTTTTCTTTAAAAAAATTAGAATCACAAGTAGCACAATAGGAAACACCCTTTCCAATATATTTATCTTCATCAGGAATAGCTAATTTCTTTCGTTTAGTTCCTGTAGCTAATATAACGGATTTTGCTTCGAATATATTATCAGACTCAGTATATATCTTGAAAATGTCTCCCACCTTTTTTATATCCACTACACTTTTATTCTGTATTTCTGCACCGAAGTTCTTAGCATGGCTAGAAAACCTATCACTTAATTCAAGACCAGTAATTTCTTCAAAAGCGAGATAATTACATACCTTATGTGCTTCAGATATTGTTCCTCCAGGGAGTTTACCAAAAACAACATTATTTAGATTATATCTACTAGCATATACACTTGCAGAATACCCTGCTGGACCTGAACCTACAATTGCAACATCAAATATCTTAGTTGACATATATTAAAATCTATAAAAATTATTTTATAATCACTGGCCAATCAAACATTGGAGTTAATACCTCCGGTTCTTTGTCTCTAACAATAACCATATACTCATACATACCAGCCTTACCCCCCTCTAAAGACTTTACGGTCCAACCATTAGGAGAGATTTTCGTTCTTCCTGAACCATCTACTACCTGGCACTCCACACATATTATCATACCATCCTCTAGAAGTTCTCCTATTCCTCTTTGTCCATAAGAAGGGATTTCTGGATCCTCATGCAGATTTTTACCAATACCATGTCCCACGTACTCTTTTACAGTATTATAACCATAGTTTTTAGCAGTTTTATTCATTTCATAACCTAAATCTCCTGTAAAATTCCCAGAGATAGCCTTTCCTACTGCATTCTCAGTTGCTTCTCTGCTGGCTTTCAACAGTTTCATATCCCTCTTAGAGACTTGTTCAACAGCAAAAGTCCAACAATGGTCAGTATGAAACTTTTTATAAATAATTCCAAAGTCTATTTTAACAAGATCTCCAATTTCCAATACTTCTTTTTGATCGGGAATTCCATGTAAGATCTCATCATTTATTGATATACAAGTATTATAATCATACCCAGAAACGTTCTTGAAAGCAGGTTTAACCTTATAATCTCTACATAACTCTCCCGCCAGATTATCAAGATCAATAGTTTTAGCTCCTTTTCTGACATTCTGTCCTAGCTCAAAAAGAATCTTCATTGAAATATCTGCAGCCTCTCTAATAAGTTTTTCTTCCTTTGGTTTTCTAATTGTCATATCCCTATTATATACAATTCTTCTATTGCACGGGTAACTCCAGTATATAACCATCTCCTCCACATATCATCATCCATTCGTGAGAACCTTTCTTCAAAAAGAAGGACCTTTGGTGCTTGTCCACCCTGTGCTTTATGTACGGTAAGAGCATACCCAAAATCTAGATAGTTAATCTCTATTAAAGAATTCTTAACTGATTCCTTAGAATCGAATTGATCGATAGAAACTTTTCCAAAGAAATCATTATCTTCTCCGTCGAAATGTACAATCATCTCATAGTAAGGATTCTTTGTATCTGTACCTTTTTTATATGATGAAATGACATCTCCAACCATTCCATTATATATTTCATGAATATGATTATTTTTAAGACAAATTACCCTATCACCAACTGTTGGATTAGGAGAATCAAAATCGAGTAATACTCTAATTCCTTGATTCATCTTTATCCTTGTGTGATTATATCCTGTCAAAACCATCCAGTCAGAGTTAAAACCCTCTAATTTACTTTGTATTAACTCTCCAGTATCAGCTTCTCTCTTATCTAATTTCTTTACAGTCTCCGAGAAGTCAAAGATCGGGATTGTACCATACTTTCTAGCTATTTCAGAAACTTTAATAATTGGGTTATCTCTCTCTTGTCTATATATCTCTTCTAGACGAAGTATAGGATTCGCCATTAAGTTAAAGTTACCTCTAATAGGAGGAAGTTGTCCATGATCTCCAACAGCTAAAATGGGAACATCAAAACTAAGCAAATCATTCCAGATATCCTCATCTAACATAGAGGCCTCATCGATAATAATCATGTCATATTTAAAATCCTCATTAGGTCTTCTCTCCCAACCAGTAATTTCATCTTTGTTATTTGTAATTGGGTGGTAGATAAGCCTATGAATAGTACCAATATAATCAGAATCTTTAATACTTTTCTCAGCTTTTAATCTCTGGTTAAGAATTCTACTAGCTTTCCCTGTGTAACTACACAAAGCAAATTTAATATCTTCTTTCTCTTTTCTTAAATCATTACAAATGTGACCGATAAGGGTAGTCTTTCCAGTACCTGCGAATCCTCCTAATGTAATATATTGAGTCTTCTTTTCCTTATACCAGTCTATAACACTATCCTTTACTTTTTTTTGTTTCTTTGATAATTCTATAATTCTTACTTGAAAAAGATTACATATGGCAATAGAATATACTTCATAACTATAAAGAAAGGCAAAGGTATATGAAAAAACTTTTTAAATATATTCCTATAATTTTAATAATTATTCTTTTTTCACCAATATTCCTAAACAGTGTAAAAGCTGAAGAGTCCCTCCATGTAGCTACATATATTACGGGAATAGGGTGCCCACATTGTTCTAATGTAGCACCAGGACTATTAGAGGAGATGGTAAATGATTGTAATGATATGATTGTTGTTGAATATGAAATATATCAACAACCAGAAAATTCTTCCGTAATATTTGAGTTTAATAGTAATTATGACTCTGGGCTAGGCATCCCTCTTGTAATCTTTAACAAAGAAAGTGTATTAGTAGGGGACAAGGAAATAAATAAGAAAATGGAGGTTAGATGTGAAGAATCATATAAAGGGACTATCTGTCTACCCAATGGAGAGTGTCCTAAATGGGAAGATTTTGATTTAAATGATCTTCCTCTATTTCCAAGGATATGGAGCAAAGATAGAATAGCCATAAGAAAAGAACTTCTTGAAGTATCTAATGAAAACAATTTAAATATTAAAGAATTTTTAACATCAGAGGATCCTGGAGAAACTGTAGAAACAAATGGTTGGCAGACTACAAACCCCGAGGAAATACAAATTTCAGGAGGAGAAGTAGAATTTAAGAATGCAGTTTTAATAGATGGTTGGCTTCTTCAATGGAAAGGAGACACTCAGGAGGTATTAGCAGAAGTCTCATCCAATATAGAGGAACAAGATTCTTCTGCAAGTATTTCTTCAAATAATGTTTCTTTAGCAAAAACAATAACATTGGCTTTAGCAGATTCTGTTAATCCTTGTGCAATTGCAATTTTAATGATGATGTTAATTGCAATAACGACATATAATCCTGGAAAGAGAAAAACAATATTGTTTACAGGTCTTTCTTTTGTTTTTGCGGTTTTAGTAATGTATCTAATATATGGAATTCTAATTGTAAAATTTTTCGATCTTATACAAAGTTTTAAAAATTTACAATCTATAATTACACCAATACTTTCTCTTGTTATGAGTATTCTGGCATTAATATTAGGAGGATTAGAAATAAAGGATTATTTCTCTTACAAACCTGGATCTTTAGGAACAGAAATGCCTATGAATTTACGACCAAAGGTACAGAGATTAATATCGAAGATTACTTCTCCTCTCGGAGCATTTATATTAGGACTATTTGTAACTGTTTTTCTTTTACCTTGTACAATAGGACCATACTTTATCCTTGGAGGATTAATATCTACAGGTTCTACAAATATTTCAACAATGTTCCCATATCTATTCCTCTATAATTTAGTTTTTGTTTTACCTATGGTTGCTGTAACATTAATAATCTTTTTAGGTGTAAAGGATATAGGTGATGTAAAGAATTGGAAAGATAAAAATGTCAGAATATTACATTTAATATCTGGACTGTTACTTACGGGGTTAGCGATTTGGGTCTTAGTTGAGAATACACGAGGGATATTAGGATTATTTAATCTCTAATAGCTCTACTTCAAAGATCAATCCTGAGTTGCCAGGAATGCTAGAAACACCACTTTCACCATAGCCCATCACAGAAGGAATCTCTATCTTTCTCTTCTCATCTACTCTCATACCTAACATCCCTTGTTCCCATCCTTGAATAACCGAATTTTGCCCTAATGTAAATTCAAAGGGTTGCCCTCTATCGTATGAACTATCAAACTTAGTACCATCTCTTAATGTTCCGACGTAATTAACAACCAAGGTATCTTCACTCTTGGATTCATCTCCGGAACCTTCTCTTAAAACTTCTATCTTTAACTCTGTAAAGTCCATTGGACTATTCTCCACTAAATTTAAGTTACTAGTATTGATATCATCCTCTCCCTTGATGCTTTCATCATTATCCAACAGGAGAAAGAATAAAATACAAACACAGACAGTTGTACAAGAAAAAACAATATACTTTTTCATAGTCAGGGTACATCTTACTAGAAAGGTTAAGGATTTGACAAGGGTCTTTAATCTGCTAAAATTAAGAACATTAAACTAACTCACTATCAAATGATACTAAGAAGAACAATCCTTGGGAAAATGCTGGCCCTGGACTCCATAATGAGAGATATTGACAACAAGAGTCGTAGAAATGGCAACAACCTATCACTTTTAGAATTCAGAACACTACAACATATTAATGATCATAATGGAGCTTCTCCTACATCTCTATCTAAGAAATTTAACGTTACTCCTGCAACAATAACAGTACAAATCGACGGATTAATAGCTAAAGGGCATATCGTGAAAACAACAGATGAGGAAGATAAACGCTCTGTTAACCTCTCTCTTTCTGAAAAAACTAACTCCAACTTTGAAGAGCTCTCAGAAAAGCGCCTAAGGCTTTATGATACTGTTTTTAAAACTTTAACAAAGGCTGACCAGCAGATGCTTATACAAATAATAGAAAAGATTGAAAGAACAGGGATAGAAGGATCATATGAATAGCAAAATCCTATTTATACTATGATGATTAACTTTATCTAACTAAATATGACTAAGAAATTTATCTACTTTGATACAGAAACGACAGATTTACAAATAAAGGATATTCTTCAACTAGCTTTTGTTACTGATTCAAATATTTCATTAAATCTTTTCTTCAAACCGAGACAGGAAATATCTGTTGGATCGATGGCAATTCACCATATTACACCAGAAGATGTGAAAGATTTAGAATATTTTGAGAATACTCCCTTACCAAAAGAGAACATAGATCCGGATTTTAAAGGAGAAACGCTTAAGGAATATATTAAATTCCTTGCAGAGGAATATATTTGGGTAGCACACAATGTGAAATTTGATACAGAAACCTTAAAGAGACAAGGGTTGGAAATTCCAAATACAATATGTACCTTAAAAGTTGCAAGACACTCTCTTACGAATGAAGATAGAGATTTGGAGCACTATAGCCTACAATTCCTCCGATACTATCTTAAACTTTATCTAACTGAAGACAAAACTCACACAACAGCGCATGACGCATTGAGTGATGTGTATTTCCTTCGAGATCTCTTTCACTATATCCAGGAAAATACAAAATTAACAACAGAACAAATGCAAGTTATATCTAAACAACCAATGATGATTAGAGAAATGACTTTTGGGAAATATAAAGGGTTGACATTCAAAGAGATCAAGAAAATAGATCGAGAATACCTACAGTGGGCAGTACAAGCAATGGACGACAAGCCAGAATTAATTTGGAATATGCAAAGGGTTCTAGATAGTTCTGATTAAAGTTCTTGACCATACCGAATATTTCTAATATATTTATTATATATGTTAAATCTACCAAAAAGACTCTCCATTAGATTTGTAGGTGAGTCGGGACAAGGAATAAATACATTAGGAGAGCTAACAAGCAAGGCCCTAAAGAATTCAAACTACTTTACATTTGCATATAGGGAATACCCATCACTCATTAGAGGTGGAATTGCTTCCTATCAAATTGATATTTCCTCTAAACCTTTAAACTCATCTTCCCGATATTGTGATATTTTAATCAGTTTGGATATTGAAGCATTAGAATCTTACATACAAACAGCTAGAAAGGATAGTGTCGTAATATATGACGACAAGGAGATAGAGAAGATAGAGAATGTAAAAGTTATTAGCAAAAAAAAGAAACTTAAATTAAAATATATTCCTACAGAAGAGATAGCAGAGAGTGTTAAAGGGGAAAAGATTATGGCTAATATGGTACTCCTTGGAGTTCTCTGGAATATCTTAGGATTAGATATAAAGCCATTGGAAGAATTAGTAAGAGAGAGATTTAAAGACAAAGATATTGATTTAGACGCTGAAATTAGATGTATAGAAGGAGGGGAGGAAATAAACTTGGGTCTTGAATTTCCAAATAGAATCGAACCATCGAGTACAAATCTTCAGGAAAATATAATCTTAAGTGGAAATGAGTCATTAGCTTTAGGATTACTCTCAGGAGGTCTAAGAGCTTACTATGCATATCCTATGACACCAGCTACATCAATCTTAAGATTCTTAGGAGATACATATAAAGAAACAGGTGTCTTGATAAAACAAGCAGAGAGTGAGATTACAGCAGCTCAGATGGTGCTAGGGAGTATGCATACAGGAACAAGAGCAGCAACTGCCACTTCAGGTGGAGGATTAGATTTAATGGCAGAGAGTATCTCTTGTGCAGGAATAACAGAAACCCCATTCTTAGTAATATTAGCTCAAAGAACAGGAGCAGGAACTGGAGTTCCTACTTGGACAGGGGCAGGAGATCTAACAATGGCAGTAGGTTCAGGACATGGAGAATTTCCAAAATGTGTATTAGCTGTTAGTGATACAAAATCAGCATATATATTAGCTCAAGAAGCACTGAACATTGCAGAAGAGTATCAATTACCTGTAATACTCTTAACAGAGAAACAGATAGCAGAATCACTTTACAATATAAAAGAGTTACCTAAGGAATTACCAATTAAGAGAGGTAAGATATCAACAATCAATATACCTTACAAGATTACAGATGATGGTATCTCTCCTAGACCTATACCTTCACAAACAGAGGAAGCGTTTCTTAGAACAAGTGATGAGCATACAGAGGAAGGTATTAGTACAGAGAAATCAGAAGATATACTAAGAATGTCTGAGAAGAGGGCAAAGAAAATGAAAACCCTTTTAAAATCTCTTCCAGAACCAAAGATATATGGAAAGAAAGATTCTGAAATTCTTTTTGTAGGTTGGGGATCCATAAAGTCTCCAATGGTCGATGTGATTAATGAGTATGATTTAAATATTTCGTATCTTCACTATGAATATATATATCCTCTGAAAACAAAATTCTTCAAACAGTTAATAAAAGAAGATAGAAGAGTGGTTCTGATTGAAAATAATCAATTTGGAGAATTAGGGAAATTAATAACACAGGAGACAGGATATGGATTTAAAGAAAAGATCCTCAAGTTTGATGGAAGACCGATATTCATTGAAGATATTTTAGAATTTCTACAGAAATGATTAATATACAGAAGTACAACAAGAAAGTAGCTTCTACATGGTGCCCAGGATGTGGAAACTTTGGGATACACATGGCACTCAAGAAAGCTTTTTCAGAATTAGATATAGCTCCTAAGGATGCTTTTATTACATTTGATATTGGTTGTAATGGAAATGGAGCAGACAAGATTAATGTAAATGCTTTTAAAGGTCTACATGGGAGATCAGTACCATTAGCAATAGGTGTTAAATTAGCAAATAGAAAATTGACCGTAATTGCAGATATAGGAGATGGTGGAACATTACACGAAGGGATAGACCATCTAATCCATGCTATTAGATCAAATTACGATATCACTATATTAATACATAATAATCAGAACTTTGCACTCACAACAGGCCAAGCAACAGCTACAACCCAAGAGAAAAAGAAAATGTATGGGCTACCCGATGGAAGACCTGAAAGAGATATTAATATTGCTGAAATGGTTTTAAGTTTCAATGCAACCTTTGTCTCGAGAGCCTATTCTGGAGATGTTGTACAACTAACAGAGATACTTAAAGAAGCAATTAATCAGAAAGGTTGCAGTATTGTAGAAGTAATGCAATATTGTCCTACATACAATCCAGAGGCTTCTCCAAAGTGGTTCCAAGAACATATTGAAAAAGTGGAAAAACCATTTAAAACAAAAGAGGAGGCAATTAAAGCTGCTAGTATGGAGAAGAAAATAGTAACAGGAATCCTTTATAAAGATTCTAAAATACCGATCTTCTATGATCAATTACAGAACAGAAAAGACAGAAAGACCGAATTAGTTAACGAAGTTAAAAGTTTTAATATAGATACTCTTTTAGAAAGATTTAAATAATACTAGAAATATGAATCAGAATATAATAAATCCTAAATCTATTGCCATTGTAGGAGTCTCTGAAAACAAGAAGAAGATAGGTTCTGTAATATTAGAAAATATCCTAAAAGATGATTTTAAAGG
>CAZYNJ010000010.1:9020-15708 GCA_964648955.1 uncultured Candidatus Saccharibacteria bacterium | reverse complement strand
GCCTCTATTATAAAGAAATCCCTCACTTCAGGTTTAACAAAGAAAGAGTTTCTGACTCTATATATTCGCTCTGGATTTTTAACTGGAGAAAAGATCACACAAGAAGATACTTCAGACATAATTGGTGGTATAACACGTGCAAGAGTATTCCAATTGGAAAAGAGTGGGCAAAGAAAGATTAGAAATAGGAGTAAAAGAAAAAGAACCGGGGAAAAAGCCTGTACTCCTCTTTTTAATAACGAGCTAGAAGCTAGAAATCACATTATTCTTCACTACTGGATACCATATATTATAAAGAAATCCTTTACTCAATCTGAAAAGAAAGATTTCTTAATGAAGAAAGTCTACCCCTTTATTGAGATGTACTATGGATTGAATGGCAGAGGACCTCTTCCTGTCAAAGAAATTTCTCTAATATCAGAATTATCCCCCAAAGAAACTCTAAAGAAAATAGATGGAATTAAGAGCATCTTAAAATCCACCACTATACCTTCCTATATCCTCCCAACATCCCCTACATATCATGGATATCTAGAAGATATAAGATCTGAAAGAATACCCAACCAACCTTAGAATAACCTAAGAACAAAGAATACTTAATTCTACCCCTTAATAACCACTCCTCCAAATACTGCAGATCCTGATATCTTAAATACAGGTCCTTTACCATCTCTTTCCTTAATTTTTGAATTCCATCCACCAAAAGCACCACTACCATCAGTTACAATTTTACAACCTTTAGGAACAATTACCTCTAAACCACCAAATACACAATTAACCTCCAACTTAGCTCCTTTCTTATCTACAACAGCCTTACTCAAATCTAATTTACCACCACCAAATACACAATTAACCTCTCCACCCTTAAAAGCCTTAGAAGTAACTTTCTTGTCTATTCCCCAAAAGATAATATCCTCATATATCTCATCTAAAGAACTAACTTTCTTTTCAATACTAGTTTTCATACCTTCTTTTCTAAATAATATGGAAAGACCAAATGAAATAATTACTAAAGGCCAAAGTATACTCCAAAAATTAACATCCATAAATCTCCCAAGTAATGATACTAAACCAAAAATAATTAAAAATAGTCCCAAATAGCCACCATGTTTAGAATATAATCTATAACCCAAGTAAACTAAGAAAGCAGGACCCGCTAAAGTAACTAAGAACCAAGGAGATATCCCAAAAGGAGTTAATATCCCAAACTGATCTAAAAGAAATATTAGACCAAAAGATATTAATAAAACACCAAAAACTAATCTATTCTTCTCTTCCATTTTAATAAATATTTAAAATTAATTATTTACAATATTAAAAGCACCAACACCAACATTAACCTCAATATCTAAATTAGTATCTACATCTCCAAAATTTGAAGACTTGTAAACACCATCACCAATGAATGAAACAATCGCATCATTATTCAATGATATCTCACCAACTCCAATGGAATATGTTAAAGAAAAACTAATATCCGAAGGAATATTCAATGTAGCTTCCCCAGCACCAATATCAAAACTAATAGATTCAGAAGGAATAGAAGATTCTCCTAATGTAACATCTAACCCTCCAGCCCCTATATTCCCCTCTATTGAATCAGTCTTTATACTATCTAAATCTATGGTACCTTCTCCAGCACCTAGATCAATATCTAAAGAATATATAGATTCTGTATCACTTAAAGTAAAATCATACTCAGGAGAAGTATTCCTCCAATTAAGACTCCCATTTGGATACTCAGATGTAAAAGCAATATCTAAAACACCATCTTTTAATTCTGTTTCTAACTTAGGAACTCCTAAATTCTCGTAATGCTTACTCTGAAGATCTAAATACTCTCCAGAATCATCATCCACTATCGTAAATGCAGAAGCCACAACATCAATTGAAAGTTCTATTTCATCTACATTCTCATAATCATCTGAAGTAACACTCATATTTTTTTCAATAGCTTCTCCTCCATATTCAAACATCTCACTAAAATTAAGTCTTACACTCTTAACTATAGAAGTAGGGAAGAACCAAACTTTTTCATCCTCTGTATTAGATATATATGAAACAAATACAATACCACTAAAAAGACAAATTGCTATAAAAGCTAATATCATCTCTCCAGCTTTAGAATGACCAAATATTAATCTTAAACCTCCTAATACAAGAAATATTGGCCAAAATCTTAAGAGATATAGCCATAGACTCCATTCAATAATGGAAAGGGAATTTAAAAGAAGCATAACTCCTACAAATATTAAGAATATAGGCCATACTAAGTCTCTTCCTCTTTTAGTCATATCCATCCCACCTAATATTACTTTTGATTTCTTTTCTTCTTTTACCATAGAATTAATACCTAAATAATTTTACATAATTATATACAATATATTCTAAGCTATTAGGACCCCTTTTTCAATTTTTTACTTGACAACCCCTATAATTATAATATATATTTAGTTTTCAGGATGAGATACCTGAAAAAATACAAAGAGAAGAAAACAGGAGAAAGTATGAAAAGACCACGTTGGTCTTTTTTTTTGGACCAAATTAAAAAGATAATACTAACCATATTAGTAATATCCTTAATACTCCTAATATGGGAATACCTAATTAATAAATATCAAATACCTAAAAGAATACTCCCTAAACCTACAGACCTTTTAGAATTCTTCAAAAAAGAATTCCTTACTAAACACTCCTTAAGGTACAAAACAGTATTAGATAAGTCACTTAAAAGCTTCACAGATGCATTTATAGGATTCATATTAGCCCTATTAATTGGATCTACATTAGGAATACTACTCTCTAAAAACAAACTAACCTATACAATCTTCTTCCCATTTCTCTTCCTCTTACAATTAATACCAGTCCCTGCCTTTGCCCCAGTAATAGCTACAATGTTGGGATATGGATATACAACGAAGATATTAATAGTTGTTCTCTTTACAATATTTCCAATTACAATAACTGTAAGAAATACGATAATCAATATACCTGAGGACTACAATAATTTGTTGTATACATATGGATCTACAAAGATAGAAACCTTTAAGAAATTAATACTCCCATCCATCATCCCTTCTCTTCTCTCTGTTATGAAAATTGTTTGTACTGCAAGTATAGTAGCAACCATAATTACAGAGTTACCATTGTCTGTGATAGGGGGAATAGGCAAAGATATATACAACTCATTTAACAATCAAATGATACCAAGAGTATGGGTAAGTGTAATGATAATTTCATTAATATCCTTACTCTTTTTCAAAACTATTTCTTACTTAGAAAAATATATAAATCAAACATATCGATATGGGCAATATACAATCTAAAACTTTAATTGCAAAGAATCTAACAGCTACCTTTACTGATAATTGTAAAGATCTAAAAGTATTACAAAATATAAACTTCTCTGTAAAAGAAAAACAATTTGTATCAATAATAGGACCATCTGGATGTGGTAAATCTACACTCTTTAGACTGATAAGTGGATTACCAACTAAAGACACATGTGAGATAGAAGGGGAAATTAGAATAGGGGGAATGAAACCAGAAACAGCATGCAGAAATAGGGAGATAGGATTAATATTGCAAAAACCTACATTACTAGAATGGAGGACAGTTGAAAGTAATATAGAACTACCCTTAGAGATAATAGGATATAAGAAGGAGAAGAGGAGGGAAATAGTTAAGAAACTTTTAAAGCTTCTTGATCTAACAGAATATGCAGAATATAGACCTACAAAACTCTCAGGAGGTATGCAACAAAAGGTTTCCATTGGAAGAGCATTAGCATATGATCCAGAGCTTCTGCTAATGGATGAACCCTTTGGAGCATTGGATGAAATTAATAGGAGGAAGATGGATATAGAGATACTAGACATTTGGAAGAAAACAAATAAAACAATACTCTTCATTACACACAGTATTGAAGAAGCAGTATTTCTTTCTCAAAAGATAATCGTACTTACTAAGAAACCATCTACAGTACATAAGATAATTAATATTGATCTACCATATCCAAGGAAAAAGGTGGTAGATACTCCTAAGTATTTTAAATATATAACGGAAACAAGAAACACACTAAATGAAGCTACTAAGTAATAACAAGAAAAAGAATACTCTACTAATATCAATGATTAGTTTAAGTACCTTTTTCCTTCTTTGGGAATTACTACTAACTCTCTTCCCTGTTTCAGAAACCATCATCATCAAACCATCTCAAATATTAAAAGCCTCCATTACCGATTACGACATAATAGGAAGGGAATTAATATATACAATAACGGAGATAATACCAGGGTGGTTCTTAGGGAATATAGTCGGTTTTCTCTCTGCAATACTACTTTACAAAAGAAAAAATATATCTAAGATATTTGTAAATAGCAGTGTCATTCTAAATGCAATACCATTGATAGCTCTCTCTGCAATAATAGGAGGGATAATGGGATTAGGTAGAGATTCAAAGATCCTAATCATCTCAATAATATCCTTCTTTCCTATGTTCATAGTAACCCTCCAGGAATTTACGAATATCCAAGGAAATCATTTAGACCTAATGAACTCATATTCTTCCAGTAAAAAAGATCTCTTCAAAAAGATAGTACTTCCTAAGTCCCTACCTTCAGTAATGAATACATTAAAAGTTGGAGCTATTACTGCAATCTTTACTGCAATATCTTCTGAATTCTTTGGAGGATATGGGGGAATAGGGATATTCATATTAACCAAGAAAGGACTCTACAACCTAGAACTAGTATGGGCAAGTATTCTCTATGTTACCTTGTTCGGAAGTATATTTTACTTTACTTTAGAGCTCTTCCAAAAAAGATTCATCGGCTGGAAACACACTTAATTTGGTTCCTTATTTAATATATTTAATTTTTTTTATATATATAACATGGAAGAAGAACAAAAAAGTTCACCTTCACTAATACCAATGCTTTTGGGCATAGTAGTATTAGTCATTCTCGGTTACTTTGCATATACCAAAGTAATCAACCCAACAGAAGAGAGTCCTGATCAAAATGATCAAATGACTCTTCAACTTAAATGGATTGAACAAGCACAATTCATGGGTTTTCTAGTAGCTAAAGAACAAGGCTACTATGAGGAAGAGAGTATCGATCTAACTATACTCCCTGGTGGAGTAGGCATTAACCCTGTTGATGTATTAATCGCAGGAGAAGCAGATGTAGCTGTAGCTTGGACAGGCAATGTACTGCCAGCAATCTCCAAAGGAGAAGACTTAGTTAATATTGGCCAAGGTGTGCAAAAGTCAGCGATGAGATTAATGGCACTCAAAGAGAGTGGTATTGAAGAACCAGCAGATATCGAAGGAAAAAAGATAGGAACATGGCCTGGAGGAAATGAGTTAGAACCCTATGCATTCATAGAAAAACAAGGTTTTGATAAAGACAGGGATGTAACACTTGTTAATCAAGGTTTTGATATGAATCAATTACTAAATGGAGAAATAGATCTAGCTTCTGCGATGATCTACAATGAATATTGGCTACCAATAGAGGAAGGATATTCAGAAGATGACTTTGTAGTATTTGATATGGAAGAAGAGGGTGTAGGGATGCTTCAAGATGCTCTCTTTGTACAAGCAGAATATTTAGAATCGAACAAGGATCTTCTTGTAAGATTTATGAAAGCAACTATTAAAGGTTGGGAGTATGCAGTAGAAAATCCTGAGGAGGCTGTAGATATCATGAAGATAGATTTCGCAGAGAATGATGTAACAGCTAAAGCACATCAAGTTAGAATGGCACAAGAGACTGCCAAACTCTATATTGCTGATGATGGTACTACCCAAGGACTCTTCTTTATTAACAAAGATAAGCTACAACAAACAGTTGATATAGCTACAGAGTATATAGATGAGGTATCAGATATTACTACTTCTGAGATATATACCTTAGATATATGGGAAGAGGCTACTAAGTAGCTCTAAATGCAATAAGAGGAATTTAGAGGTTTAATTAAATAAAATAACTATAAATATATGAAAAACTATACCATTCTTAAAAACCCTGTCCTACAAGAGATCGCTCTACAATTGCATAATATAGATACTAATTGTCATTGCTATAGAGAGTATACAGAACTCTTAGGTCTGTACTCAGGTATAGAATTAGCAAATCTAAATATATTACCTACTAAAAAGAAAACAATTACCACACCATTAGGTAAACTAACTAGTAAGGTTATCGATGACAAGAGAGTAGGGATTGTAAATATCTTAAGAGCAGGAACTTGTATGGCATTAGGAATGGGAAAAGCTTTTCCAGATGCTACCATTGCCTTCGTAAGTGCTTGGAGGAAATACGAAGGCAAGAAGATAACAGCTGAAAGCAACTATAGTAGGGGAATAGAGGACCTAAAAGATAAGTTTGTAGTAATTACCGATCCCGCCTTAGCTACTGGATCATCTCTCCTAGCATCAATCTCGGTAATGAAAGAATATTTAGATACTTCTAAAACAATAATTTGTAGCCTAAATGCTACAAGGGAAGGCATAGAGGCTATTCATAAAGAATATCCAGAGATACATATATATACAGCTTTTCTAGAAGAGAAGATGAATGAGAAATATTATATAGTTAATGGTCCTGGGGATTGTGGGGATAGGTGTTTTAATACTAAATAATTAAAAAGATATAACTATGAAAGTATTAATAAGTTCTTG
>CAZYNJ010000010.1:0-8920 GCA_964648955.1 uncultured Candidatus Saccharibacteria bacterium | reverse complement strand
TTTTAATACTAAATAATTAAAAAGATATAACTATGAAAGTATTAATAAGTTCTTGTATTCTTAATCTTCCCACCAGATATGATGGGAGAGCGGCTAGATATAATGGGGGATACAATGGAAATAAACAACTTATTCAAATATTAAAAGAATAGAAAATCGAATTCCTACCTCTTTGCTCTGAACAATTAGGGGGACTCTGTACTCCTAGGGAACCTCAGGAGATAGAAGTAGGGAAAACAGCTAAAGATGTAATAGATGGAAATGCTAAAGTTCTAACAGAGAGTGGCAAAGATATTACAGAATCTTTTCTCAAGGGTGCAAATATTATTCTAAATTTCTGTAAAGAATTTAATATTGAAACAGCTATCTTAGAAGAAAGGAGTCCATCTTGTGGTGTTACTAAAATATATAGTGGAAAGTTTGATGGGAAATTAAGAAAGGGAAGGGGAGTATTAACAGAATTATTAACTCAAAATGGGATAAAGGTGTTTACAATAGAGAAATTTCTGGAAAATAATAACTAGTCATCCTTAGGTTGAAGTATCTTTAAAATTTCACAATCACATGCTCCACCAGCAGAGATAATTACATTCTCTCCCTCCTTGAGTCCTATTAATGCTTCGGCTATAGATTCTCTTAATGGGAATACACAAAACTCAATATTTTTACTCCTCTCCTCCCCTGTTAAAAAACCTGCTGTTCTTTCCACTGTTCTCTCTAACTGCTCGACTGCCTTCTCCCAATGGGAAATATCTCCAAAAGTAGCGACTATTATGGTTTCCTTCCCATTAAAATCTTCTTTATATTTAACAATTGATTGTTCTGTAATAATGCTCACCTTTTCCTCCAACGGAGGAACACCCTCTTTCCTGCTATCATCAGAGGTACTTGGCAGTATAGGTCCTTTCTTTTCTACCATAACAAACCTCCTATACTTTAGGTATAATAGGCAATTATACCATCTTTTCTATTCCTTAAGACTATTTAATCTCTTTCTCCTCTTTGACTTGTTTTTTTCCTACCTTCACCTCTTCTTTTTCTTCTTTTTTTCTTCTAATAATGATTAATAACCAGAACAAACCACATACAAGTAGAAGGAGAAGAATCAAAGTTACATATCTAAGATCCCCTGTATAAAGTCTATACCACAATGAAGTATTCTCTGTTTCTTCTTCTACAACTGTATCAGATAGCTGAGCAGTAGTAGATTTAGAAAGTATAAACATCGAGACCTTTTCACTACCTTCTCCATCATCATTCTTAGCCTGAGCCTCTACTGTATATTCACCATCTTCAAAATCAGAAGCACTAAACAAAACATACCAATTACCATTCTCATCTGCAGTAGCAGTATATGCCTTATCACCAATAATCACAGCTACTTCATCACCCTCTGTAGCAGTACCTGTAATCTTTATTTCATCCTCACCTAATGCTTCTACTGTATCCTCTGCATCATCAACCTCTAAAACCTCTTTATTCTTTATTACAGAGTCTAACATTGGAGGTTCAACATCATCACTCTCTTCAACAACAACATCTTCTACATCCTGAGATTCATCTGGGCTTTCTGTGAAATCATCATTTGTTTCTTCAGCATCACTACCAGTATCTGTATCACTCTCAGTATCATTTCCAGTATCTTCACCACCTTCCTCTTCCACTACCATTACCGTCTCTCCCTCCTCTTCCTCTTCTTCTTCGGGATTCTCACGTCCCATATCAATATCAAAACCATATGTAGCAAAAGTAAAGTCTCCATCCTTTTGAGTTATCCCTTGCCTTCTCATACCATCAGCATACAAATCAGTACTTGTATATATCCAACATGGAGCATCAGTAGGATAGTAGGATGTACTAACCCAAATAGAATGATACTGTTCAGGAGTGACAACATAGCCTAAGGCATCATCTACAAGATCAAAATATATCCAACCCTCCCCTTGTCCCATTCTTTGTGTCTTACTAAAAACTATTTGAGTAGTAATAGCATTTTTAACTGTTAAGGTAACCTCCCCACCATTCATATTTCTCATCTTAACTCCAACTTTTGTTAAGATATTATATGTAGGAGTAAATATTTGATTATGAGTAAATCCAGAATATGCAGTCAAACAACCAGTACCCTCTAACTGGCTTGCACCAGGAAGATATAGGTCATCTGCATAGGAGTAACTTGGAAAAAGAAATAGTAGGAATGCCGTAAGAGATATTCCAAAAACTAAAAGAGACCTTTTCTTCATATGAGCAGTATTATATTTTAGATATTTAATCTTTATATATTAATAGCTAAATGTCAAGAAGCAATTTAAATATATACCCTCTTAACTCTATTACTTATAGAACAGATAATATCATAAGGATGAGTATCTTTAACCCTTGCTATATCCTCAACCGTTATCTCATATCTTCCAGACCTACCAATCAGTACAACATCTTCCCCTATCTTAATACTTGTATCTATTCCCAAATCAACAGTAATATAATCCATTGATACTCTCCCTCTCATTGGGAACCTCTTTCCATCTATCAATACCTCTCCCTTATTACTCATTGCTAATGGAACACCATCTGCATATCCCACACAAATAGTTGCAACAAGAGTATCTTCTTTTAAAATATATTCACAACCATAACCAATAGGGGAGTCTTTCTTTAATTTCCTAATATCAATAATCTTAGACTTAAAAGATATTGTTGGTTTTAAAGAATATATTCTTCTTCCTTTCAAATCAAAAACTCCATACAGATTAATTCCTGTTCTAACCATATTAAAATATGTATTAGGGAAATTATTAATAGCATCTGAATTCGCACTATGAATAATACTAAAGGTATCAGGAAATTCTTTTAATATACTATTAAATCTCTTTAATTGATTATTTGTATGAGTATTTGAAGGAACATTAGCAATAGAGTAGTGAGTATATATACCCTCTACCCTCAAATTTGAAATCTTTAAAATTTCCTCTATTTCCTTAATTATTCTTTTCTCATCATATACCAATCCCAGTCTACCCATTCCTGTATCTATTAATATATGACCTCTTGCTTCCTTCTCCAATTCTTCTGCTACTTGAGAAATCTTCTTCGCTATATCTACACTCCCAATTGGACAAATAATATTGTTCTCAATAGCTAACTTAATCTCCGAATCCAATATCCCTCCTAATATCTGTATCGGAAGCTTTGAGAATTCTCTAATAGCTAGTGCCTCCTTTAATTCTGCTACACCAAATCTTGAAACCCCAACTTCCTCTAAAGCTTGAGCTATTTCTTTTACCCCTAATCCATATGCGTTAGCTTTTAAAACAGCCATTACCTTCACATTTCTTACTTTCTCCTTAATCGTATGAAAATTTTCTTGGATAGCACTTAAATCAACCTCTAACCAAACCCTCGGTTGTATGTCATTCTTCATAACACCCTAGTATACTACAATTTGTTACCCCTTCCCTTTTGTTAATAATTCATGTAGAATGTTCTCTGTAAATTAACAGGTGTGTCTAATCATAGAATTTTTCCCCTCGGTATATTTACGTTTATTTTATTTTTTATGTATACCTAATGGATAACAAGAAATTATTCGTAGGAGGCATTTCATGGAACCTAACCGAAGAAGAGCTCAAAGAAGCTTTTGCTAAGGTTGGTGAAGTTGAAGAAGCAAAGATCATAACTGACAGAGTCAGTGGTAGATCTAAAGGCTTTGGATTCGTCACAATGGCAACTGCAGAAGACGCAGTTAAAGCTGTTGAGGAAATGAATGGAACCGAACTTGACGGAAGAGCAATCACCGTTAACGAGGCCAGACCTCAAAAAGAAAGATTCTAAGATTATATCTAGAAACTGAATTATAAGAGGCTTCGCAAGAGGCCTCTTTTTTATTCTATTACTATCCATCCAGAAACTAATCTCCTATCACTATCCCCTCTTGCCAAACATGTAGAAATAATTAAGTCTGCATTAGATATTGTACTGTCTTCTAATATATTCATTTCTTCTACCCATTTAGCTTGAAAGGTTACATCCCCTATCTTTATCTCTGTTCCTACGAGAGTATCATAGTAATATATCCCATGAAGAAGATCTCCTAGAAGATAATATTTCCCTGCGAAAGATAGACCATTATGTACGTGTAGTTGATATATTCCATCTTTTATAAATAGAGGACCACCTAAAACAATATCTCCATCACTATCCAATTGTTTCTCCCAAGAATATTCTCCATCTAAGAGAATATCTACTTCTTTTTGTACTTCTTCTGAATATTCTCCGAGGTATGTATATTTCAATCTCATTTCTTTAGAAGACCAGAGTAGGGGGATATCTTGATTAAGAAGGTCAAAAGCATATATATATGTTTTCCCTTCTTCTAATCCAAGGCTTTCTTGAATTAGAGTTAGTTCCTCTTCCTCTGTTTCTTCCTCAGCCTCTATATCTTCTTCTATCCCTTCTGCGGTACTAGTATCTACTTCCTCTATATGATTCATACTGGGTATGAATACAAAGAGTGTATAGGCAGTAGTTACTACTACTAGAGATACTAGTATTATAAGAAGATATTTCTTTTTCATTAATTACTCTCTTAAATATGCTTTACCATATATAAAGGATATGGAAGCTACTGAAAGTATTAATAATATTTCTACTACTAAAGCAAAGGTGTTATCAGTAGGACCTGTAGCTGCTAATACTACTGTACTAGTACCTAATACTTCATCAGATTCTCCAAGTACCTCCCCTCTCTCCTCCTCTTCTTCCTCCTCTTCCTCTCCCTCAACAACTTCACATAATTCATCTGTTGCTACTACTGAATCACTTCCTGATACCCATTCTTTATCATTAAGCCAGAGAAGCGATAGTTGGTCTCCTTGATTTTTTACAGTTTCAAATTTGATTGTATTCCCATACACTAAAGATCCTAAATCTTCCTCTCCTCCATCAGAATCATATCCAATATCTAAAGGATATCCCTCATCATTAGGATCATTTGAGGAAGCTTCCCATCTTCTAGTCTCTTTTACACTGTCTAAACAATCAAAGATCAAAGTAAGAGAATGTACCTCTTTCACTGGTGGTTCATCTCCTCCTTGACAATTCCATAACTCCATATGTGAAATCTCTTTAGCTTCTACTAATCTATTGACTGTAATATCAGAGCTCCCCCAAATCACTTCGTAACAAGAATCTGCAGAATCCGTTTTTAGGTAAGTCGAGAAACCATTTCCTGCTTTTACTACCACATATGTAGCTGTATATGGAAAAGTCCCTCCGTTAGGATTTGAATCACCATCTCCTACCTTAATACAGTATTCAACACCAGCTTGATCACAGTCATCTCCTGTATTCCCAGGACTCTCAATTCGTATAAACTGACCACAAACAGGATCTTTCTTTAACTCATAAAAATTACTATTATTCTCACAAATCTGTGTCCCCTTACTTACGGCTACAGGTTAAGCATTTACTACACTAAGTGGAGTCATCTTCATAAATGTAAAAATCGCGACAAAAGAAATAACACTAGGCAAAATCAACTTATATATTCTTTTCATAATATAATTACCAAAAATTAGTTAGATTGGCTAAATTATAACATATCTTAAGACTTATAACCTTCCTTTTAGTTAACAGAATTACGGAGTTGATGCAACCACTGTTACGGTCGTAGTATATTGATCATAAGAAATACTTGAAGTAGGGGTAGTAATCCTTAAGTAGACACTCCGTGTAGCACTCTGGGCTACATTAGTATCAAGAGTATATAGAGTATTTGCTAATAGGACAGTTGTCCATGCAGTACCATCCTTAGAGAATTCAAACTTAACATCATCTGCTCCACTACTACTAGCAAATGTCCAATTATTTGTCCCAATGGAAAAACAGCAGCTATTAATCTCCTTCTGGGATTATCTTTACCTGGTAGACAAGTTTATTATCAATTTAGGGAACTAATATTAGTATTGAAGTCTTGATAAGTTTTATGTTATATTTTCTTATCTAAATTAATTCCTCATTAAACAATGAAGAAACTTCTTTATATTGTACTTGCCGTAATAATCTGCCTTGGCATAGGTGGATGGTATCTAGTAGGAGAAGCCGATGCAGCTGGTCCTGATAATTTCCTCTATCCTATTGACTTAGCAGCAGAAGCTGTTGAAAGACTTGTAACTTTTGATGAGGTTGCCTTAGCAGAATTAGAGGCAGAGATATTAGATGAAAGAGTGGAAGAGTTAGAAGTACTTGCTGATGCCGACGTTATCGATGAAGAACTTATTCTCGGAGCTACAGAAAAAGTTGATACTCAAAGAGCTCGAACACAGTCTAAAATTGATTCAGGGGAAGGAGAGATGACTGGAGCTATGGAAGAAGTACAAAATAGATATGAAGTAAAAGCACAAGAGCATATCAAGGTAATGGAGAAAGTACAAACACAAGTAGAAGGAGAAGACACTAAGCTCAAAGTAAAAGAAACTGTAAGTGGATTTGAGAACTCGATAGACAAAGGAAGTTCTGGTTCATCTTCAGATAGCGGATCCTCTGGAAATGGAAATAATTAATTAAGAAGATTGTTCTTAATTTTGACACTAGGTGGTATATATATGCTACCTAGTCTTTTTTTAACAATATCGTAAGGTTTTTGTAAGTTATTCACTATAGAATCTAGTAACTAACAACCTGACACCTTTGATGAATACAAGAATTAGAACCAAAATATTGGTAATCGGAAGTAATAAAAAGCTTTTAAGGTCCTTATCTCGATTTCTAGAAGAACAGAAATTTGCTGTTAAATTAATCTCGGGTGGAACCTTAGGTTTGAAAGAAGCTTTAACAAATAAGTATCAATTGATAATAATTGATCCAGCGGAAGGAAAGTTTGAGAGATTACTAAATGATATGAAATTTTTTAGAGAGAAAGGTTGTAATACTCCTATAATCCTAATCCAAAATCATCCTACAATTGAGGAACAGATAAAAGCATATAATACAGGTGCGAATATATTACATAGAAAACCCATAAACCTACCTCTTTTACTTGCTAAGGTTAATAAACTACTAAGTGATAATTATGTAAGACCAGAGATACAGTTAAAAGATATTCTATTAAGACCAAGTCAACGAAGACTCTTTAGAGCAAACAAAGAGATATATTTAACTCGTACAGAATTTGATTTTTTCTTACTTTTAATGAAAGCACATGGATCTGTGCTAAGTAGAAATTATATTATGAGTAATATACTGAATTACAATAGAGATATTAATCAAAGTGCTGTCGATACAATGATAAGTAGGATTAGAAAAAAATTTGGAGAAGAGAGATCTCCTGTTATAGAGACAGTTCAAGGAAAAGGATATCGCCTTGGATCCTTCTATACTGAAAGTAGGGAACTATCATACAAATAGCATATCCTGCACCATATTATCTTCCTAATATACTAGTAAAAAAGGTTGATATTCCTAATACTATTTTGTTTTTACCTCTTCCATCTACTTGAAATCTATCTAAGTAAGTAAGATCTATAATCATTCTTTCTTGCTTAACTGTACCATTCAAGAATTTCGCTTGAACCTTTACAGAATATTGCGTATTAGTTAAATCTTCTAGTTTTATAATGTATTCACCTGATTGCTCATTAGTTGTATAAACTTTCTTGTTATCCAAAAGAATCGTTATTAATTCAAGTGAAGAATGATCACTTACTGGGTCTAATGCAAATTTAATAACGATATCCTCCTCTGTCTCATGTAAATATCTTCTATTCCTAGTTAGAGAAGGTTCTACAATAAGAATATTTTGATTCACATATTCTATTTCTTCTTCCTCTGTATCAAGCTCATCATCAATAGGAACATTGTCTTCTAAATCATCCTCCTCTATTGGCTCATCTACTATCTCTTCCTCTGTAATCTCATTAATAGAGGAAACTAAATCTACCAATCCATACCCAAAGATGATATCTTGTCCAACTTCTCCTAAATCAACACTATTATTCCTTAAAATATCTCTAACCTCTGTTGTTGTACAATCAGTACATGCACTCATAATAACCGCTGCTGCGCCTGCTACATGAGGAGACGCCATACTAGTTCCACTTAAGTACTTATATGTACTCCCTTTATATGTTGAATAGTTAGACACTCCAGGAGCTGCTAATTCACCACCTACATTACTAAAGCTCGCTAACCTATTATTACTATCTGTAGCCACAACACATACGACAGAGCTGTAAGCAGCAGGATATGAACAAGGAGATCCATAATCATTACCAGCTGCTGCAACTAAAAGAACACCCTTTCTACTCGCATATAGCACAGCATTCCTAAGAATATCAGAATCATAACTACTCCCTAAACTCATATTTATAACCCTAGCACCGTTATCAGCTGCAAAATATATACCTTTGGCAACATCTGATAAATATCCATAACCAGAAGCATTCAAAACCTTTACTGGCATTAATCTAGCCGAATGCCCAGCACCAATTGTTCCCACTCCATTACTCATAGCAGACGCTATCCCTGCGACATGAGTTCCGTGTCCATTATCATCATCTGCGACAGTATCACCATTAGTAAAATCATAACCAGAAACAATGTTACTAACTAAATCGGGATGATTTAATTGTATCCCCGTATCAATAACAGCAATGATAACACCACTTCCATCTCCATCTTCCCATACTTCATTAGCCCCTATCTTAGATATTCCCCAATCAATCGTATCTGCAAACATCTTAACAGGAGCATCAATCTCCACAGAATCAACGATATCACTATCTTCTAAAGAATCTAAATCACTCTCCCCTGTTGTCTCAATCACATAAACATTCCCCCCAGACACATCATCTACAAACTTTACATCATATTCTTCCTCTATCTCTTTCTTCTCTTCCTCTGTTAACTCCTTGCTCATACCAAG
>CAZYNJ010000009.1:2967-16985 GCA_964648955.1 uncultured Candidatus Saccharibacteria bacterium | reverse complement strand
AAAAAACAGACAGGATTCTATCCTTCCCCCTTTCAATAATGTGTATCTTGTTCTGTTTCCTTAAAACTTTCTTAAAAACCTCTTAGTATCTTCACTCATATCAATCTTCTTTCCTAACACTACTGTCTTTTTACTCTTCCCATTGTTAATGATAAGTTTTACAGGAAGATCTCCCTTAGATGATTTAATAAATTCCTTTAATTCTTCAATCTCTTCCTCTGTATGTTCAGTTCTGATTCTAAAGGTGACACCCTTAAAGTTAGAACTATGCTTACTAATATCAATATACTTAGCCTTCTCTAAAACAATACTCTTCTCTCCATCTCTAACATTAAGCCTCCCTACTAAAAGCATAGGTTTATTCTCCTCTAATGTGCCATTTATCTCAGTATACTTCCTAGGAAATACAATTATATCTATCTGTCCAGACTTATCTTCTGCTGTTAGAAATGCCATCCTATCTCCCTTTTTTGTTGTAATCTTTCGTATTTTAGTTATCATTACCCCAAGTACAACCATATCCCTATTCTTCTTTTCTAAAACATCTCTTACTGGAAGAACTTTTTTACTTTCTAAAAATTCCTGAAGTGTGTCTAATGGATGACTGGAGAAATAGAGACCTAGAAGCTCCTTTTCCCATTGGAGAATATCTTGTGTTAAAGCTTTTACATCTGAAAGAGGTGTTTTTTTAATCTCTTGCTCTTCTCCATTAACACTAAAAATGTCTATCTGCCCTGCAGCTAAGGAACTACTAGCTTTCTTTTCTCTTTCATATATTTGAGGAATTAATTCTAAAAGTGCTGCTCTATCCCCAAATTTATCTAAAGCTCCAGCCATGGTTAAATAGTCAAGGACTCTTTTGGGGACATTAACCTTGTAAGTTCTATGTATAAATTCATCTAAATGTTTGTATTCTCCATTCTCTTCTCTCTCTTTAATTATCTTCCTTATTACATCCTCACCTATATTCTTTATTGCTGCCAAACTAAATCTAATATCCTTCTTATTCTCAATCGTAAAGTAGAAACTACTCTTGTTAATTGTAGGAGGTAGAACATTTATACCCAACCTCTCACACTCTCCTAGATCCAATATTATCCTATCGAAATTATCAAGATCTCCTTCTAAAAGCCCTGCCATGAATTCTAATGGGTAATGTGTTTTCAAATATGCAGTCCAATATGCAATTGTTGCATATGATGCACTATGTGCTTTATTAAAACCATAGTTTGCAAATTGTACTAAGTTTTTCCAAAGCTTTTTAACCTTCTCTTCTTCAAAACCTTTTTCAATGGCGCCTTTTATAAATACTGGTTTTTCTTTCTCCATAACATCCATTAATTTCTTTCCCATTGCTTTTCTAAGAATATCAGCAGATCCCATTGTATATCCTGCAATATCTGTAGCAATACGGATAACTTGTTCCTGGTAGGTGATCACTCCATTGGTAATAGAGAGAATGGACTCTAATTCCTCGAAGAGATACTCAGGATCTTTCTCTCCATTCTTGACTGCAATATATTCAGAGATAAATTGCATAGGTCCAGGACGATATGCAGCGAGAATGTAACAAATCTCTTCTTGGGATTCCGGTTGTAATCCCTTTATTGTTCTTCTCATACCATCACTCTCCATCTGAAATATTCCTACGGTATGTCCACTTTGTATTGTTCTGAATGTCTCTTTATCCTTAGGGTCTATCTTTTGTAAATCTATTTTCTCTCCAGTATCTATCTCTATCTTCTTAATTGTTTTTCCAATGACATGGAGATTTCTAAGACCAAGAAAATCGAATTTCATTAAACCTACCGGTTCAACATCAGACATTTCATATTGTGTCATTCCTAATCCTCCTCCATGTGCATCTCTTTGAATTGGGCAATATTCAATGACAGGTCCAGGAGTGATAACTACTCCACATGCATGAGTAGACACCCCTCTACAAAGACCAGCAACTTTCTTAACAATACTTGCTAATTTTCTAGTTAATTTAGAGCTATTGATAATATCTCTAAATTCTGGATTATGTTCGACCATATATTCAATCCCTTTAGCTTTCCCAAAAACAATCTCAACCATTTTTGATAATTCATCTGCTGTTGCTAAATCAACTCCAATCACTCTAGAAACATCTCTAAGGGCTTGTCTTGTTTGCAATTTACTAAATGTTCCAATTTGTTTTACATTCTCTTCTCCATATTTTTCAATAGCATATTGAATAAGTTCATCCCTCCTCTGATCAGCAATATCAATATCAAAATCGGGGGGAGAATCTCTCTCAGGATTTAAAAATCTCTCAAAGTAAAGTTCCCACCCTATTGGTTCGATATTTGTAATATCTGTTGAATATGCAACTACAGAACCACAACCTGAACCTCTCATCCCAACTACAATCCCATTATCCCTACAGAACATGATGAAGTCTCTAACAACCAAAAAGTAATGGTCATATCCTTTATCATCTATTATTTCTAATTCATAATCTATTCTTTTTTGTAAATCCTTATTAATCTTCCCATATTTCTTTTTTGCTCCCTCTATCGTTAAATCTCTAAGATATTCTCTTGCATTCTTACCCTTGGGGAGATCTGGATATTGAGGCTCTATCCTTCCAAATGTAATATCGTATTCCTCTATCTGGTCTGAAATCTTTTGAGTATTTTCTATAACTTCCGGCATATCCTTAAAAAGTTTCTCCATCTCTTTTGGAGTTTTTACATAGAACTCGTTGGTCGGCATCATCCTTCTTTCTGGATCATCTAACGTTCTACCATCTGCTATGCACCAAAGAATTTCTTGTATTTCAGCATCTTTCTTATCTATATAGTGGGCATCACAAGTAGCAACTAATGGTAATTCCAATTCCTTTGCTATTTTAATTAATCCCTTATTGACCTCATCTTGTTCTTCCATTCCATTTCTTTGTATCTCGACGTAAAAATTATCTTTAAAGGTCTTTGCATACCTCTTCGCTACTTTGAGGGCTTCTTTGTAATTACCCTCTCTTAGAGGGATAGCGAGAGGACCTGATAGACAGGCAGATGTTACAACAAGTCCTTTTGTGTATTTAGATAGTGTTTCGAAATCTATACGGGGTTTGTAGTAAAAACCCTCCATATGTGCAATTGAAACGATCTTCATTAAGTTTTTATACCCTTCTAAATTCTTTGCTAGTAGAATTAAATGAAAATACTTGTTATCAATCCCGTGTTCTTTCTTTTCCATCTCTCTAGGAGCAACATATATCTCACAACCAATAATTGGTTTAAGACCCTCTTTCTTCATCATTTTTTGAAATTTATAAACACCGTACATATTCCCATGGTCCGTGATAGCACAAGACTTCATTCCTGAATCCTTTAACTTCTCTATCAATTCTGGAATCCTAGTCGTTGCATCCAACAAAGAGTATTCCGTATGTAAGTGTAAATGTGTAAACATATTTTTTTGGATCAGTACATCCCCCGACAATCTGATATACTAAATACAGTATGACAAAATCTAAGACTAAACTCCAACAAAAGATTATAACAAGTCCTAGAAAGGTCTTTTCTGTATTACTCCTCGTACCTTTTTCCCTTTTGGTAGTTTCTTACTTTTTCTTTATTGCCCCTAAATTATTAGCTCTTTTAAATTCACAAATTGTCGTATATGCTAGAAATTTTGATAACTCAGAAGCTAATTCTCTAGATCTAATATCTTCCCCATCTTCAATACAATCTAATTACAGCTTATCCTCCCTTTTTGAAGAGATGCCTCTCAAAAGTATTCATAGTAATACTAAGTATGTAACTATTGATCCTAGAATTGTTGCCATGAGGAAGTTTTTAGATGACTATCATTCTCCAATGGCTCCTTACGCTAAGACTTTGGTTGATGAAGCTGATCAATATGGATTAGACTGGAGACTTGTTGCCTCTATCTCTGGAGTAGAATCTGCATTTGGAAATCTAATACCATATCTTTCAAACAATGGCTGGGGATGGAGAGGAGGTCCCAATGGTGCTTATAGCCTGTTCACTAGTTGGAATGATGGCATAATGACAGTAACTAGTAGATTGGCTGTTGGATATGGAACAACTCTAACACCTTTTGATATTGAATCCACATATTGTCCTCCTTGTGGAGAGAATCCTGCACATCTTTGGGCAAATGGTGTAACAAATTTTATGAATGAGTTACAATACTATGTAGATAACTTAGATGATATTTAATATTTAAAAAAATAAAAGATGCTTTCCTTGCTTTTTAAAATTCTTTACGCTCTAGATCTTCTAATCGAAGCTAGTATTGTAATGCGAATAATATTGTTAATATTAGGTGCTAATCAATCAAATACATTTGTGAGTTGGATATATGATATTAGTACAATGTTTATCACTCCATTTGAAGGAATTATTGCTCAATCTATTCAGATTGATAATTTTACAATGGAACTTACTCCTTTAGTTGCCTTAGTGTTTTACATAGTAATTGCATTCGTACTTTCTGAGTTAGTAAAAGCATTTTCACACAGGAGATTAGTGTAAATTCTTTGTGAAACGGTATGTGTGTGATATAATAATGGCCTTATGGCAAAAATAGATTTAAGAAAATCATCAGGGATCCCCTTATCATACAATGGAATAGATCTTCAGCCCCAAGGATTGAAATTCAAAAATGTTTCTACAGTAAACATTGATCAAATACGTCCACAACTTCTAAATAAATCCCTTAATTGTCCTCAGTGTTTTTATACAAAGTGGGAAGATCTAGATGGAGAGAATATTTTTAAGGAAAAGAAACTTTTAGTTAATTTCTATTCTATTCAAGCTAATCTAGCAGGTATAGAATATGTTAAAACTCTTGCTAACAGGTCTGAGAAATACCCTAGATTGATAGAAATGGTTTATGGAGGTGGTATTATATTAATGCAGAAGTATAGTTCTGCTGATAATCATAAAATTGTAAAGAAAATAGTAATAAAGGGTGATAAGGTTATCATTCCTGCAGGTTTCTCCTATACAATGATTAATACAAGACAAAATGGTAATCTAATTGTTGTAGAGATTTCTTCTCATAAGAGCAACTCTCGGAATGTTCTTGATGAGAAGAACGGCATGGCCTATTATGTAATAAGGAAGAATGCAAAACAGGAGACAGTACGCAATCCTTCCTATAAAATAGTTAATGAAATAGAAGAGGTCGATTGGAATAAAATCTTTCAAGAAAAGGGAATAACTCCAAAAACCCCTCTAATTAGACAAATATTAAGAAACTATGAAAGATATACTTGGTTATTTGAAAAAAACGCTGATATTTTTTAGTATTTTATTTACTTCCTTTTTTTCTCTTTCTTCAAGTTTATACTCTGCTGAAGAGTTCGATATCTCTGCTTCCTTAGAACATACCGTATTAGGAAACAGGGAAGTAGAAACAATTGCAGACATTTCGATTAAGGCTAATGGAAACCCAAGAGTCCTCTCTTTCTATACAATTACAATTCCTCAGGAAGGAATAGAACCAACGATATCTCTGATTAATTCTACAAAAGAATTAGACTTTTCGGTCTATGATAGAAACAATGCAACCGATATTGCTATTACTTTCACAGACTTAGTTATTTCTGATTCGAAAGATATAGTTTTAAGAGTTGCATATACTACTCCTTTGGATATACAAGGTGGTCGTATCTCTATTGAGTCCAAACTAACTGGTATCTCCACTGATTATATTTCAATCATATATCCAAAAGATATGGGGAATGTCGTATGGTCATCCAATACGCTTTCAAAGTTTTCTGGACAAGGAAACTTTTATAAAGCGGAAATCTCTAACCCCTCTTCAGATATGACTGTTTTAGTACTCGGAGATTCTGTAACTTATGAATTTACAATTACAAGAGCATTAAGTAATTCGCTAAAGGATCCTCAGACATATGATGTTACACTCCCTCAAGATGATATTACTCAAACACTCATTTTAGAATCTCTAACTCCCCTCCCCGACTTATCGAGTAGAGACGAGGAAGGGAATTTAACAGTTTCATATATTATAGAATCTAATGAGCAGATAGATGTTAGTATTAAAGGAGAGATACTCCTGCTTGATTCTAGTTTTGAGATAGAGAAACCTACAAACCCATTCCTGCTAAAAGAGTTCAGTTATTGGAATATATCAAACGACCAAGAGATTTCAAATATTAATAGATATATTGACAGGAACTGGATAGATCTCCCTTCTGATTTCGAAGGTATCGACGATTTTAAAAATGATACTAATAGAGAATCTTTTTACAAAGCAATTTATAAATATATTGTAAATAGATTGGAGGTAGACAAATCATCTACTACTGTTTTACAAGGAGGCTCAAGGGATGGAGCTTCTCTGGTGTTAGAAAATGTCTCCAAATCCGATGCCGATGACTATGCAGATCTCTGTGTCGCTACATTTCGTCACTATGGTATCCCTTCTCGAATGAATATTGGATATCTAACAGATATCTCAGGTATTACAGAGGATGGTATTTTTCATTCTTGGTGTGAATACTATGATCTTGTTGAACAATCATGGATATCTTTAGATCCTTTCCTCGAAGATTACAAAAATGTAGATCTCTACCAAAGTTCTTTAAAAGATCATATCAAAATAATATCTAGAGGGAAGAGTCCTGTATCTCCTAAATTAGCCTTCTATACTGAAAATGATTTCAGAGTTCAAAGTACTAATTCAGAAACGACCCCATCTTTTAGTTTTACTGCAGAAATCCTTTTTCAAGAAAATCTAGCTATTTGGAATTTTATAAAAGGTAGTATTTATATCAAAAATACTGGAAACATTCCTTTGACACAATTTTCTATTGAAAATGAAAACATCCCAATTTCTAATCATATAGATTTAATATCGAATGAGAAAACTCTCCTACTGTTACCTGGCGAAGAGATCTCTATTCCCTTTAACATTCCCACTAGTAAGATTTTAGATGTAGGGAACCCTGTTGATATCAATGTCTCGATTTTAGGATCTTCGGAGAGCCAATACTTTAAAACAATAGATATAGAATCTTCCTTAAATATATTAACTCCTATCTGGGTTAATATGATTTCATATACTGTAATATTAATTGTCTTCCTAGCCGTTGTATTTCTGGTATACTTGGTTTACAAGAGATATCTACAATGAATACAACATTGATAATTACAATTAGTGTTCTTTTTCTAATAGTGTTGCTTTTTCTCCTTGCAGGTTCTCCTAGTAGAAGAATATCTGTATCTCGAAAAGCTGAACTTTATCAAGATTTTGCTAGGATATATAGTAAAGCAGTAAGTGATGACCTTTCTGCGAGAAGAGATGCCTTTATCAAAATGGATAATATATTAACAAAAGCATTACAGGTATATTTCTCAAATAGAGAAAATTGTGGAACTAACTTAAAACTAGCAAAGAAGAAATTCTCAAAGAAACAATATGAGAAAATATGGGATGTACATAAAATTAGGAATTCTGTAGTCCACGATGATTTGGAAGTCTCTAAAGAAGATTCCGTTAAAGCATTCGAGATATATAAAATGAGTTTGGTAACACTACTAAGATGAAACTATTTTTAGGAATCCTGTTTTCTTTTCTCTTAATATCCCCTATTTTTTCAGACGAGTTTGAAGATCTGTACGAAGAAAGCACACTAGATGAAACAACTGTCGTAGAAGAAGTCCCAATTGAGGATACTTCTACTAGTGAAAGTTATTTATCCCAAAACTTCTATACATTAGAGATAGAAATGGGATCTCAATCTGGTTTTGATAAATATGTCCCATTAACTATAAGAATTACTCCAAATGAAACTCCTGTTAAGACTCAGGTTACCTGGAACCTTGCTGATGACGTTAATATTAAAATCAAACATCCAGAATTCTTTGATTCTATGATCAAAGGAGAGACCTATGAATACAAGGTAAGGGTGAAACCGACTAATTCGGGTTCTTATGAAATTGTTGCTAATGTTACTGCTTGGCAGAGAGAAAGTAATTACACTTCTTCAGAAAGTATCCTAATTGAATTCGATGAGAATTTAATAGTCGATCCGCACGAAACTAACTATCAAGTCTTTAATATTGTAAAGATATTTCTAATAATTATTGGTTTTGGGGGATTAGGCTTTGGAATATATGTCGGAGGAAAGAAACTCTTGATAGTATTAACCGAATATCTAAAGCCACCAGAGATTTAACTCTTCTCTTCTTTCAATCTTTCTTCTAACTTGAGGATTTCTTTTCTTAGTTCTTCTACCTTTGATTTGACAATAGCGACCTTATCTCCAGTAGTAACCAGACTTTCATCCAAAAAGTATCCTATCGGTTTCTTTAGCTCTTTAGCAATTCTTGAAAGTATCTCCACACTTGGTTTAGTCCTATTATTCTCATACGAGCTTATTGTCTTATCGGAAATTCCCAAAAGAAGCCCTAACTTCCTTTGAGACATGTTCTCTCTATCACGAGCCTCATAGATTTTTTCTCCTAGTGTTTTCATATTATTATTCTTTGAGGCAGTGATTAATATTTCTATTCTATTTTTAAAATGTTCCTTATTTTATCAAAAATATCAGGCTTGTGCTTTAAAGATACTCTTGTAGGAGTTGGTTGGCTATATGACTGATTATCTTCAAATGAATATCCAGGCAATATCTTCTCTACATCTTTCCCTCTTGATCCTTTATTTTGATTATAGATATTCCTCTCATTTTCTCTCAATCTTTTAATCTCTTGATTCTTACTTTGTAAAAGTTTAGTTAACTCTCTATACTCTATAGCTTTATCATTAATCAATCCTTCAAATCTTTCCTCCTTATTCTCCAGTATCTCAATTTTTCTCTGAAGTTTAGCGTTCTCCTTTGCATCCTTTACTATCTTTTTATGCTCCTCTCCATTCAATAGCTCCTCCTTTATCTCTTTCTCTGTCATCTCTCCATATTTATAGTAGCTTAATTCACGAGAACTTGATTCTCTCCCTAATATTAACTTGAATGTTTTGATGATGAATTTTTCTCGTTCTTTTAAACTTTGACGAATGTCAGTGTAAGGGGATGTTTCTTTTAAATCAATTTTTGTTTTTTTATCCTTTACCATAATATTTATATGGGGCAGGGAAATATCTGATTAAATTTTGAATAGATTAATTCCTTCTGGAGCGGGAGACGGGACTCGAACCCGCAACCCTCTGTTTGGAAAACAGATATTCTAACCAATTGAACTACTCCCGCAAAGAGTAACTATTCTTCTTTCTTTACTTCTTCTTTAGAAGTTTCATCTTTTTTAGGTGCTTCTGTTTTGGTTTCTTTTTTAACCTCTTCCTTTTCTTTCTCTTCTACAATCGCATCTGCCGTTTCCTCTTCAACATCCTCTTCCATTACTTCTGCTTTTCCTGTTTCCGGAACTACCACATCTTCTTCATCGACCATATATACATCTTTTACGTTCTCTATCTTTAAAGCTTTCTTTCCAACCCTCTTTCTAAGATAGTAGAGTTTGGATTTTCTAACAGTACCTCTTTTAACAATCTCAATCTTTTCCAAAAGAGGAGAGTGGAAAGGCACTATTCTCTCTACCCCTATTCCGTATGAGATTTTTCTAACAGTTAGTGTTGAACTTAATCCAGAACCCTTTCTTGCAATTACAACACCTTCAAAAATCTGTGTTCTTTCTTTCTCACCTTCCTTGATCTTGAGATGAAGTTTGACAGTATCTCCAACTCTTACATTTGGTCGTTTCTTGTACTGACTCTCTTCTACTTTCTTTAGTATTTCTGTATTCATAGTTCTATGGAATTTAATATTACGAGCGATATTATAGAATAAAAATGGGATTTATGCCACAATATAGAGAAGAATTTAGAAAGAAATATTAAAACTGCCATATTAATAATGAAGAAAAAGGTTCTATTAATAATATTAGATGGATTGGGAGCTGCTCCTTCAGGGAAGGGAAATGCTGTTGTAAAAGCTAAACCTGAAAAACTCTCTTCTCTTTGGACAACTAATCCACATACATATCTTCTAGCTTCTGGAGAAGCTGTAGGCTTACCTCATGATGTAAAGGGTAATAGTGAGGTCGGACATTTAAGTATTGGTGCTGGAAGTTTGGTTAATCAGAATCTTCCAAGAATTAATAGAGCAATCGAAAAAGGATACTTAGATAACAATATTGTTTTTAACAAAGTAATAGAGCATGCACAGAAGTATAAAAGTAATATACATCTCATGGGTTGTTTAAGTGATGGTGCTGTACATTCTCATATTGATCATTTTGTTAAATTTCTAAACTATATTGCTAAGAAAAACTTTTCAGGGAATGTCTACATTCACGCTTTTACAGATGGTAGAGACTCTCCTCCTGATTCTGCAAAACTATATATCGACGCCCTAACTCTACATTGCAAGAAAATAGGTCTTGGAAAGATAGCTTCTCTTTGTGGTCGCTACTATGCAATGGATAGAAACAGGCAATGGGATAGAACTGAAAAAGCATTTAAATTACTTACAGAAGGAGCTGGGACTAGGTACTCCTCATATCAACAAGCAATATCAGCAAACTATGAATCTGGCTTTACAGATGAGTTCATACAACCCTCATTGATTTCTACGAATAAGAATCCCATTATCAATGACAATGACTCTATTATTTTTATGAACTACAGAGCTGATAGAGCTATACAGCTTTCAGAAGCTTTTACTCGTCCTAAATTTGATAAATTTAAAAGAAAGACAATAAAGAATTTTTTCTTTGCAAGTATGATGGAGTATAAGAAAGGTTTCCCTCCTAATCTAATCTTTCCAAAGCAATATATCCACTTACCTTTAGGTAAAATAGTTTCTACTGCTGGTCTAAGACAGTTAAGAATTGCAGAATCTGAAAAATTCCCTCATGTTACATATTTCTTCAATGGAGGTATGAATGTAACATATCAAGGGGAAGATAGATTTCAAATTCCTTCTCCAAATGTTGCTACATACGACCTACAGCCTGAAATGAACGCAGAGAAAGTTACTAGAACCCTTCTAGGTAGAATACAAGCAGATATGTATGATTTTATACTTCTAAACTTCGCTAATCCAGATATGGTAGGACACACAGGAAATATTGAAGCAACTATGAAAGCTATTACTACTGTAGATACATATACAAATTCACTTGTAAGAGCATTTGTAGCTAAAGGAGGTACAGTGATAATTACAGCAGACCACGGAAACGCAGAAGAGTTACTTAATACAAAGACGGGGGAGATAGATACAGAACATTCTTTAAATCCTGTTCCATTAATAATTGTAGATCCAACACTACCCAAACAACAGTTACCATATGGTGCATTGAAGGATATAGCACCAACAGTACTACATATAATGGGGATACCTCAACCTAGTGAAATGACAGGAAGGTCTCTTCTTAAGGGAATTCTTCAATAATGATATTAATTCTTTACCTTTTTTTTCTGTAGTTTTTTGGAAATAAAATATCCAACATATACTATAAAGCCAATAACTAGAAGAATCATAATAATCCTCTCATACCCAGATATCCAGACTATAGCCTTCTCCCATCCATCCCCCAAGTAATATCCAGCCAGAACAAAAATACTACTCCATATTAAGGATCCTGCAAGACTATAGAGTGAAAAAATCAAAAACTTCATTCTTGCAACTCCTGCAGGAAAAGATATCAATGATCTTACAGTAGGAACTAACCTACCTAGAAAAACAATTTTGTTGCCATACTTATCAAACAATCCGAAAACCTTGTCTATAGCTTGGTCACTAATAAAAAGATATTTTCCATACTTCCGTAAAAATTTCTCAAAAGAGGACTCTCCTAAATATCCAATAAAATAGAAAGGTAGGGTACCTACATAACTAGCCACTGTTGTAATTGCAATAGTAATATAAATATTCAATTCTCCTGTATATGACATATATCCTACAAAAGGCATTAATGCTTCACTGGGTATCGGAGGGAAAAAACTCTCCAATGCCATTGCAAATGAAACTCCTGGATATCCTACTGTTAGAATAACTGTTTCTAACCAATCAACTATTCCTTGTATCATCTATTTACATGCTCTAGTTTAAATACAATTTTCATTCTAACATACTATTCTACTACCCACTCTATACTATCTCCCACATCAATCCTGTTCTCTTCCACAAACCCTGCATTAACCTCTAAACAATACATATATTCAAATTGAGGCCTCAGGGAAGGACATATATGTCCTTCTGTACACGGCTGTGCATTTTCAATAATATCAATAATTACTTTCTCTTGATTGAAGAATATTAAATCTAATGATATTTTAGTGTTTTTCATCCAAAAGGAGTTATCAGCTTCCTCATCAAAGATAAAAAGCATACCGCTAAAAGCACCTAAACTCTCTCTATACATTAGCCCCTGAGTTCTCTCCTCTTCTGTATCTACAATATCTACATCGACCTTAACCTCCATCCCATCCCCTCTTAGAATCTTTAACTCCCCCCTCTCTATCAAAAAGTCCTCTGAGGTTTCATCTTTCTCAACAACTTTCTCATCTTGCATATCGGATATAAATTGAATGTCGAAAATATCAAACCTATCCTGAACAAAATAGAAGATTAAACAAATCATTCCTATGTACATTAGTAGCTTTACTTGGGCATTCATATTGTATAATGATATACTCTCTAATATGAAAAAGAAAGTCTTTTTAGCTCTCTCGGGAGGCATAGATAGCTCTGTAAGCACATACCTACTCTTCAAGGAAGGATATGATGTTACTGGGGTATTTTTTAAAAATATAGACCCTGACAGCTGTGCTGGACAATATTCAAAACAGGAAGAAGATATTGCAAAAAGTGTAGCTGACTTCCTAGATATTCCATTTCTTAGTATCTCTCTCATTGATGAATTCAAAGATTTAGTTATTAACCCTTTTATAGAAAAGTATTCCAAAGGTTTAACCCCCAATCCTTGTATTAACTGTAATCGGGATTTTAAATTTAGCCTCTTTGCAAAAGAATGTTTTAATAGGGGCGCTCAATATATTGCTACTGGACACTATGCTCAAACAAAGAATGGTAAGTTATACAAATCAAAGGATTTAGATAAGGATCAGTCATACTTCCTTAATCAGCTTACTTCAAATATTTTAAAGAAAACAATATTTCCAATTGGCAATCTAACAAAAAAAGAGGTTAGAAATATTGCAAAGAAATTAGATCTACCTTCGAAAGAGAAGAAAGATAGTCAACAAATATGCTTCCTGAAAGGTATTACTGTCCAGGATTTTCTAAAGAGTTCAATTAGTTCTAAGCAAGGGGATATTATAGATATTGATACAGAGAAAGTGGTTGGTAAACATGATGGAATATTTAATTACACTCTTGGACAGAGAAAAGGTATAGATATTGGTGGTTTAGATAAACCGTATTTTGTTTGTGAAAGAGATTTAGAAAAAAATATTCTTTTTGTAGCTAAAGGACGAAAGAATAATGCTTTGTGGAAGAATACTTTCCTTGTAAAAGACTTTCATTTTATTAATAAATCAAATATTGGTTCAGAAAAAAACCTTAAAGCTGTAATTAGATATCATTCAGAAGAAGTCCCTACCACTATTGAATGGGATGATAATTCAGGTAGATTCACATTAAAACACGAAGTATGGTTACCATCTGAAGGACAGAGTCTTGTCCTTTACTCCGGAAAAGAATGTTTAGGGGGTGGAGAGATAACAAAAATAGACTAAAAATTAAGCATCTTTCCTTTTGTCAATATCTTAATAATTAAAGGATATTTCAATTGACATTAGTTATTAGAATGATATACTTAATCAATTGGCGTTAAGCCACGACTCCCTCTACGTATTAGAGGGAGGTAATTTTAATATTGATTTTCTACTTACAAGTTGTTATAATGTTGCTACTCAACTATTCCACCTTGGTGTGATAGTTTACCGTTCGAGAGTTCCACTTCGGTGTAGCTCTCTTTTTTATTTATTACCTTTCTTACTTATCCTATCTT
>CAZYNJ010000009.1:0-2867 GCA_964648955.1 uncultured Candidatus Saccharibacteria bacterium | reverse complement strand
TTGCATAGCAACAACCTTTCATGTTACAATGCTCCTTGTTAAATAGCCCAAATCAATATGCAAGATTTTAAACAATATTTAAATCCTCTTTACAAGGATCTGGTAAGTGTTGCTAATTTTTCTGATATCCAATCTAAAGACCTCTCACAAGTTGAGAAAGAAGAATATCCCCATTTAGAGAAAGTTACTAATATTCTTACAAAAACTGTTCACAAACATCTCAAAAGGATAGATGACTTAGAAATTGAGCTAGAAAAACAAATAGCGAGAATAGATAGAGAATCAAGTTTGGATGCTAGAAAAGAGGCAGTAGGCGTCTACAACAAGATTCTTAAAAATATTCAGGATGAAGTAAATGAAATAAATAGGGAACTAATATCTCTAGATATTCCTTACTTTGGAAAGATTCTTTTTTCTCCAACTAAATCCACTCTTAGAAGAGATATTAATACATATATTGGTAAATTTGCTTTAATGGATGAAGAAACTCAAATTCCATTAGTGACAGATTGGAGAGCTCCCATTGCAAATATCTACTATCAAAACAGTGGACCAACTGAAAGTGTTTTTTTCGATTCTCCCCTTGGAAAACAAGAAGGTAATCTAAAACAAAAAAGACAATTTCAGATTAGTAAGGCTAGGATTAATAATATATATGATGCTAAAAGTGGAAACGCTGTAGCAGATGAATTTCTTTTAGCACAATTAACAGGGAAATTAGGAAAAAAGTTAACAGATATTGTATCTACAATACAAGCACAACAGAATGAGATAATTAGAGAGGAGATAAATAGACCAGTAGTAATACAAGGAGTTGCAGGGAGTGGTAAAACTACAATTATCCTACATAGGCTTGCCTATCTCTTCTATACCCACAAAAAGAGTATTGATTCTAGAAAATCATTAATCATAGCCCCTAACACAATGTTTCTTGACTATATCTCGGATGTTCTACCTAACCTAGGTATTACTGGTGTACAAACTCAAACATATCTTTTCTGGGCTAAATCGGTAATGAGTTGGACTGATTCATATATATTGAGTCCAAAGGAAGAGAATTTAAAATTTAAAGAGTATAAGGGTTCAAAAGCATTTATAGATCTTCTTGATAAGTATCTAGACGAATATGAAGAAGAACTTTTCAAGAATATCCCCTACTCTAGAAAAGATGATGTAAAAGAACGTTATCAATATCTACGAGAAAACTTTTCTCAAATATCCTTTTTGGAAAGGTTAGACCTTTCTTTGGATTATGCTTTTGCACAGAGAGATTTTGATGATAAAAGATTAGGGATGTTTAATAGAACACAAAGGTATAGGGAAGAGAAAAGGAAAGAGATAAGAGAATATTTTAGAAGAAATACTAATCAGTTTAATATATATAAAAAACTATTTAAAAGTGATTTTGTATCCAAAGAACTTTCTAAATATTCATTGGAAGGCCTTAAGAAAGAAGGTCATATCAATATGTTTAGGATAGAGGATTTAGCTCCAATACTTTACATATTCTTCAGATTAAGAGGTACTCAAGAATTTAAACATGATTATATTGTAGTAGATGAAGCTCAAGACCTCAGCCTTATACAAACTTATACTCTCTACCAAACTGCGAAGAACAATAATATTACTTTAGCAGGAGATTTAGCACAGAGTATTATTCCTCCTTTCTACATAAAGGATTGGAATGTGGTGTTAGATATTTTTAAAGAAGACGGTATTAAGAATTTCTCATATCATCAACTTAATCGTTGTTACCGTACTACTGTAGAAATTATTGATTTTGCAAATAAAATATTTAAAAAACGATTTCCTAAAAGTTATAAATTGCCCGAAGCTGTATTAAGACATGGAGATGAGGTTAAGATAATGGAGTATCCGGATGATATAGAACAACTAGAGAAGGAAGACCTCCAAGATTTAGTCTCAACAATAAAAGAAGATTTTAAAAAAGGTTCAATTACTTGTGCCGTACTTTGTAAAGATAGGAAACATGCTCATACTATTTGCAGTATCTTAAAACCCTATGAAGATATCATTGGGAGGAGTGTTATTAGTCATGAAGAGAACGATTACAAAGATGGTTTATTGATTCTTCCCATAACTAATGCAAAAGGGTTAGAGTTTGATAGTATAATAATAGCAGATCTTAATTCTCAATATTATCCAGAAACAGAGCTTAACATTAGGCTCCTCTATGTTGCCTTTACAAGAGCATTACATAGGGTATATGTTATTACAAAGAGTGGAAATACTTCAACCATTCTCCTCCCATAACCTCTGTTTTTCTGTTTGACTTGTATTCTTAATATGGGTATAGTAATTGTTATAACATAGGAAGCTTTGACATATAATCTTTTCTTTGGTCGCCATAGAGATTATACTGGATCGGTTTTTTATTTCAACGATCCATATATGACTACTGTGTAATATTTATTAAATTTTTAGCATCAATATATGCGTAGAATCACGAAACAAAGAAGTAGTAAAGTTCTTAAAGTCCTTGTACTACTTCCATTCTTTGCCCAAACATTTTTAACTCCAATTCTTGCTTTAGATGAACTAATACTTGAGGATAGTACTTCTGTCATAGAGGTAGATATACCTATAGATACATCAGAGGATATCCTTGATGAGGGTATTGCTACAGGACCAGAGGATGTTGTTGATATACCTGTAATAGAAGAAATTGTTGCTGACATTCCTGCAATAGAAGAGGTAGTTGTTGATATTCCTGAATTACCTGTAATGGAAGAGGAAGTAGAACCTATTTGGTTAGAGAATGGATATATTGCTACTACTAATGATGTAGTTGTTTTAGGAGAAGTATATATAGCACCTCAGAATGGTGCTGTTTCTTTATCCTTTTC
>CAZYNJ010000008.1:12574-17957 GCA_964648955.1 uncultured Candidatus Saccharibacteria bacterium | reverse complement strand
TATATTTCACTCTAAAGCTATTAATATCTACTTCTTCAGAGTTAAGTTGTATAGCATACTTCTGATAGTTAGAATCTTCGGGATCAAAACATGTACTATGATCAGAAGATATATCATCTGACGAGGATTTCAATATATATCCCATTTCAGAATCTTCAGAACTTACAAAATATCCGATACATATCCATCTGGAATAACCATTAGGTCTGAAGTGTATTTCATTCCCTTCAGTACCTGCCTCTAAAGGATCATCAAAACCAGTTACTGCTTCTATTTCTACAACTACCTCCCCATTATATACACGACCCAATGTATCAAATACTAATACATCACCAACATTCGAATTTCTTACATTCCTTCGAATCAATTCCAATATGAATTCTGATTCATTTCTAACAGTAGTTTTAGCAGTAGATATATTAGACACCCTGATTAATGTAGTTAAAGTAGTAGCTACAAAAAGAAATACAAAGCCAGTAATGACTAAAGTCACAAGCATCTCTATCAAACTAAAACCCTCATATATTCGATTTTGTATATCTACTTTTTTCATTTTACAATTTTACTATGGTGTAGTGTTCATAGTCTTTAATATTAGTTATTCCTCCTGGTTCATATACTAATTGATAATTCTCTACCGTCGTAGACCTATTAACAAGTCCTACCACTATCTTCCCAATCACTAACTTCCCATTTACATCAATATCATCGGTTCTACAGAATATTCTGAAATATTGATCATCACTTTCTAACTTAGCTAATTCCTTAAAATCCTCTCTCTCTAAATATGCATATTCTAGAAACAAACTCTCTTCATCTTTCTGAAAAGATGGTTCCTCCACATCTTCCTCCATCAAAAAACACCTATTTGCCTGTAGAGCACCATCAGGAAAGAAATCTCTCCCCGTTAATCTCTCTTTATCTGCAATCACTTGTACAATCTCGGCCCCCTCTATTGCATACTGTGTCATCGTATCTGTCATTTCATTTCGTATTGTATCTGTCATTGTCCTAGCTGCAATATCCATTAGTGCAACAGAAGCCATACCCGTTACAAGAATAGCTAACAGAGCTTCAATAAATCCTAATCCCTTATATATTCTTTCCTTATTCATCATCCTCCACCTCAATTAAAATTCTACCAGAAAGATTCTTAACTGTAATACTTTTAGTAGTCGCCCTTGTATTCAACTCTAACACTAAATTAACAGGAGAAGCTATCATCTCCCCATCACTATCATAGTTAAGAAGTTCCCCAGATGAGTTGTAGAAAAATGCTCTCCCTGAAACTGATTCAAAAAGAAGATATGTTACATCTGTCATTATCTCTGGATCTAATCCTACATCTGTAAGATTAGGGACCCCTGTATTCCATTCTACCAAATAGGAGCTAATTGTTGGTTCATCAATGGAACAATCATCTCTCCAATCTGTTACAGGAAGATACCCATTGTTAATCCCCACTAGAATATCACTATCAAAATCTGGTAATTCTCCTCTTGTCTTTGTAGATCCATATCCTGAATATTGAGAACACCATTTAAACATCTTGTACTCTCCATTTGTTTCATATGTAGAAAAATCTATCCCTATCCCATACAACCACCTCTCATTAGATCCTCTTTCTAAGAGCATTGTTGACCTTTGCAAATTTCTAATATCCTGAGAAATATTTTGAGATTCTTCATTAAGTGTGATCGAACTCTGTAATCCACTGAAAGAAGCTGCTGTTACAGTACCAAGTACAGAAAGAATACCAATAACGAGAAGCATTTCGATTAGGGTAAATGCAGAATATTTTTTTGCATTGCCTTGTATAAACATCAAGTAAGGCAGTATTAATTGAATACTATAAATTTAGCATAGGGGAGGGGATTGAGCAACTCTCTAATTTAGGCTAGCAGCAAATCCAGCACCATTGGTCCAATCCGAGTCATCTAATGATCGTACAATTGGTACCATAGGACTGTCTGCAGATATATCTTGTTGAGTAATTTCAGTTGCTCCACTGGTAGGAAGATACCCAATCCCATTCCCAGTACAGTAAAACCCTTTATCTCCTTCATCATCCCAACCTCCAAGAGAAACACATATTAGCACTACTTGTCCATCTATATCATCCACATCATAGTAGTAAGTAGCATCTATTCCTCCTTCAAATTCTTCTTGGCTTAAATATGGTAACAGTACTGGATTATTACCTCTGTATCCTAATGCATATGCAAAAAACTCCTCTTCTATTCTCAATCCTCCTGATCCTAACAACGGGAAATACCCCTCTTCATTTTTGAATTCAACAACTGCCGCATAAAGATTTTCTGCCGCATTTTGATGCTCAATTCTGCTTGCTCTTTGTATTGCCCATCTACTTAAAGCTACACCAACACCTATTAGTATCATTATAATTCCCATTACAACCAACATTTCAATAAGGGTAAAAGCAGTATATTTCTTCATATTTAAAATCTAACAGATATATGAGGGCAGAGCAAATATTAAAGATATTACAAAACCAATAGTCAAGAAGAGAATAAATGGTACATGAAATTTAAGATTTCTTTTATTCTTAATTGCATATATCACTCCGTATATGGATGCAATTATTACAGAAGAAAATACAAACACAATACTTTGTCTCCATGTTAAGGTCATCGCTACCGCTAATATTACAAACATATCTCCCATACCAAATGCCTTTTTCTTTCTATAGAACAGATTCATCAAAAGAAACATTAGTGAAAATACAATAGCCGGAGTTAATCCACTCTCTATTACAAAAAGATATCCATTATTCATATATCTAAATAGATATACCAGACATGAGAAAGAGAGTAGTAAATGTGCAAGTATCTTAGGTATTCCCATCACAGAGTAATCCCAATAGGACATCACGAAAAGGAAACATAGGATTATATACATATACCAAGAGACTTGTATGTAATAGAAAGTAACAAAAGAAAGAGAGAGGAAGAGTTCTGATGTTGGATGATAGATAGATATTTTAGTTTTACATTTACTACATACCCCCTTTTGAAATATATAAGAAAAAACTGGTATTAGTTCATACCACTTTAATTTCTTCCCACATTTCTCACATTGGGAAGGTGTAATAAGTAGTTTCTTAAACTTATACCCTTTTTCCCATCTATACATTTGGGCATTCAGAAAACTTGCCATAGCAAGACCTACAAGGAAAAAGAATATTAAATATATATATATCATGATTTTATTATATCAGAGTAGAGGATTTAAATTATTCAAAAATAAAAGCGCTCTTACGAGCGCCTTCATTCCGAATAGCAAATCTATACTATGCAGCCTCCCATACATTATCCTCATTTGTCCAGTCTGTCACTGCATCAAATTGAGTTGGATCTGTACCCAAAGGATCTGTCATAGCTCCAGTATTTTCAATGTTCTGATCTTCTATCCCTGAATAGCTTACTCCAAATCCATTTCCATTACAGTAAAAACCCTTAGTCTTCTCATCATCCTGACCTCCTAACGAAACACAAACTAGAAATGTCTGCTCATCCACACTATCTAACCAGTAGTAATATGTAGAATCTGCACCACCATCAAACTCTCCTGTTTCCATATATTTATTTAGTTCACCACCAGTATCTAATGTCGTTCCGAAGTTAGTAAATGCAGGATATTCTCTTTCGTCAGCATAGTATGAAAGCATTGCTTGATTTAGGTTATCTACAGCATTTTGCAATTTAATCTTATTTGCACTATCTAATGCATATCTAGTACCAGCAACACCAACACCTATGAGGATCATAATAATACCCATGACAACAAGCATTTCAATTAGTGTAAATGCTTTATAAAATTTCTTCTCCATAACTAAATGATTTTAATTTATTTATTAAAAATTACACTAGAGTATAAACTATGTCAATAGCTAACGACATAACCTCTGAAAGTTGGAACATAGGCATGTATATAGCCAAAGCGATAAATCCAATGGCTCCACCCATCAAAATTAACATGATTGGTTCTAAAAGAGCAGAAAGATTATCTGTAGCATGGTCTACTTCTTCTTTATAATAATCAGATACCTTTGCTAGTACAGAATCCATCTCCCCTGTTTCCTCTCCTACAGCAATCATCTGACTAACGATAAGCGGAAAATATTTACTCCTAGCTATTGGAACTGCCAATGAACCTCCTTTGCTAACTTCTTCCTTAGCTTCTAGAATGGTTTGTTTAAATACAGAATTACTTAAGGAGTTGGCTGTTAATTCTAATGCCTGAATAATTGATAATCCACTACTTAGAAGAAGAGAAAGTATACGAGTGAAGTTGGAGAGTTGCATTTTTGTAATAACCATACCTATTGATGGAATCTTCAATATCATTTTATCCAAAATATTCTTACCCTTTTCTGTATCTAGAAACATCTTTCCACCAATTACTAGGACAGAAAGGAGTGTGAGTATTACCCACCAATAACCAAGCAGAAAATCACTTGCATCAATTAGAAACTGCGTAGCCCATGGAAGATCTGCTCCAAACTCCGAATACATATCTGACATAGAAGGAACTAATACAACCATCATTATTACTACCACAGCAATAATAACAAGAAGTATCATTGCTGGATATATCATAGCTGATTTAATTTTTGCTCCCATACTTTTTTGTTCCTCGAGCTCAGTTGCTAGTCTTGCTAAGATAGTATCTAGGTTCCCACTTTCTTCACCTGCTTGGATAAGATTAAGAGTAATGTCATCGAAAACATTTTCTGATTGATTTCTAAAAGACTCTGCAAGACTCATACCACCCTGTACTGATTCTAAAACATCTACGATAACCCTTTGGAAATATGGGTTAGTAGCCTGTTGTTTAAGGATCTCTAGACACTTTGTAATCGAAAGACCTGCAGAAACCATAGTTGATAACTGCCTCATAAAAACGACTTTATCCTGCATAGGAACACCACCAATATTTATCTCATTTAACCTCTCCATATCAAATTTCATCTCCTCTTTGACACTAACTACTATCAAACCTCTGTCATGCAAAACATCCGTAACAGCCGCAGAATCTCTAGCCTCCATCACATCCTTTATCTCTTTACCTTCTTGATTTCTTGCAAAGTATCTAAATTTTCTCATTGGTAAATACCCCTAAATTATTTTTTCATAAATCTAACTATTTCTTCTGGATATACTGCATATTCTTGTGCCTTTTCAATGCTGATAACACCCTCTCTTACCAGTTTGACTAGGGAACTCTCTAATGAAACCATCCCAACATCACTACTAGTTCTAATCACATTATCAATCTGATGAGCTTTTCCTTCTCTAATTAGATTCTTAATAGCTGGAACCCCCAGTAAAATCTCTGATACAGCTCTTCTTCCTCCAGTATC
>CAZYNJ010000008.1:0-12474 GCA_964648955.1 uncultured Candidatus Saccharibacteria bacterium | reverse complement strand
TAATAGCTGGAACCCCCAGTAAAATCTCTGATACAGCTCTTCTTCCTCCAGTATCTAGAGGTATTAATCTTTGTGCTACAACCGCTTCTAATATATTTGCTAACTGTGTCTTAACTTGGGACTGCTGATTCTCAGGGAATACATCTATTATTCTATCTATTGTTTGAGATGCACTATTTGTATGTAAAGTTGCAAATACTAAATGACCTGTTTCTGCTAGAGTTATGGCTGCGGCAATAGTTTCATAGTCTCTCATCTCACCAACAAGAATAACATCGGGGTCTTGTCGAAGAGCACTCTTCAAAGCAACTGTCCACGAATGTGTATCACTATTCATCTCTCTTTGATCTATTAATGATTTCTTCCCTTTAAATATATATTCAATTGGATCCTCTATTGTAACAATATGGCTAAATCTAGTCCTATTTATATCTTCTAGTATTGCAGCAATAGTTGTACTCTTCCCATGCCCTGTGGGACCGGTTACAAGTATTAAACCCTGTTTTAGCTGTGAAAACCGATGATACATCTGTGGAAGCGTTAATTCCTCGATTGTCCTAATATGGGAAGGTATTAACCTAAATGCTGCAGAAAGCTCCCCTTTTGAATAATAGGCATTAATCCTAAATCTAGCATTATCATTACCTTTGAAGGAATATGCAAAATCTATCTCTTTGTTAACCTCCAATAATTCCTTTTTCTCATCTGAAAGTATGGAATGTATTAAAGCCTTTGCATTTTTAGGCGTAATTATCTGTTCATTCAGTGATTCAAGTTCTCCATCTACCCTTATTGTAATAGGGTATCCCGCAGTAACATGTAAATCAGAAGCCTTCTTTTCTATTGCTTGTTGTAACAGTTGCTCCATGCTATTTAAAGAATCCTGAACCAAAGTATGATTCTCATTGTCCTGAGACTTTAAGATCTTCTTATCTGGAACCAAATCTTCTCTCTTTCTATCTTTTCCTAATATTCCTTCCGGTGAAGCTAAGTTATTCTCTTTTACTTTCCCCATTACAGCCTTTGGAATACCAACATTAGGAACAATATCTTCCAAAGAGTCTTTGATCGGTCTCAAGGAGTCCTTTATTGTTATTGATTCTGGTAATGGAGAGGGGGCAGATGGCAATATTATCTCATCACTGCTTTCTTCACTTTGAATATCCTCCGTCTTTTTTATAGTCCCATCTTTTTGTTGCTTATCATTAAGCTTTGGTAGATCTGTAGGTTTAGCCATGTATGATTTCTTCTCATTCTCTTTTGGTAACTCAACAAGAGCTGGAGGTGGAATGGGAACCTGGGTTGTAGCTACTTGGCCTCCTGAGCTAGCAATTGGAGAAGTTGGATTTGTTACAACAGCACCATTCCCACTAGAACTAACAAGAGGTTTTGATTGCTGACCTATATTTACATTCTGCTGACTAGTTATTTTTTGTTCATCCATTTTTCTATTTATTAAATATTACTCCTTAGAAACCCTTAATACTTCTTCTATACTACTTATCCCCTCTAATGCTTTTAAATATCCATCTTGAACCATTGTCAACATCCCCGATTCTACAGCTGTTTCCTCAATATCTAATGTAGAGATATTTTCTAACATCATTCTACTAATCTTATCAGTTATACTCAAAACTTCAAAGATACCAATACGTCCAGAGTAGCCAGAACCACCACACCTATCACAACCTTTCCCTCTATAAAGATACAATGTTTCTTCCCCATTTGGACCTTTCTCTGGCTCTTTCATTACCGAAGAACCGTTTTCCGCCTTCTTCTTCTGAATCGCTATAATTCTTCTAACATACTCTATAACATCAAAATTCGGAACACTTGCAAAGGTCTTCTTAATATTGTTAACTACCTCTTCAGAAGCAGGATAGGCCTCTATACAATGTTTACATATCCTCCTTGGCAATCTCTGTGCAACAACAGTCCTAAGCGTAGAAGCCAAAAGATATGGCTCTATTCCCATATCTAAAAGTCTCGGTATGGCCGCTGCCGCACTATTAGTATGCAAAGTTGATAATACCAAATGACCCGTGAGGGATGCCTGTACAGCTAGCTGTGCAGTTTCTTCGTCACGAATCTCACCAACCATAACAATATCTGGGTCCTGTCTTAAAACAGATCTTAAACCTTTAGAAAAGGTAAGTCCTACCTCATTGTTAATCTGTATCTGGGTAACACCAGGAACACGAATTTCAACTGGATCCTCTAATGAAATGATATTAACCTTTGGGTCATTCAACTTTAATAAGGAACATGCTAATGTCCTGGTCTTACCACTACCAGTAGGACCAGTTACTAATATAATTCCATTAGTAACACTCATAGAATCTATATATGTTTTGTAAGCCTTCCCCCTCAAACCTGTATCTTCTAACATAATTCCTTGAGTATCTGCATCTAAAAGTCTCATTACAACTTTCTCACCATGGATCATGGGCATTACTGAAACACGCAAGTCTATCTTCCTGTCCCCAATCTTAAGAGGAAAACGACCATCTTGAGGAACCCTTTTTTCGTCAATTTTCAAATTGGAGATAATCTTAATCCTAGAGACCACTGCATTTATAAGACTTTTAGGAAGAATTAATCTTTCCGTCATAATCCCATTAATACGGAACCTAACTCTAAGTTTCTCTTCCATCGGTTCAATATGAATATCTGATGCGCCAGATGTAGCAGCATACTGCAAAATTGAATTTACAATCCTCGCTACAGGTGCATTCTGTAGATTAGCACTTTGCATCAAACCTGGACTCTCATTGATCTCTACAACAGGAACATCAACATCCTCTAAAGCATCTGTAACCTCAGAACTCATAACATCTCCCATCCTCCTATCCAATATCGCTTTTACACTTTCTTCAGTAGTGATATATACCTGTAACCTAGTTCCCTGAGGATACCTCCTCTTCAGTACTTGAGTTGCTTGTACATCAAAAGGATCTGCCATTGCCATTTTCACATAGTCTTTCCCTCTTTCAAACGGTACAACCCTATATTCCTTCAACCCATCTATGTTAACCTCTGCAATGATACTTTCAGCGATATTCATCTCCTTTAAATCAATGTAGGGAATACTAAATAATTCTGATTTAGCTTTTGCAATAATGACATCATCTACCAACCGCATTTCACGGAGTATTGATTCTTCTGTCTTAGGACTTTTAGCTCTTTCAACATGAACAGCATTAGCCTGTTCTTTACTAATAGCCCCATTCTTTTCTAGATATTGTAAAAGTGTTTGTTTTGTTGTCATTTGGGCAGTTATTTGACTTTTTTCAATTACTAATAATATATATGGAGGAGGGGATAATTGCAAATATCTCCCTTTATGCTCTCCTCTCCCCATGGTAATATCTCAGTATGACATACTTAATAGTAGGAGAAACAGAAGAATCTCAATTAGATATCTTAGATCTTCTTTTTCAACAATTCTACAAAGAATCTTTTAGAGAATTACAACAAAAAGGGAAACATCCTGACATTCATATACTAGATGGGAAAGATCAAACCTCTATAGGTATTGATGAAATTAAAGATTTGCAATCAGAACTCTTTTTCCACCCATTTGAAAAAGACTTTCAAACAGGAATAGTCTTTGAAGCAGAAAAACTAACCCCTGAGGCACAAAATGCTTTCCTAAAAACTCTAGAAGAAAGTAGCGATGAAACAGTGTTCATTCTTTGTACTACAAACGAAAAGAATCTTCTCCCTACTATTGTCTCTAGAAGTAGAAAAATTTTCGCACCTAAAAATGGTAGTACTGTTGAAGAAAAGATTGAGAGATTTAATATCAATAGACCTCTTGTTGAAGTTTTTGGTAAGATTGAAGATATTTCTAAAGACCGTAATAGAACTTTAAGTTTTTTAAAATCTTTAGAATATATTCATAAAGAGAAATTAGAGAAAGTGATATCCCAAAAAGACAAAATCTCTTCTGTTGTCGAGAAAGAGAATATTGGAAATATACAAACAGCAAAGACAAGAGTCCTAGCCAATGGTAATAGACGTTTAGTACTAGAAAATCTAATATTAAAGATTAAAAAATGATATAATAGACCACTTAACATTTTCTCTAAGACACAGTAGAATAGGGTTCGGTTTAAAGATCCTCTGTCCAAGAATTAATATAGACACATTACAATACGATGGTTAAAAAGAGCAGTTATAGCGCCAAAAACATACAGGTTCTTGAAGGAATGGAAGCGATTAGAAAGAGACCTGCTATGTATATAGGGTCTACTGATAGGACAGGATTACATCATCTATTTACAGAATTACTGGATAATGCAGTAGACGAAGCCATCGCTGGATATTGTAACCATATAAATGTAATTTTACATGAAGATGGATCGCTATCTGTGATTGATAATGGTCGAGGAATTCCTATAGAAATCCATCCTCAGACTAAGGTCTCTACTCTAGAGACAGTAATGACGAATCTCCATGCTGGAGGTAAATTCGATGATGGGGCGTATAAAGTGTCTGGGGGTCTACATGGTGTTGGTATGAAATGTACAAATGCTCTTTCTGAATGGGTAACTACTATTGTTTATAAGGATAAAGGTATTTATAAACAAGAATATGATAGAGGAAAACCTAGAGAAGCTGTTAAAAAAATTGGTAAAACAAATATCACAGGTACCCATCATTGTTTTTATCCTGATAGTAAAATTTTCCCAGATATTCATTTTAGTCTAAAAGAAATTATTAAACAGTGTCGTCGACATGCATATCTCACTGCAGCTCTTAAATTTACAATCAGAGATGAAAGGGAAGGAGAGAAAAATGCAAAGATATACGAGCTATACTTCGAGGATGGTATTAAATCATATGTTCAATATATGAATATCGATACAAAAGTGATCGGGGAAGAACCATTCTATGTTAACAAGGAAATAGATGACGTAATTGTAGAAGTTGCATTGCAATACAATCACAGTATGGATGAGAATGTTAAATGCTACACAAACAATATCATTAATCCTGAAGGTGGTACACATATATCTGGTTTCAGAATGGCACTTACTAGTGCAATTAATGCATATGCACAGGGGCAAGATTTACTTAAGGGTGTCAAAGGAACTCTCAGTGGAGAAGATGTCCGAGAGGGGCTGACTTCTGTAATATCTGTAAAAGTTCCAGATCCACAGTTTGAAGGGCAAACTAAAATTAAACTTAATAATCCAGAAGTAAAGGGTATTGTTACAAAAGTGCTAAGAGATGCCCTTAGTGAATATTTTAAAGAAACTCCTATTATTGCTAAGTCTGTAATTGGTAAAGCTATACTTGCTAACAAGGCAAAAGCTGCTGCAAAAGCTGCTAGAGACGCTGTAATTAGGAAGAGTGCCTTGGAATCTGCAAGTCTACCTGGTAAGTTGGCAGATTGTATTAATAGAGATCCTGCCGAATGTGAACTCTACATTGTGGAGGGTGATTCTGCTGGTGGATCTGCAAAACAGGGAAGAGACCGACATACCCAAGCTATACTACCTCTGAGAGGTAAAATTATTAATTCTCATAAATACAGAATTGATAGAGTACTAGCAAACAATGAGTTTAAAGATATTACTACTGCTCTGGGAGTGGGGATAGGGGATACATTAGATACCAGCAAATTGAGATATCACAAAGTCATTATAATGAGCGACGCTGATGTTGATGGATTACATATTACAACTCTCGTCTTAACTCTACTATACAAATTCTTTAGACCACTAATTGAACAAGGATATATATATGTGGCTCAACCTCCTTTACATAAAGTAGAAATTGGGAAAAAGAAATATTACTTTACAAACGACAAAGAAAAAGATCAGTTTGTTAGCAAAGCAAGAACTGCCGGTAAAAACCCTGTTACCAATAGGTTCAAGGGTCTAGGAGAAATGAATCCTATACAACTTTGGGAAACAACCATGGACCCTGAGATGAGAGTACTTAAAAGAGTCGAGATTCAGGATGCAGATGAAGCAGAGAAAACCTTTGAAATGTTAATGGGTGTAGAGGTTCCACCAAGAAGAAGATTTATACAAAAATATGCTAAAAAAGCTATTTTAGACGTTTAATTTGACTAGAGATATTAATGGCTGATAAAGATAAAAAAGTTAAGGAAGAATTAATAAAGAGGGCAACGAAGAAAGATCTCGAGAAAGAGGGACAAAAAGAATCGGTAGTAACATCATCTGATAATTCTTCAGATGAAATTGATTTCACTCCTTCCTTCGAACCAGGAGTAATTGCTCCTAGATCTATTTCTGTAGAGATGAAATCAAATTACATTGACTACTCAATGTCAGTTATTGTTTCTAGAGCTCTTCCAGAAGTAAAAGACGGTTTAAAACCATCACAAAGAAGGATTCTTGTAGCAATGAATGATTTAGGATTAAACTCAACTGCTCATTACAGAAAATGTGCAAAAATTGCAGGTGATACATCAGGAAATTACCATCCACATGGAGAAACTGTTGTATATCCTACTCTTGTTAAAATGGCACAAGACTTCTCTTTTAGATATCCATTAATAGATGGACAAGGAAATTTTGGATCCATTGATGGAGATCCTGCAGCAGCTATGCGTTATACAGAAGCCAGAATGGCAAAGATTACCCCTGAGCTCTTGCAAGACCTAAATAAGGGAACCGTTACGTATATCCAGAACTATGATGGAACACGATTAGAACCCACAGTTTTACCAGCTCTCTTTCCTAATATGCTAGCCAACGGTAGCCAAGGAATTGCAGTAGGCATGGCTACTCAGATACCTCCTCATAACCTAAAAGAACTAATAGATGCTCTTTTAGAGATGATTACGAGAGGAAACAAATTTGAAGCTAAAGCCATCTATAATGAGCTACGCCTTAAAAGAGAGAAACTAGAAAAGACTCCTCAAACGCTAAATAGTAAACCAGAAAACTATCTTGAAAACTACGCTAATATTGAAAATCCTGACTACGTAGAAAAATGTAAAATGATTGAAGAACGATTGAAATCTGAAAAAGAAGTATTGTATCCTGACTTCAAATCAGACATTACACCAGAGGAATTAATAGAAATTATCCCTGCCCCTGACTTTCCAACAGGAAGTATCATCTACGACAGGAATGAAATTCTTAACGCATATGCTACTGGTAGAGGAAGAATTCTACAGAGAGCTAAAGCCTCTATCATCGAAGGAGACAAAGGAAGATATCACATCATCATCACGGAGATACCATATCAAGTCAATAAAGCGCACTTAGTTCAAAAAATCGCAAACCTTGTTAGAGATAAGAGGATTGAAGGAATTGCAGACATTAGAGATGAGTCCAACAAAGAAGGAATGAGGGTAGTCGTAATTCTTAAAAAGGCTGCTCAACCTAAAACAGTATTAAACAAACTCTTCAAATATACAGAAATGCAAAAAGTGTTTAATGCAAATATGATTGCATTAGTAGAACAAGAACCATTAACTCTTCCTTTAAGAAGAATCTTGGAACTCTTCCTCTCCTTTAGAATTACAGTCACCATTAGAAGATATGAATTTGATTTAGCAGCAGCTAGATATCATGCCCATATCTTAGAAGGATTGCTTAAAGCTTTAGATCTGTTAGACGAAGTAATTGCAACAATTAGAAAGTCTAAGACACAGGATACTGCCAAACAAAACCTCATTGATAAGTTCAAATTTACTGAGGTACAAGCTCAAGCTATTTTAGATATGCAGCTTAGAAGACTTGCTGCACTTGAGAGAATGAAATTAGAAAATGATTACAAAGATACTAAGAAAAAGATCATTGAATACAACAATATCTTAAAGAATGAAGATGCAATATTAACCGTTATTAGTGAAGATTTACAAAGAGTGAAAAAGAAGTATGGAAATGATAGGAAATCTAGAGTTGTTAAAGGACAGATTGATGAGATTTCTGAAGAGGATATGATCGCACAGGAAGAAACTTTTGTAACAATATCTCGTGCAGGATATATCAAAAGGATATCTCCAGATATTTACCACACCCAAAGAAGAGGTGGAAAAGGTATAACAGGTGCTAAGACAAAGGATGATGACTTCATAGAACATGCATTTCTTTGCAATACACATGACGAGTTACTTCTTTTCTCGAACAAAGGGAAAGTCTTCTGTTTAAGAGTATTTGAAATCCCTGAATATGGAAGATCTGCGAAAGGAATTCCATTGGTAAACCTAGCACAATTAGAACAAAATGAATTAATTACATCAATCCTTGCAAGAGATCCAAAGGGTGAAGTATTTGAAAAGAAAGAGGAAGGTGAACATAAGGTTACAAAATACCTAATCATGGCGACTAAGAAGGGTGTGGTAAAGAAAACAGAATTGAATCAATTTGAGAAGATTAGAGCTAATGGCTTAGTTGCTATTAAACTAGATCCAACAGATGAATTGACATGGGTCAAGGCTACAACAGGAGAAGATGAGATTGTACTTGTAACACATGAAGGTCGTTCAATTAGATTCCATGAGAATGATGCTAGACCACAAGGGCGTAATACTCGTGGAGTAAGGGGTATTAAGTTCAAGAATGATTCTGACTATGTTGTAGGAATGGGTATTCCTCAATCTGATGAAGAACAACTTTTAACTCTTTCTACAAATGGTTTTGGTAAGATGACAAGACTTAAAGAATATCCTACACAGAAAAGAGGGGGTAGTGGAGTATTTACCTTTAGAGTAAATACCAGAGTTGGAACTCTGGTAACAGGGAGAATCTTAAACGACCCAAAGAATGAGATAGTGGTTGTTTCGGAAAAGGGTAAGGTTATACGTTCTTCCTTAAAGAATATTCCTACACAAAGCAGACAAACTTCTGGTGTTAAAGTTATGAATATTAACAAAGATGATAGTGTAAGTGCTATGGCTATAATTTAAGATCCTCAGCAATGGAAGATCAAAAAAAGAAGGTACTAAGGAAAATATTAAATATATATACCTTCTTTGGTATGTTATTCATATTGATCTCTATTACCCTAATCTTACTCCCCACAACACCATATATCCTTTATAGACTACGACCCTCTAAGACAGAGGATGAAGTAGAAAAGATTACAGCAGACTTAGGAGAATATATTAAAGAAACGGAAGATATTCCTATAGAGGAAGTAATAGAAGAGAATCCAATAGATGAATCATTACCGAAGGAAAATTATCTCCTTGTTGACAAGATATCAATATATTCACCTATCAACGAAGGCTCTAACTACACAGAAATACTCAAATCAGGTACTTGGATAGTACCTCAATTCGGAACACCAGAAGAAAATGATGAACCAATAATACTGGCTGCACATAGATTTGGATATATATATTGGAACAGAACTACTAGAGAGAAAATTTCTTTTGTTAATCTACCAAAAACAGAAGTAGGGGATACTATAGAAATAATATGGGGACAGAGACAATATATTTATGAAATATATAAAGCAGAGGAGAGTACATATATCTCCGACTACACTGCCGATCTAATTCTTTATACTTGCAAATACTTCAGTTCTCCAGAGAGAATCTTTAGATATGCAAAAAGGGTAATTGAATGAAGAAGGTTAATAAAAAGATACTAATACCTGTTTTAATCATTTTCTTTCTCCTTTCCCTAATCTCATTCCTAATATATCAATATGGTGCCAATCTCCATTACAAAATATTAAATAACGTAGAGAAGTCTTCTCAAGAAGACTCCACCTCAGAGGAGACAGAGAACCCTAATGAGCAATCCTCTAATACTCAAGAAATCACAGAAGAGGATATTACGGCGGAGGAGGTGGAAGTGGAGGAAACTCCTCTCAATACAACCACAACATCAACTAACTGGTGGGAATATCCTAATGAGATATTAGAAACAACTAAAGATGGTGATGATTTGCTAGTATTAGTTACTAAGAAATATAAATTACCTTCTACATACATACCATCAGGATTAGTGAATGCTAGTGGATCAGGTATTAGAAGGGGAGATAGCTACCTTCTTAGATCAATCCTCATTAATGATCTAAAACAACTTGTATCTGATATCTCTGCTGAGGATATCGATATCTCCATTGTTTCTGGATATAGATCATACAGTACACAAGCTAGTACATATCAATATTGGGTTAATTACAACGGAGGGGATGTTAATGCAGCTGACAAGATATCTGCAAGAGCAGGACATAGTCAACACCAATTAGGTACTGCTGTTGATTTCAGTACTGATGAGATTACTGATAGTATTGGTTCCCATTTTGCAGGAACAAAAGCACAGATATGGTTAGCTAATAATGCTCATAAATATGGTTTTGCACTAAGCTACCCATATGGTGGAGAATCAGTAACAGGTTATTCCTATGAAAGTTGGCATTATAGATATATTGGTATAACTAATGCATTAAGCTGGAAGAGTAGTGGATTAATATTAGACCAATGGCTAGAGCAACAACAATAGTACCCCATAGTATTGCCTTCTGAGATAAAATACAGTATAATTCCACTGTCTAAATTAATTGCCCATAAATATTATGAAAAAGGCAATAACAAAATTAGCTTCAGTAGTTACCTTAACAGTCTTAAATGTTGCTACTGTCTTTGCTGATGGTGGAAACATATACAACCCTTACGAAACACATGATCCAATAGATACAGGTCTAGAATCAGGTATATTCTACTTAGTAGCTTTTGTATTCTTTACTTTAGGTCTTTTAACACTTTCAGTTGTTAAATCTCTTAAAACTAAAGCTTCTCTCAAGTAATTAGACTAACTTTTTAGTCAAACTACCATGAAAATCTCTCTAATTATTCCAACTTACAAAAAGAAAGACATTGTCCTTGATCAATTGGAGAGGTTACATGGTTATCTTTCAAGAATTAATTCTGATTTTGAACTCATATTTGTAGTAGATGGGTATATTGATAATACTAAGGAGCTTTTAAATACATATATTAAGGAAAACAAATTAAAGAATGTACAAGTATTAGGATATGAAAAGAATATGGGTAAAGGATATGCAGTTAGATATGGTATGCAAAGAGCTACAGGTGATGTAGTAGGGTTCATTGATGCAGATAGGGATATCCTCATTCGAACACTTGGTAGAGCTATTAAAGAGATCTCTACAGAGTATACAGATGTTGTAATTCCTTCTAAATTTCACAAGGATTCTAATATTGATATGAAATTTGGAAGAGAGCTTCTTTCATATGGTTTAGTTTCTTTAAACAAGATTCTTTTAAGATTACCTAAGAATGTTTCAGATGTTGGTTGTGGTTTAAAACTTTTTAGAAAGGATGTAGCAGATAGGGTATTTAAGAAATTAACTGTAAATGGTTTTGCTTTTGACTCTGAGTTAATTAATGAGATTAGTAATCAGGGTTGGAATATTAGTATTGTTCCTTTGTATTTATCTAAGAATAGGGATGCTAGTACATCTGCCAATATCAAAGCTACTTTAAGTATGGTTAGAGATATCTTAAAGGTATCCTTAAGACAACAGTTTAACATTAGAGTTAAGAAAGATATTAGTTTGGAGGTATATAACTAAGATTGACTACTATACTAACCTATAGTATAATGTATTAGTTAAAAATTAAAGTCTGCTCTTTAATATATTTTCCAAATACAAGTATTCATATAGATATCCCTAAGGGAGTATTTTATGAGTTCTTGTAAAAGAATTCAGATCTTTAAAAATTTCTAGATATATCATTGTTTTTTAACAGATATGTTTAGATAAAATAGCACAGGATGAATAAATACTAGGTTAAACTAGGTGGATGTCATTTCATCTCCATATGTTTCAACCTCACCAAAGTGATTATATTAATTAAATGTAATTAGTTTGGTGGGGTAGGAAACTACTCATAGGGGGTTGTAAGCTTTAAATCTTATTAATCAAACTTATATGTAAAAGGAGAAATGAAATGAAAAAGAATTTAGGATTTTGGATAGCGATTCTGGTTTTAGGTACAATACTTGTAGTTGTTTCACCGAGGGTTTTCAACAGGACATGGTCCTTCTGGGCTCCCGAAGTTGAAGCAGCAGTACCAAGTGTACCAACAAAGGTACCAAGTGTACCCGCACCAGTAGCAGCAACTGTAGATGAGGTTAAAATGCCTTATCTTGATTGTGGCGAATTTGGCTCATACCAAGCTATCTCAATTGGCGACAATTGGGAATATTGGATGCAGGAACCTCACAAGGTATCCGGTCAATATGGTTTAGTTGAGTTAAAACTACGTGGAGGAGAATGTAAATTCTCTGTTCCAACAGGTTTCATTGCCATATGGAATCAGTCAGCTGGAAAAGTTTTCATCAATGAAAGCAAGGGAAACCTTGGCAATCCCGTTAAACTTAACGGATCTGAGATGTTAACTGGAAGTATAGTTTCCCAATGGGAAGCAAAAAACGATTCCGCAGGAATCATGATTACTTTAATCCCAGAATAAGGTGTTATTTCAGTAGTCACTACATCTGTAGT
>CAZYNJ010000007.1:8148-18387 GCA_964648955.1 uncultured Candidatus Saccharibacteria bacterium | reverse complement strand
GGACTCTCCCCAGCAATATCCATTGATCAAAAAACAACTAACTCTAATCCTAGATCTACAGTAGGAACAATAACGGAGATATATGGATATCTACGACTCTTGTATGGTCATATTGGAGAACCTTTCTGTCCCCAGTGTAACAAGGCTGTTGAATCTCAAACTATAGAGGAAATAGTTAATAAGGTAATTAAAAATATTAAAAACAATGAAAAGATCCAAATACTCTCCCCTCTTGTAAAGAATAGGAAAGGAGAATATACCGCCCTTTTTGAACAATTACTCTCAAAAGGTTTTCTCAGAGTTAAAGTTGATGGTAATACTTATCATTTGGATGATATTGAGAATCTTGAATTAGATTCTGATAAAAAACATACTATCGATTTAATAATTGATAGGTTAACAGGAAATCAAATCAAAAAAGACAAGATGAATTTTAAGAAGAGAATTACAGATGCTGTAGAAATTTCAACAAACATGGCAGATGGTGAGGTAAAAGTTAATATAGATGATCAAGAAATGTTCTTCTCTGAGAACAATACCTGTCCTTCTTGTGGAACATCGTACCCTAAAGTTTCACCAGCCTCTTTTTCATTTAATTCACCAGAAGGAGCATGTTCTAACTGTTCAGGGTTAGGTTTCTTAAGACAAGTTAATATTGAAAAGGTGTATAACCCTACTCTAACCATAATGGAAGGTGGAATCTTCCCTTGGGGAAACAGGGTCTCATCCAATACATGGACTCTGAGTACTTTACAAGAGGTTGCAAAGGTTCACAATTTCTCCTTGAGAATACCTATAGGTAAATATCCCAAAAAGACCTTTGATCTGATATTCTTTAGCACAGGAGCTAAAGAGTTTTACAAGATTAAATATAAAAATAGATTCGGACAGGAGAGGGTTTATGATGCTCCATACGAAGGAGTTGTTAATAATTTAGAAAGAAGATACAAAGAAACTCGATCCTCTTACTCAAAAACAGATATTGAGAAATACATGGAAGATGAGATTTGTCCCATATGTAAAGGTAAAAGATTAAAACCATATTCTCTGTCTGTAAAGATTAATAACCTCAATATCTTTGATTTAACTAATACACCAATAGAAAAGACAAGAGATTTCCTTAGTAATTTGAAATTAACAAAAATAAAGGGGGAGATAGCAAAACCAATAGTAAAAGAAATTAATAACAGATTAGATTTTCTCATGAACGTAGGACTTAGTTACCTTACTCTCTCCAGAAAAACTAATACTCTCTCAGGAGGAGAGGCACAGAGGATAAGATTAGCTTCTCAGATAGGAACCGGCCTCTCAGGAGTACTTTACGTATTAGATGAACCTTCTATTGGTCTTCATTCTAGAGATATCTCTAAACTTTTAGATTCCTTAAAATCTCTCAGAGATAGTGGTAATACAGTAATCATAGTAGAACATGATGAAGAAACGATGAAAGCCGCAGACTGGATAGTAGATATCGGACCCAAAGCAGGTGAAAAAGGGGGAGAAGTCGTTGCCCAAGGGACCCTAGATGATATTAAGCATACACAGACTCTTACTGCTAGATACCTCAACAAAGACTATCACGTAGGCTATCAAGTTCCACCTAAGGAATTAGAGATAGAATCTGAACCCTTAAAAATATCAAACATATCCACACACAATTTAAAGGACCTAGATATTGAGATTCCCCTTCATAAATTTGTATGTATTTCAGGAGTATCTGGAAGTGGGAAATCCTCTTTAATTAACGATACACTCTACCCCATCCTAATGAATGAAAAAATGCATGGAAAACAAATAGAAGGTCAGTATTCAAAGATAGAGGGTTTAGAATTAATAGACAAAGTAATTGGAATAGATCAGTCACCGATCGGGAGAACTCCCAGATCTAACCCTGCTACATACACAGGCGTATTTACTCCAATCAGAGATATTTTTTCTCAAATTCCTGAAGCAAAATCTAGAGGATATAAACCGGGGAGATTTAGTTTCAATGTAAAAGGAGGAAGATGTGAAAAATGTAAAGGTAATGGTCAAATAAAAGTAGAGATGCAATTCTTACCAGACATGTATATTACATGTGATAAATGTCATGGTTCTAGATACAATGAGGAGGCCCTACAGATTGATTATAAAGGAAAGAATATCTCCGATATTCTAAAAATGACAATTACTGAAGCTAGTGAATTCTTTAAGAATATCCCTACAATAAAGCGAAAGTTGGATGTTCTACTAGAAGTTGGACTAGGATATATAAAGCTAGGACAGTCAGCACTTTCACTCTCTGGTGGTGAATCTCAAAGAATTAAACTCTCCAAAGAACTCTCCAAACAGGTGCGTGGACACACAGTTTATATATTGGACGAACCTACAACAGGGCTTCATTTTCATGATATTAACAAGCTTTTAGCAGTATTAAAAAAACTTGTTAATAAAGGAAATACTGTAATAGTTATTGAACATAATCTAGATATTCTAAAGTATGCAGATTGGATTGTTGATCTTGGCCCAGAGGGTGGAGAAAAGGGAGGATATATAGTTGGACAAGGAACAGTAGACCAAATTATGAAAAATAAGGACTCTTGGACAGGAAAATACTTAAAAAGATACTTAAAAGAGAGACCTATGAAACATACAGAGGAGAAAAATACCGAGAAAGATTCTTAAAGGAAATATTCTTAGAAAACCTACTGTCCAACTTTTTAAAACAGTCAGAAGAAAGATTCATAGAATAAGCGGATTCACACTCCTAGCTAATATCTCCCTATTCCTCCTTTCTCTCTTTGAGAAAGATTACTGTTCGATCAACAAGAGTACCTCACTAGGTAGTCAAACATCGTTTCACCGAGGATATAGTATTTGTTTTAATATGGAATCCCAAAAGTCCATACTTCATTACACTCTTTTCCACAGATAATACACTTACCAGAAATCCCTACTCCATCTTCTGTCAAACATCTTGTAGTCGCCTTTGTATCCTCTTTAATCTTCTCCTCACACTTAGAATCACCACACCAAAATGCTTTAATAAACCCTTTTGAATTCTTTATAACATCCTTAAACTCTTCATATGTAGAAACAACATGAGTTCCTTCTCTTAATCGCTCTACTGCTTTATCATAAAGAGATTCTTGGATATTTTCTAATAACTCATTTACTCTCTTCGGAACCTTCTTTAACTTAACAAATTCTTTTTCTCCTGTATCCCTTCGCACTAAAACAACACCTTTCTTAGCTACATCCTTAGGACCTATCTCTATTCTCACAGGAATACCCTTCTTCTCCCAATCATTAAACTTAGCACCAGGAGACATATTCTCTCTTAAATCTAGTTTCACAAATTCTAAAGTATTAGATACTTTCTCAGCATATTTAAGGACATTTTCCTTATTATCGTCCGAATATATAGGGACAATTACTGACTTCAAAGAAGCTATATTTGGTGGTAATACCAACCCTTTATCATCTCCATGTACCATTATCAATGCACCAATCATTCTAGTACTCACTCCCCAGCTAGTTTGCCATGCATTTTGTTGTTTTCCTTCTTTATCTGTAAACAATATATTAAATACCTTCGAAAAATTCTGTCCTAAATCATGACTAGTCCCAAATTGCAAAGCTTTACCATCTTGCATTAAAGCTTCTACTCCATAAGTATCTACTGCACCTGCGAATCTCTCTGCCTCTGATTTCTTTCCGATTATCACTGGCATAGCAAGATACTCTCTCGCAAAATCCCTATACATATGTAAAGCCCAGAGAGCTTCATCTATTGCCTCTTCCTTCGTTTCATGTACCGTATGACCTTCTTGCCAAAGAAACTCAGATGTTCTCAAAAATGGTCTTGTTCTCATCTCCCATCTCATTATATTAGCCCATTGATTGATTTTTAGAGGTAAATCTCTCCAAGATGTAATCCATCTAGAAAAAGTATCGTACATTACTGTCTCAGAGGTAGGTCTAATGATTAATTCTTCTTCTAGTTTTGATTTAGGATCAACCATAACTCCACCTTTACCATCCTCCATCAACCGATGATGTGTCACAATTGCACATTCCTTAGCAAAACCTTTAACATGATTCGCCTCTTTGCTTAAGAAAGACTTAGGGATTAATAGTGGGAAGTATGCATTAACAACACCATGTTCCTTTATTATACTGTTAAGATTACTTTGAATCTCTTCCCATATTGCATATCCATGGGGCTTGATAACCATGGCACCACGTACAGCAGAGTTCTCAGCTAATTCCGCTTGTTCTACAATATCTAAATACCATTTAGAAAAACTCTCTGATCTCTTTGTAATTCTTTTATTACTCATATATGGAAATTCTACAGTATTTTACCAATATATTAAACTATTAATTGATAATACTAAAGAATATATTTAATATTGTGCCTAGAATTGAATAAAAAAGACAAAAAACACCCTTATCGTTAAAAACGAATACTTTTAAAATATACAAAACTATCCAATGAGGATGGGCAGTTTTGTTAGTATTAGAATATATTAAAAATATTGGAAAAACAATATTATGCTATCTTAGGACCAAAGCCCCAATGCTGTGCTGCCTTAGCAAGTGCCGTATCAGGTTGTTCTTTGATCCACTCTCTTATATCCTTCCTCTCCATTGCTAAGTCTCTAGCTTGTACTACAGCCTCCACCCCAGCCTCTATTCCCCATGGATGACCTAACACCCCTCCTCCACATTGAATAATTATATCCTCCCCTAATTGCTTAATTGATTCAGGAACAGATCCAGCATGTAATCCTCCAGATGCTGTATGCCATACAGCTTTCATGCCATACCAATTCTGACCAAGAGTCATATTACTTTCAGGAGTGATATCATTCTGTAAAACATCTTTAATTAGTTTAGGTTCTCCATAATTCTCCATCTTTGTCTTAGGAGCACCTCCATGAAGAGAATCAACACCTAATAGCCTCATTATCTTTGCAATTACAACCATCGACAAAGAGAAATCTACTATCTCTCCCTTGTCATATACCCCCGGTCCAGACTCCCTATCTAACAACCCATGCATCGCCCTATGAGCATGTATTGCTAATCCAGGATTATGCTTCCTCATATATTCAACAGCTGCAAAACCAGTAGTAACTACATCCATCATCATCCATCTCCCTCCTTCTTTCTTAATGAGTTCTGCCCTTTCCATCATCTTCTCTATATCTGAATGAGTTACATTAGCAAGATAGAACTTCTTTTTACCAGACTTCTTTTCAATATCTCTTCGTACCTTATGAACCCTCTTACACCTTTCATCAAACTTACTAAAAAACAAACTAGTAAGATTCTCATCATCCTTCATTCCCTGATATTCACCTTTAGCAGCAGTAAAAAGAATTTTTGCTAACTCCGCCTGTTCCTTAGCTGTTCTCCCTACTTTAGGTTTAGGGACAGTACATAGTAAAGGACCTGTAGGAATTTCTAGTTGTTCTCTAATTGCCTCAATACCAAATTGAGGACCAGGATATGCCTTTACAATAGCTTTTGGGAATCTAACATCTAAACATCTGAAAGCTTTCAACATCTTCATACTATCAATATTCCCTACAATACCTGCTAATATCCCTGACATATTGTCATATTCAAACAAGTCTTTCTTGTAAGCAATCTTAAAAGTCTTTGTTTTTGGATCTAAGTCATATGCCAAAGCTCTCATCTTGTCTGCCATCTTCACACCAGAATGTCTTCCTGAAAAGACCTTCGTCCATGTCCCTGTAGAACTCTCTGCAGCACAACTAGCAGCTGCATATTCAAACTTATCTTCTGAAATACCATCAGCCAATTCAATATCTAAGTATGTAATTAGATAGTCCTCATCAGGATTCTTTGGCTTCCATCCTTTAGGAGCTATATAGTTAGATTCAACAGTCATATCTTTAGGCAGTAATATTAATATCTCAGTATATCACTGGATGTAGTATAATTCACCTAGCAATGATTGAGAAATTTTTAAAAAAGAAGAAAGTTCCTTCATACAAACAAAAACAATTTAATGAATTGTTTTATAAACACGCAATATCCTCTTTTGATGAATTGACTACCTGGTCAGAAGAATTAAGATCAGAGCTTAGAGACGAAATCCCTTTCTCTACCCTAAAAGAAATTCGGACAGAGCAATCAAAGAATGGTAATACAACAAAAGTTCTCTTCCACACAAAAGATTCCTTTCCAGTAGAAACTGTACTAATGAAATATCGAGATGGTAGAAACTCCCTTTGTATTAGCTGTATGAGTGGGTGTCCTGTTGGTTGTACTTTTTGCGCTACCGGACAAATGGGTTTTAACAAAAATCTTAGTTCAAGAGAAATTATTGATCAGGTTTTGTATTTTAAGAGACTTTTAAAGAAGGAAGGAAAAAAGATAACAAATATTGTATTTATGGGAATGGGAGAACCCATGCTTAATCTCAAAGAGGTAGAAAAATCAATAGATGTTCTTACAGATGAGGATAGATTAGCACTTAGTCCAAGAAGAATAGTTGTATCTACTGTTGGATATGTTCCACAAATGAAGGAATTCTTGTTAGATCACGGATATATGGGCAAGCTTGCAGTGAGTTTGCATACACCTAATCAAAGATTGAGGGAAAGGTTAATGCCAATAGTTGCAAAAGAGAATTCTTTAGATGAACTTTTCTATATTCTTGATGAATATGTCTTAAAAAGAAACAAGAGGGTAACTTTTGAATACCTACTTTTAAAGGATATTAACGATGGAGAAGATAATGCAAGAGAGTTAGTAGAATTATTGAGAGATAGGTTATGTTTGGTTAATCTTATTAACTTCAATCCTTCCCCCAACCTACCTTACAAGGAAACTACACAAGAGAGAGTCGATCGTTTTGTGCAAATATTAGAAAGTAATAGTATCAACGTAACCCTTAGATATTCTCAAGGTAATGATATACAGGCTGCTTGTGGACAGTTAGCTTCAGCCCATCCTCGTAGTTAATCCTTATTCCTTAGATATACTTAAAGCACTTCCATTCATTAAAGCTTTTATAATTTTTTCCATTGCTGAGGTAACATCTCTTTGATATTGACTCTGAGATATTCCCATTCTTGTAGCAGCTATTAACTGATCTAACTTCTCAATATACCTAAGCCTCAAGGTTTCCATTTCTTCCTTAGAGATATTAACTTCCGTTAATTCTCTTAATGGAATACCTCTTGGCTTAAAGTATATCTCACTAAAGTCATATCCTATTCTTCTTCTAGCTCTAGTTCTCATAGTGTATTACAGACAATTTACACCCTTCATTGTAACACCACACTTAGGACATTTCTTTTCTGTACATGGAATACCTCTTTGAGAAGGTTCCCTATATCCACATTCTGGACATGTACATTCTTTTACAGTTGACCCTCTTCCGAAGAATCTTCCTCTAAAGAGTCCCCTGCCGAAACCTCTTCCAAGGCCTCTCCCTGTAAAAGGACCATTTCCATTAGGTCCTGTTGCATCTCTGTTAGGCATAATATTAAAGATAATAATTTAATTGGGTATTAACCCATATGAATATACCACACAATAGGTAATGGGTCAATACCCATTAGAATATTCTAAAAACTCATAGGATTTGATACTCGCAAGGAATCATTCACTTGAGGGATTTAATCATCATTCCTTGACTCAATAACCTCTTCTCTTTCTTTAATTGATTTTAATATTCGCTTCCAAAATCCAGAATTGATAAATCTCTCTATTCCTTCTTTAGCTAATTTGTTAATCTCTTTTTTCCCGGCTTCATTATGTCCTATTACTCTCTTAAATTCGTCCTCTAGTTTATCTTGTTGCCAAATAATTTCGATCTCATATTCTTTATAATTATTTTCAAGTTTCAATTTTTTACTCTCCCAATTCTTTGGAAAATCCTCTTTCAGTTTATCTAAATCAATAAAACAAAGTACAAGGTCATAACTACGACCACTAAGAGATTTCTTACATTGCTCAAGTATGTCCTTTGGAGAACCACCTGATGCATTACCATACTGAAAAGAGGCCCATTTCTGGGTATAGTATTTGAATTTCTCTAAATCAATTAATGCAATCAAGAACTTCTTGTCTTTACGACCTTCTCCATAAACAAGACAAGTATATTTCTTAGTTCTTTGTTGCTTCATAAGTTAAACTCTAATTTTAGGAAAACCCCCATATGCACCAGACATATATTTTGTTAAGAAGTTTTCATCCGACCTAACTCCATCTACTTCATTCAAACGATAGACTATACTTTCTCCATCTACATCTTTCTCTGTTAAAAACAACTGATGCATATCCAATTTACTCATGAACCCTAGTGAATTCGAAGAAAATATAATCTGGGCTTTATGCTTTTCATTTTCATCCATAATATAACTCACAAGCTTATTAAGAGCTTCTGGGTGGAGTCCAGATTCAATCTCATCTATTACAACAACTGTGTCATTCTTTATAGCCGTGAAAATATTCGCTAATGTAAAGAAAAGAGATTGTGTACCTCTTGATTCATAAATAAAATCAAGTTTATTATTCTTTCCTTTGATAGAATGGATTCCTCTAACTAAAATACTATATTCTTCTTTCTTTATTTCAAAACCACTCAATCCAAGATCAAAATGCCTTATAAATAATTCCATACTTCCCTTTAGATCCTCATCCTTTAAGTACAATTCAAGCGTCTTAAATTGGTGTGCCCTATTACTAATCTCTCCTTTCTCATTAATATTTGTTTGAAATTTAAAGAAATAATCATAAACATTGTTTATAATTCTTAAGTTATAGTTTGATTTCAGAAAAGCAATCAAAGATACATCTAATCTAATATTCTTTACGAACTTTACTGGAAAATCCTCAAAATATCTTTTGTTAAAATAGCTTACATTACTTAACTCCCTTAAAAAGAGCTTAGTCTTCTTTGCATTTTTGATAAGTTTCTTGAATTGTAGTTCCTCTCTTATTACAACATTATCTTTAATCTGTAACTGATAATAGAATATTTTATTATCGTCTTCATACTCTATATAAAAATCAGATTTCTTTTTGTTATTATAAAACGTTTTAAATGCAATAGAGCTCAGAGGGATAGTGTTATCCTTACTGCTCATACAAATAAAATAGCTCAGAAAACTAAATAACCTCATTACATTAGTTTTGCCAGATGCATTCCCCCCTATAAAAGCTGCTACCTTAGTAATATACCCATTAGATTTTGTACTAGTATAACTATATGCTTTCTTCTTTGTGGCCAAAAAATTAATTTCTTGAACTCCTTTAAAGGAATAAAAGTTGCTGAATCTAATTTTCCTGATCATTGATTTAATAGATAATAATTGATTATTGAAAGTAATATACCATCTAGCGTAGGTATATGTCAAGTTGATACAAAGCTCTGTATTAAACCTAGTTGTATAGTGGGGTCTTGACTCTTATCTAAACCGTCTTGAATATCGGGGTGACCCGACTTGAACGGGCGACCTCTACGTTCCGAACGTAGCGCTCTAGCCATCTGAGCCACACCCCGTTCTTACATCTTCTCTACTACCCCTATCCCCAATATATCTAATCCATTTCTCATCACTTGTGCTGTTGCTTCTAGTACAGATATAAGTCCTTCTTTTTCTTTTGAATTTAATACATTAACATTCTGATAGAAAACACTAAATGATTGACCAAGATCAAAAAGGTATTGACAAAGTGTACTTGGAGAATAGTTTTGAGAGGAGTTAAGCACTATGCTGTTGTATCTGCTGATTTGTTTCACTAAATCCTTTGTATAAACATTCTCTAAAATGTTTTCATTTAACACTCCCTTTATTTTTGCTTCATTAAGGATAGATCTACACCTCGCATAAACATACAAAAGGTAAGAACCTGTATCCCCATCAAAACTAATAACCTGATCAAAATCAAAAGCAATATCCCTTCCAATTGAAACCTTTAAATATGCATACTTAATAGCTGCAATTGCTATCTTCTCTGCTATTCCCTTGTCTTTTTCTCCTTTCATAACAGCAAGAACCCTCTTTCTAGTCTCATCTATTAGCCATTCTGCCGAAAGAATCCCTCCTTTTCTACTAGACATTTTCTTCATGCCAGGAAGCTTAACCATCCCATGAGGCATGTGTTTAATCCTCTTTGCAATATCAGGATATATCTTGGCAAAAGCATCTAAGACAACATTAAAGTACCCTGTCTGTTCATCAGCAGTGATAACTATAGATTCATCATATT
>CAZYNJ010000007.1:0-8048 GCA_964648955.1 uncultured Candidatus Saccharibacteria bacterium | reverse complement strand
ATATATCTCTTTTATGTTTTTCTTCTCTAAATCACTAAAATCTTCTTCAGGAACATTCATAACTAAAGAAAATATATATCTATTCAATCTCCCTATCTCTTTAATTGCGATCTTGTCCTTTTTCGTATCATAGCAATCATATCCATATGTATATGCATCTCCTAAATACTTAACTTTTTCAACTAAATTCTCTTTAGAAAGCTCCCCCATACTCTTACTATCTCTATCAAAAATCTTCCCTAATCCCCAAAGACATTTAGCAATATGTAAACCTACATCACCCTGATAACAGGCTCTAGTAACATCAGCCCCTGATGCACCTAAAAGTCTTGAAAGAGCTTCTCCTACAGAGTTACTATACAAATGCCCAATATGTAAAACCTTAAAGGGATTAGCGTCTGTATATTCAACTATGACTTTCTTACCATCAAGGATATTAGACTTTCCATATTCATCTCCCTTCTCTTTAACTTCTTTGAGAACATTTAAGAGATATTTATTGGATATATAGAAATTTATAAACCCTGGACCAGCTACTTCTACCTTTTCTATCTCTTCAATATTCTCTAGGTTAGAAACTATCTCTTCTGCAACTTCTCTTGGACTCTTTTTGAGCTCTTTACTAACCTGTAAAGCAATGTTGCAAGAATATTCACCATGAGAATCATCATTGGGTATTTCAATCAACACCTCCCTCTCTATCCCTAGTGTCAGTAATGATTTCTTTAAATTCTCTTCTAACTTTTTAACAACATCCATACTATTAAAAATATATTTAAAATACGCACTCGGAGGGATTCGAACCCCCAACCCTCGGTTCCGAAGACCGATGCTCTATCCAGTTGAGCCACGAGTGCAAAGATCATGCGTACCTGGCCGGAATCGAACCGACAACCTTTGGTTCCGCAAACCAATGCTCTATCCAGTTGAGCTACAGGTACATATTAGCCTAATTCTATCACAAAGCCCATATATTTCCCTCTTTCTCAGTAGAAAGAATCTGTATATTTCTACTCTCAAACCTCTCAATTGTCTCTATGTGTGGGTGTCCAAACTTATTCTCCTTCCCATAGCTACATATTGCCACTTCTGGTTTTACGATATCTAGAAAGATATCAGAACTAGCAGTTTTTGAGCAGTGGTGTCCTGCTTTTAAGATATCTATCTCCTGTAAAACACCTTTCTCAATTAAGTATCTTTCCTCCTCCACTTCAGCATCCCCCATAAAGAGAAATGTGTGAACATTTGTATCTAATTGCAAAACTATAGATGCATTATTAGCATTCAAATCCCTGTCATACACTTCATCTGAAGCAAATAGTACCTCTAGAACCCAATCCTCAATCCTATATATTTCCCCCTCTCCTACTTCTCTTCTTGGTATTTCTAATTCCAAGAAATATTGGTAGATTGCTGATTCATAGTCAATATCATTAAACCAAACCTCCTCTACCTCATACCTCTCAAAGATATAGAAAAGTCCTCCTAGATGATCTGAGTGTGGATGCGTAAGAACTACCACCTCTATTTCCATATCCCCATATGGCATATATTTTGCTAGCTGATACAACACGCTATCATCCTCTCCACCATCTATCAGAATTTGCACATTATCTTTCTGAATTAGTATGGAATCTCCCTGTCCTACATCCAAAACAATAACCCCCTCTTTCTGCTGGTTTAAAAGCAAAAGAGAGATAGCTACTATCCAAGAAAATATATCTAAAAAGTGTCCTTTAATCATCTTCTCCTCTTGTTAATCTAAAGTAGTAATTGAATGATTCATTTTCAACCTCATATTCTTTAATTACAAAGATTAAAACCCAAAATACTATTAGGCCACTCACTATACCTTTTGCTCTGCCATTAATCTCAAAAGTTAAAAAATCTAAACTTCCTAGTTTAGTTACTACAATTTCAAAATATTTTAATTGAACGAAAGAAATAGTTAAAAATGTCTTTGATATTCCTTCGGATATGGAATTGAAAAGAAGCCCAAGAGCCCCCCATAGCATAGTTGATTCTAATACAGGGAGGATTAGAGTATTAGCTAATATGCCAATACTTGAGAAAGACCCGAAAGTAGAGATAGAGACAGGAAGAGTTGATAGTGTACAACTCATAGTCGTTAGAATATATTCTTTAAAAACTTCTCCCAGCTTTACTCCTTTTCTTTTTAAGAAACTCTCTATACTCGGAGCCAAATATATCAATCCAAGAGTCGCCATTATTGAGAGTTGAAAACCTACATCATATACAATTGTTGGAGAGAAAAGGATAAATAGCCAGATACCTATAACGAAGGTTCTGTGTACTGATTGATATCTACCAAGAGAACTTGCCAGAAGTACAAGGCTTCCCATTATAGTGGCCCTTATAATAGATGCAGAAGCTCCGGACATAAGGCAGAAGGACCATATAGTTAGTAGAGATAGTATATTCCTTGACCGTTTTCTAAGAAATTTAAATATCTTGTTAATAAGTAATACAAGTATAGTTACATTGTATCCAGATGCAGCTACTATATGACTTGTACCAGAATTTCTTAAATATTCTTCAAATTCCTCATTAAATGGCCTGTCTTCACCGAAAAGTATACCTACTAAAAGAGAAACTTGAGGTTCTACCATAGTTTTTTCAAGTCTTTTTACCAGATTCTTCTTCAAATCATATAATATTGTTCTTACAGATCTCTTTCTTTCAAAATTACAATCAACAGAGTTCCCTCTCATAATTCCATACACCCCCTTATTCATCAAAAATTTCTTATAATCAAAATCATCAAAATTTTCTGGCTCAGAGATTGTTCCACAGATCTCACATACATCACCCACTCCAATACGAGGGAAGTTGGATAATCTGACTAGTATCCCAATACTACTCAAAGATGACCCTTCAGAAGTATCCGATAGTGCAGTTGTATAATATGTAGTATTCTTGTTCCCTACCTTCGGATCCTCATCTACTTTTATAGATATACATACAAAATTGGTAGTGAAACTTTCAATCATAGAGACACATTTCTTTTCTTCTCTAAGGAACGGATACAAGCGCAGAGTACAAAAGGATATTATACCGACAAGGAGGAAAGAAAGTTTCAAGATTGTCAACAAAGAGTGAACAGCTTGCCTGTTCTCCTTTCTTCTTCCAACTGTTTCATATCCCTTCCTTTTGAGTACGAATTGGAAGAAAAATATGAGAAGTAAGAGGGGGAACACAAAAGATAGTCCTATAGCTATATGCTCAAAATTGTTTCTCAGGTACTCTAGTAGTAGAAAATTGAACAGGATGTATAGGAGACAAAAAAGAATAAATTTGTTTCTTCGTAGGTACCATACGAGAGATAAACTTTTGTTTTTAATACTAGAGAACCACTCGTGGAACCTTCTGAGAAACATGATCACAAACAGATATCATTTTTAATTTTCTCGAAAGTTGCATCTCCTATCCCACTGATATTCATAATATCTTCCAATGTCTCAAATGGTCTTCCATCTATTATCTTCTGCGCTGTAGATTCTCCAACTCCGCTTAATGTCATCAACTCTTCCTTACTCCCGCTATTTATACTTACACAACCTACACTTGTATCATCCTCTGTATTATTATTAGGTAAATCCTGAGTCGTACTACCATCCACTACCCCCTCTGTATCCTTAATTATTACTTCCTCCTTTTCTACTTCAGGAGAGAAATCTTGTAATTCACATACTAAATCATCTTTAAATGGAAAGTATATCTTCTGATTATCCTTTAACTCATAGGCTAAGTTCATCTTTCTAGATATATATTTATAACCATATGCAATGTCAAACCCGTTAGCTATATCAACAGCATCTTGTATTACAGATCCTGTTTCGAAACAATATACCCCAGGTCTTCTTACTGCTCCACTTACATCTATTCTAATTGGACAAAGATCTTCGTCTTGTTCTTGAATTTCATCACAGATAGGACAGTCACATTCTATAGGGGTTTCAACTATCTGTATTGGTTTCTCTTCCCTTAAGAACTCTCGTGTCATATTTAGGATATATTTTGTTTTTGTTTTTAAATTTCCACATTTAGGGTTCAAGTAATAGCTAGAAATTCCACCAAAAAGAAAAGATGTTAAACAAGAAAGGGATATTATAAAGAATTTCTTCTTAAAAGAAGCTTTCTTCTCTTTCTTCTTAAGATTTATATCTTTCCCTCTATCATTCTTCATGTAGAAATGATAACTGATAGGGATGAAATCTTTATGAATTAGCCTAAGGAATATTAATCTTCTAAAATCTGTATTGATTGTATTGTAATGTCACTTAATGGTTTATAATTCTCATCTACTGTAGCCTCCCCTATTGCATCTACTACAACAAAACCACTTGTAACCTCTCCTATCACCGTATACTTTCCTTGCAAACTACTAGTATCTGCTCCTTCGCATACAATGAAGAATTGAGAACCATTAGAGGTTTCATCCCCTGCATTTGCCATTAGTACAGAGTAAGATTCTACTCTTCTATCCGTAATAATATCTGTGTATGTATATCCTGCATCACCTGTACTATCTGCTAGTGGATCTCCTGTTTGAATTATGAAATCTTTCATAACTTTGTGAAAGGTGAGTTTTTCATAGAATCTTTGTGCAGAAAGAAATACAAAGTTATTTACAGATACCGGTACTTCATCTTCAAAAAGATCTATCTCTATCTCTCCCTGGGATGTTTTAGTAATAGCGGCATAGTCTCTTCCTTCCTCCAAAACGTCTTCTGCTTCTATGAATCTTTTGTGCTCTAGAGTATCTAACGGGCTGAAGAGTTCCATCCCTGAACCGGTACTCAAGATAATTATTAAGACCAAAACTAATAGTCCCCCTAGTGGTAGAAATATTTCCTTATTATCTTTTAGTATTCCTTTAGCTGATACACCCATTTTTTGTTAGAAAACTTCAGTCTTCTTAGCTTAATTATAATCAAATATTAGACGAATATTAAACGAATATCAACTTAGTTTCTTCTTGATATATTCACATATATACTCAAAGAAATCTCCTAATTTTTCTCTTTCAGAGATAGGAACAAATGGTCTTAATTCTTCTATAAAGGTCTGTTTTGATAAAGAAGATACCTTTTCTAAAATATCTTTAGGGTTATACTCTCGATCATAGTACTTTAATTTGCTGTTAATCATTCCTTTTTGAAACTTAGCTCCCCCTTCAAGTAATACCCACATATCATATAGATCTCTATACTTATCTCTACTCAAGAAAGCTCTTACTTTCTCTGCTAAAGTTTCATCTTTACTTAAACAGTACACGAAACTTGTAAATACAACAGGATATTCATTCTCTGTAACAACACCTTTATGAAGCTTAATCACATCTTCTCTAAAAGAAAAATCCAATTTTATAAATATATCATTTCTCATAGTCTCCATTTTTGTCGTAATCAGAAAGGTTTTCCCTGCTATACTCTTCCTCTCTCTAAATCTCATAGGATACCTATTCTCCATCTCTTTAAAAAACTTCTTCATAAATTTCATAAACTTTTCTTCCTCCATCATTACTGTAAAGTCCAAATCCTCTGAAAATCTAGTTCCCCCATATATCAATCTAATACATGTTCCTCCTTTAAAGAAAATATCTTTTGAAAAGTTTTGATTATATAGTTCCTTTAGAAATAGAATTTGCAAGAATTCTCGTGCTACTACGCTTTCATTTATCTTATATACCTTAGATAGTTCGTGTAATTGTTCTTTTGTTAACATTAGAAAATATTTTTAATTTATTAGTTACAGCTTTCTCATACTTTTTTGAGAGAAGATTTGTATATCTTAAAACTAAATTAATATCAAAGCTATCTTTTTTAATATCTTTCAGAATTCCTTCTGATTTATCTCCTACAATTGACATATATACCTGATCAAATATTGCTTTCTCTGGGAGTGCGATTAAATATAGCCCCTCCTTCTTGTAACCTACGAAGAGTTCCTTCTTGATGTGTAAATATGAAAAGCTTTTTTCATCAAATTCCTTCTCTATACTTTTTTTTGTTGTTACTGCTGTAATTTCATATGGAAATTGTTCTAAGAGTCCATGATAGTTAAGGGCTGTTTCAAAGGATATATATGAGGGGTTGTATATGAATTGAGATATCTCAAAATTTGTATAGTTAGAGTTTTCTTTAACGTACTTTCCTCTTTCTATCTTTTTTATTATCCCCTCTTCTTCTAATCTTCTTATTGTATTTTCAAAAGTTCTTTCTTTTTTAATATCAAGAATATCCCTTAGATTCTTTGTTGTTAAAAGCTTTTGAGGAGCATTATATATTTTATTTAGGTATTTATAGGATGACATATACCACATATATTAGGTGGTTTATACCGTCTTGTCAAGTATTAAAGATTTTACTTCATAAGGGAAAGATATTTTACACTTCTTTCGTATTCCTCTACATAATTTTCTATATAAATCGGTACAAAGTCTATATTCTCTATTAATGGAATTAAATCTGATTCAAAGTCATTTTTATATTTCTTAGCTAATATCTCTATCTTTTGGTCTAATTTTTCTTTTAAAATATCTCCTGTTACTTTCTCCCCTAAAAGCTCAGATATCCTGTCTAAATTAGGCTTTACACCTTTCTTAAGAAACCATAGCAAGTCATAATAGTCACGACCTTTTATTATCTCTTTATTCTCTTTCCCAACAAACCTCTTTCTAGTAAGAATTGCTGCTATCTTCCCAGCCATTAAACTTGATAATTTATAATGTAATGCAACAAAGTTAAAATTCATAGTACTTTTAGAAGTAATCTGTACATCATATATCGAAGACAGATTCATTCGTAGATCCATTTTTAGATATAACATATTACTTTCATTTCCTTTTGCAAGATTAAGATTTTTTAACACAGGAAATTTTAATAGTACTTGTTGACCCTTTTGTTTTAAAGATATTGTTATATCATCAAACTTATACTTAGTTTGAAAATAGTTTAATAGCCTATCTGCTAGTATCTGAGTATCTATGTTTTCATCGTAATCAAAGTCTAAATCTTCAGATAATCTTGAGAGACCATACATTAGTCTCAAACATGTTCCTCCCGTAAATATTAATTCCTTATTGTATTTGGGGTTAGTATAGATATAGTTTAAGACATAAATTTGGAGATACTCCTTTAGTAAATTCCTTATATATAGTGTACTACGGTCATTCCTTTTATTCTCTATAACTATTCTTTCTAACTCTTTATATATCATATGCTTTAATCATCAAAGAAGTTAAGTCCTTATATTTTTGTATATTTGTTAACTTACAATATCCATCGAACTCTTTAATATCCATCTTACCAAACTCATCCAGATCTAGTCTAAAATTTAATAATATTTCAGGTGTGATTACTTTAACTCTAAATAGTTTCAAATAAAGATAATCAAATAAAGCTTTAGCTTTTGTTGCCTCCTTTATTAGATACTCCCCTTCTCTCTTTATATCAAAGCCAGTAAAAAGGCTCTCCTTTATACCTCTATATACATATGTTCCTAGATCATTTGTATATGTATTCTTAGATTTTAAAGAAATAGATGTATATGAATATACTGATTCGGACAATATACTATACTTTTGTAATATATACTCTGTACTCAAATATGATGGGTATTTTATCTTATTAGCAATAAACTCTTTATACGAAATTATATCCGCTGTTTTATTAATATATTCCTTTGTCACATACATACCTTTCTTAAGTTGGACTAAATTCTCTCTTTTTATCCATCGTTTAATATTTGCATAAAGAGAATTTTTACTTAGTTCTGGATATATTAAAGCTATTGTATTTGTACCAAAGTAACTGAGGTTTGATATTGTTTTTAATTTCTTAAGTTGATTCATAATTAGCATATTATATATACCAATCGTAAATTATGTCAAGGATGAAATATGTGGAATATAATCTGCAATATATTCCTCGAACTTGTTCTAACTTATAATTTAATCTTTTTCCTACTACTAAGATATATCTCCTGGAAATTATTACACCATCTTTTAATATATTTACTATCCT
>CAZYNJ010000006.1:4369-21510 GCA_964648955.1 uncultured Candidatus Saccharibacteria bacterium | reverse complement strand
CGCCAAGGAATTTAAGACAGAGGAAAGATATTAGAGAGGCATTAAGATGATAGAGGGATGAAAAAAAGATTACCAACAGGATATCTTTGAAACTTATCTGCCTTATCTCATAGATAGCTTCCATCCATTTTTGAAATACAATAGTTTTCTTATAATTAAAAATCTTTATATTAAACTCCGTAGCTTCAAATCTTTCTAGATTCATTTTAAATAACAGAACGAAAGAGAGGATAGTAAGTACTACAATTCCTGCAACAAGATAGAAGAGAGGGAGAGGGAGTTGAACTATCCCCGTTGTTATACCAATGATAGAAAAGATACAGCTTGAAAGAATTATAGATACAACCCCTAGAAATCTATCTAAAATAACTCGTACAGTTGAATTACTAACAGATCCTGAATAATCCGAAATTCTTGCTATCTTCATAATATCCCCACCTATTGTAGAAGGAAGAAAGAGATTGAAGAAGCTAGCGATAAGATCTGACTTAATAAGGAATTTAAATGGGACTTTCCTTTCTAAGATTATATAAAGTCTAGAGGATGTAAAGAAGACATTGGATACTGCTAATATTGCGGAGAGAACAAATAACCATAGATTATAATCTTCCCAATTTGTGTTTAGAAGCTGTGGATCTATTTGTCTATATGCTAAGTACAAACCGATAGATGTAACTGATATTTTAATCAGATTCTTTAGAGTCTTTTTCTTGGACATATTCTTTGAATGTCTTAATTAATTTGGCTGGTGTACCTGCAGCTACTATATTATCAGGAATATCTCTAGTTACAACAGAGTTGGCACCGATTATAGAGTTTTTACCAATATTTGTACCGACAACTATAGTTACTCCGGCACAAATCCAGACATTGTCACCTATTTCAGTTGATGCCCGTATAGTTCGAGTTCTTTCTTCTCCTTCATATTCATGATTGGGGACAATTCTTGTATATGGTGCCATTGCAACATCTTTTCCAATTAAAACAGTATTATTTCGTGTAGATTGAATTAGAGAGAAGTGATTAATAGATGAGTCTTTCCCGATAATGATATATCCACCCTTGCTATTAAGGATACAGTAGTCATTTATGATGGTATTTTTATCTAAAGTAATAGCGGCTTTATGCTTCTGAGCCATTATCACAGTACCTTTCCCTATACTTATTCCTTTAGCTAGTTTAATATTCTTTGGCCAGTATATCTTTGCAGAGGGATGAATAAAACATTGATAACGGAGACTAAGATAGATATTCGTTAAAAAAGAAGGGAATAAGGTTTGTAAAATATAAGAAAGTTCTTTACTCATGGTAGTTTTTTGTCAATAATGATATTATATGAATCACCTCATTATATATCTAATCAGTTAATTTTTATACTCGTATTCGATATAATAACAAATATGGTTATCCAAATAGATCTAGGAAAACTGAAGAAATCTCTTAGAAGATCTAGCTTGGCACTCCTCATGGTATGGTTCCTGGTGATTTTATTCTTAGCCATGGATGGAATTAATCAGAATCTCTATGGGTTAGACTGGGATATTCTCTTAAGAGGTGTTTATGATAATAGGTATATAATATATCTACCAGTTTGGATTTTTCTTTACTGTAAAATCATAGATGGGTATAAATCTGGAATTGGAAGATTCTTCAGTCGATATTCACTGATAATCTTCATCTTGCTTATTAATCTCTACCATCTTATACAAGTACTTCCATATGAGGACTCTCCAATATATATCGTTAGATTGATAATGTCTTTCCTAGTTATTGTTTCTATCATGCCCTTTATTCAAAGGATATTAAAACTTAAAAAAGAAGATATCCTTTTGAAAGTGGAAGAAGAAGTTTTCTCTTCAAAGAAAGAAATATTTTTAATTATTTCTTTAATAACAATAGCTTTTATAACGAGATTTCTCTTTCTGGACGGATTGTTTCCAACAACAGATGAGTATTTGCATTTGAGGGAGGCTCAGAAGATAGTATCTCCTATTGGAATTTTGTTCCATAATGGTGAGTATGAAAGGGCGTTCTTTATCACATGGATACTCAAAGAGCTATTTTTACTTTTTGAAATGTCTGTATCTATTGCTAGATTACCTGGGGTTATTATTTCTTGTTTAACTACCATACTATTTTACTTTGTACTCCGAAAAGAGAATAAGACTCTTGCTATATTATCTTCCCTTCTTTTTGCATTTTCTCCATGGAGTAGCATGTTGTCTAGAACAATAAGGGAGTATACTTATTTTCTTCCATTTTTCCTAGTCTTAGGAGTATATGTTTATAAACGAGCTAAGAGAGTTTTAGATAAAAAGTATAAACCTTTTAGTATAATAATTGATTTATCACTTTTTGCGACTATTCTATATTATTGTTTCTTTATAGATCCACTAAGTACTGCGAAATTCTCTCTGATTATATATCTTGCAGGTTTTGTGTATTGGTTACTTAACTATGTAAAAAAAAGAGATCTTTTGGAAAAGATGAGGAATCATTCTTCTTGGAAAAGAATTTTTATGATAATGATAGTGACCTATATTCTATTAGTTTTAGCTAATCAATTCTTTGGACTATCTTTAACAATATCTCAAATAGATATAATTCCATCATTCAATCCATCTTGGGTAGGGTATATCTTTTTTAATGAGGAGTACGGGAGTTTAATAATGGGGGGAGTTTTTCTTGTGGTTGCATTGCTCTCTTCCGTAATGAATATTAAAAAGGGAGGGAAGTGGAGTTTTTTGACATATGCGACAATTATTTTTTCTATAATTATATATTTCTTCACTTTTCACTTTGGTCGTTACTATAGACCAAGATATATTTCAATAATATTACCATTTGTTATCTATCTGGAAGCATGCGGAGTTTTAATATTGAAGAACTTTTTATATAAGGAATTACATATACAGAAAGGGAAGATATTACTACTATTACTACTCTTCACTAATTGGATATATTTCTTCAGCAGTTTTCTTTCGAGTGGTTCTGGCTATGTAAAAATATCAAATGAGTTTCATGAAGGTTTGGAATTAGTATATGAGGAGATTAAGGACAGGGATGAAGGATATATCATAGTTACAACACTTCCGGATGCTGCTGATTGGTATTGGGATGAAGATATCAAGGAGATCTTTAAGTTTGCATATTCTGATGACAATAGGGAATTTGTTTTAGACAACTTAGTAGCTTCTTATGAGAAAGGTTTTTTCATTATAGATTCTAGAAGAAATCTTTCAGGAGGACATGTTTTCAAAAACAACAAAGACTATACTACTAAAAGTGGGTATAAATTAAAATTTATAACAACAATTGATATCTATAGCGTTTATGAATGGAATAGGTCTCTCTTATCGATGTAAAAGAGTGTTGTTCTACTGGATTATAAAAAGAGAAGGGATATTGGTAAAAGTAGAATCTTTTTCAAGTATCTCTTCGATATTATCAAACAGTCTTTCGTCTCTTAGGACTACAAAAATCTTTTTACCCTCCTTCTTTGCTTGTTCTGTAAAATTAACAAGATCTCTTTCATAGTTCATTAGGGGAATACCAAAATATGTGTCTCTTTCACCCCATTCCCAATGTTGATCTTCTTCTGGTAGTAAAAAGTAATCAATATCAAAATCCATACCATACAGTGTATATACAGAATGAAAGTCAGCAATTAAATAGTCAGTTTCTTTTAGATTTTCACTTAAATATTTTTCTAAATCATTAAATTCATATTTCTTGTAAATAGCTACAGAATATTTTGTATATGTATCTATCTCATTCATCTCTTTTGTTAGATATATACTCTGAGGAATTAAAATAATAAGGATTACCAAAGGAATAAAGAATTTTGACAGTTTAGGTTTGATCTTTTTTAGATAGATATAAAATTCGTAAAGGGAGAAAAGGGTAAGAATTATTAATAAAGGGATAAAAGAAACAATATATCTTTCAGCTTGAGCTTGTAAAAGAGAAAGGATAAGAAGCATTGAGAAAAAGATAGAGAAGAGGTATAGCTCTAACTTCTTTGTATATTTACTCAGAATAAAGAGAGAGATCGGGGCAAAGAAAAAACACCAAGGTAAGTTAATGGTCAAAATGAAACTGTAATATGGAATAGGAGGAGGATATTTATTAGCCCAATCAGGGGAAAGCTTAAAATATAAATCTATTAGATTTAATGTTCCATATTTAAAATATATTCCTAATATTGCTAGTACAGTTAAAGAAAGTACTAGAAGAAGATCTTCCTTCTTTTGCTCAAGTATAAATTTAAAGAAATAGAAGAGAATAACTCCAAAACCGAAGAGAAGGGTAAGAGGTTGGGTGTCATACATAAGGTAGAAAGAAATAAAGGTCAATATTAGCCAAGGGATATTTACTTCATATTCTAATTTCCCAATCTTAATCTTACTTCCATTTTTTACATTTATAAACCCTTCATAAAGTGCAAAGACAGTAAGAATCAAGAAGAAAGTAGCAACGGAATACATACGTGTTTCTCTAACTAATGCGATTGTAAAGTTTGTGGTTAGATATAGAAGACTTCCTGATAGTCCAAGAAGTTTATTTCTCTTTCTTAGAATAAAATATATTAGGATCATTGTTCCAAGAATGAAAGGAATATTAATAATTCTGCTACCAAATTCATTCTCTCCGAAAATCTTCATACTAGAAGCCAGAAGATGATGGTAGAAAGTGGCTCTAGGATACTCCATTCCTGTAGGTAAAGTAGTCTCTCCAGTTTTTATTACCATTTGTGCAGCTTCAAAAGAATATACCTCATCAGTCCACATATATTGGGCATCAATTTTGTAAAGAAGTAGCCAAACAGATCCTAATATCACAACAATCCCTATTAACATCTCTTTCCACTTAAGTGCTTTCATATTGCCAAGTATACATTAAAACTTTAACACTTTTCGATATATCCACACTATATTACTTATATTTCTTTTAACTAGAATATTCCCAGATTTATTTCTCCAAGAATTAACGATCTTTTTATCTTTTACTTTATCAATCTCCGAAATCTCTTTTTTCTTAAAATCATATTCAAAGTATTTCTTCTCAAGTTGAGGGATAGAGGTTTCTAAAAGTAAAACTTGTTTTGAACAATTAACAGATTTTACTGTTTGGTGAAATTCTAAAATCTCTGCTTCTTCTTTCTCTCCTAATATATAGATCCATATCTTTGTAGAATACTCATCTATATTCTCTATTCTAAAATTCTCCCACTCACAAATTAAGAATGAATCTCCTGTTAAGGTAACAGAAGAATTTGATGGCTTACTGATCATGGGAAGAAACTCTCTTGTTTTATAATTAAATCTTTTAATGTCATCATTCTCTATAAAAAATATATAATTATCTCTAAACAACATATTGTTAATATCTAATTGTATGTTTAATGGATATCCATCTATACTCCAAAGAAAAGGGATTAGTAGTAATGTTTTTAGAAATAAAGTTTTTAATATCTCTAACATAATAGTTTTTTAAAAATTAGGATGTGGATTGTCTCCACTCAATCTACCTGAAAAAGTTTGCCAATTAAGAGTAGGAATTAAATCCCAGTTAATATCAGTGTATGGAACAGGATCAGTATGAGAACTCTGCTTAGAGTTTTTCCTAAGTTCATAGTGAAGATGATATCCAAGAGGCTGACAATTGTAGGCACCTGTATTACCAGATATACCCACTTGTTGACCTTTCTTAATATTATTACCTACATTCCAAGTTTTTTCTCTTTCATTAATATAGCTATCTAGATGCAGATACACGGTATACATCCCGTTATTATGCTTAATCTTTAAATACTTTCCACCTGAGTTGCATTTCCCATAGTAACTATCCCATCCGATTGCATATATGATTCCATCAGCAGGGGAAAGGATTTTTTCTTTGATAGCACCAAAATCAATACCTGTATGGGGAGAATCAAAAGCTGTATATCCATGCCATTGTGTAACCCCAATTATTTTACTGAAAACATATCTTAAAGGTTTATCCTTATTATCAGAAATTATTGTTCCAAGAGAGTAATCTAATTTCTCTTCAATACTATCTCTAGAATCTAACCAATCACCATAGATATCTATATAGAAATATATATTAAAAGTAAGGGATATCTCTTCATTGTTTAATTTCTCAGAAAATATTTTTAAAAGAAAAGTACCATCTTCAATGTCATATGTAGAGATTACAGATCTCTTCTTTTTAATTTTTACGGAAGGAGAGTAAAGGAGTGGAACAGAAATATTTCTTTTTTCTCTCTTCTCTTTGCATCTAAACCAAGTAGAGGGTTGAAAGAGAGAAAATCTTTCACAATCAAGTATCAGAATATCAAGGTTTAGAGTTTTAACTAGATCTCCTTCTATAATGACATAATCAAAACTACTATCTATTTCATATCTTTTAACTTTTGTAATATTCGGAAATTCAAAATCACAATCTGTTTTTAAATATTCTTTCTTTCTTTTGTCATAGATGATTGAACATTGCAAAGGGAGATCTTCTCTAGCAGAGCTATCCTCCTCCTTTTCTATTCCAAGAACTTCCTTGTCCTCTCCTTGTTTGTTAACTCCCGTAGGTTTCTGAATATCTTGACTCTTGGCGAAGCTCTCTCTTGCTTCGATTGAAATGTTCGCGTTAAGTTTGGAAGGAGGACTGGGAATAGAGCTGCTTTTAAGAATCTCTTCTTTAGGATCTTTCTCAGTTTCTTCATCCTCTATTTCCTCTTCAACTATATCATCTGGGAGATCTTCTTTGATTGGATCATCCTCTTCTTCGGGAATATTTTTTAGATATGAGAAGAGGTATATATCCGAGATTCGGAATTCTTCTGTACTAAGTTCTCTGTATTTCAATCTCCAACAATATTCTCCATCAGAAGAAAGGACAACAGATCTAGAATTCTCCTCTGTATATGGGAAAGATTTCTTTACAGAAATACATCTAGGTCCTTTAAGAATTTCTAACTTGTATTCGTATCCTTCCTCTAATATCTTCCATTGGAAATTAATTGTTTCTCCAGATACAGTAGTATCTAGAGGATATATAGGGCTAAAAGGTATACTCTCCTGTGCAAATATTGAGAATGTAAGAAGAGAAAGAAGTTGATACATATATAGATATTCCCATATGAAAATGAAATATATGTGAAATGAAGAGGATTGGGGTTAGCAATTAGATGATGTGATGATATAATGACGGTGATATGATGAAATTCCTTTCGAAACTCTTTGATTCGAATGAAAAACAATTAAATAAAATTCAGCCTCTAGTTGATGAGATTAACTCTTTAGAAAAAGAGATATCTTTACTATCAACAGAAGAACTGAGAGAAAAGACAAAGATATTTAGAAAGAAACTAAATGTAAACCTAGAAGAATGTAGAAAAGATTTTGTCCAATATGAAGGAGGAGAACTAGAAAGAATTTTAGATACAGAAAGAGAGCAATTAAGAGAAATACTTCCAGAAGTATTTGCTACTGCAAGAGAAGCATCCAAAAGGATATCAAACCATCGACACTATGATGTACAAGTAATGGCAGGGTATTTTTTGTTTGATAACAAGATAACGGAGCTGTTTACTGGAGAAGGAAAAACATTGGCAGCAAATATGCCTCTTTACTTGTATGCACTAACTGGGAGAGGAGCACATCTTGTTACTGTTAACGATTACCTTGCTAGAAGAGATGCTGAATGGAATGGACATATCTTGAGTTCTTTAGGAATTACAGTAGGAGCAATTAACTCTGGGAAACAGTATAGATTTGTTACAGATGAAGAAGCGATAACGGTACAAGGGAAAGAAGCAAAGGAGTTGATAAAAGAGAGGGAGGAAAAGAAGGAAAAAGAAGGAAGACTAAAATATGATCATATGAGTGGTGTTAATCTCCTTGAGTGTACTAAAAAGGAAGCATATGCTTGCGATATTGTATATGGTACCAACAATGAATTTGGTTTTGATTACCTGAGGGATAATATGGTTAAAAAGCTTTCAGATAGGGTTCAAGGACCTAGATACTTTGTAATTGTTGATGAAGCAGACTCTATATTAATCGATGAAGCTCGTACTCCTTTAATCATTTCCACAGCAGCAGCAGCCTCCAATGATATGTATATGAAATTTGCATCATTAGCCAGATCTATACAGCCAGAGAAACATTATGAAGTAGATGAGAAAGCAGGGGCAGTTTCTCTTTCCGACAAAGGTATGGATTTTGTTGAAAAATCTTTGGGTGTAAAAAACATCTATGAGGATGCTCAATTAGCATATCACTTGGATAATGCATTAAAAGCAAAAGAACTCTATAAGAGAGACGATGAATACATGGTTAGAGATGGAGAAGTAATGATAGTAGATGAATTTACAGGAAGAGCACTCTCAGGAAGAAGATATAGCGAAGGATTACATCAAGCAATAGAGGCAAAAGAAGGAGTGGAAGTAAAAAGGGAATCTAGGACAATGGCTACAATTACATTACAAAACTACTTCCGCTTGTATACATATCTCTCTGGTATGACAGCAACAGCCTTAACAGAAGCAGAGGAGTTTGCATCAATATATCACCTAGACACAATTGTTGTTCCAACAAATGAACCAGTTATTAGGAAAGACTATACGGATATTGTTTACAAAACACAGGAGGGGAAATTTAAGGCGATTGTAGAGGATATCGAGGAACACCATGCAAAAGATCAACCAATACTAGTTGGTACTACTTCAGTAGAGAAATCGGAGATAATATCTGAAATGTTAAACAAAGACGGTATAAAGCATGAAGTTTTAAATGCAAAACATCATGAGAGAGAAGCTAAAATTGTATCTATGGCAGGACAAAAAGGATCTGTAACAATAGCTACAAATATGGCAGGAAGAGGTACAGATATTGCTTTGGAGAAGGGGGTAGTAGATATAGGGGGATTGTATGTAATTGGATCAGAGAGACATGAATCCAGAAGAATTGACAATCAGTTAAGAGGAAGATCTGGTAGACAAGGAGATCCAGGGGAATCGCGATTCTATGTTTCGTTCGAAGATGATCTCATGAGACTTTTTGGTGGAGAGAAGATGTCGGTAATAATGGGACAGGTAGGTATGGATGATGATATGCCAATAGCTGTAAATATTTTAGGAAAGAGTATAGAGAATGCACAGAAAAAAGTAGAATCTCATAACTATGATATTCGTAAAAGACTTGTTGATTTCGACGATGTTCTTAATCAGCAGAGAGATGTCATATATGGTATGAGGACTAACCTTTTAAGTATTGTTGAAAATGGTAAAAAGGACAGGACAGAAGGAAACTTAAGTAAAGATAGAAAGTTTGTAAAAGAAACAGATATTGATTTACTTCTTCAAGAACTTGCTCGACTCTCTCTCTCCGATGAAAACACCTGGGATATTAAATACCTAAAGGATATGGAGTACAAATTGCTACCATTGGAGATATTAATTCTAAAAAAACTTTTTAATAGGGTGGACTTTTTAATATCTTCTCAGCTTAAAGATGATATGAAGATAGACAATATTGAAGAGAGGAAGCTTTTTGTACAGATAAAGAATTTCTTAACAGAAGAACTTTTTGAAAAAGCTGTTAAAGAGTTAGGATATAAAGATAGTATAGAATTCTTCAGAGAGAATGATGAAGACGAAGATCTTGTAAAGAAGAGAAACAATCTTTTACAGTTGATTTTCATAGCATTTGTTAACCATATTTATGAAATTGGTTTCAAACCAATGGCAGAACTCTCAAAGGTGTTAATTCTTCAGTCTATCGATAGATTTTGGATGGAACATCTAACTGCAATGGGAGATTTAAGAGAAGGTATCTCTCTCAGAAACTTAGCACAAAGAGATCCTTTGGTAGAGTATAAAAATGAAGGGTATAGTTTGTTTGATAATATGTTGAATGGAATAGATGAATCAATAGTTAATAGGTTTTTCAAAGTAAGACTTGTTAGAAGAGAAAATATTCAAAGACCAATACGGAGTAGAGATAATAGACCAGGAAAGGTAGGAAAACAACAGACAGTAAAACGGGGAAAGAAAGTCGGAAGGAATGATCCGTGTCCTTGTGGTAGTGGGAAGAAGTATAAGAAATGTTGCTATCCGAAGTACGAATGAAAAGAAATTGCTCTGTAATTACTTTATAGGTTTATTGACACTACAAGCCTAATTATAATATCCTAAATAACAGTATCCGATATATTTTTTTAATAACTATGGCTGGGGCGAAAAAGACTAATAAAAAAGTAGTGAAAGCTACAACAAATGTTCATGTAGTAATATTCTCTTGTCCAGACTGTACTCATGAGATAGAAGAGATCAAACTATGTACTGAATGTGGGAAACCCATGAGAGTTATTAATGTTGTTGAAAAGTTTGGAGAAGAAGCCGATGAACTGGTACAGAACTTAAAGAAGAGTATAAAAGGAGATGATTTTGTTGCAATAGATGAAGACGCCCCTGTCATTATTAAACTGTCCGATGAAGATCATATAGAAGAGGAGAAGGAAGAAGATTCTGGAGCTCTTGGGGTAATATACCCCGATGATGATCAATCTAATACTTCCTCAGAAGGAGCAGACATAGACTTTATGGATGCTTTAGAAAAACTTGATGAGGAAGATGAAGATCCTGGAGAGTTTAATGAATTACCCGAACTGTAGTGCTAAAACAAACCATCTTAGAAAAGAAATTAGGTAGAATTGCTATCATTTGTGATCAAATGACTAGTTTTGGTGGAGCAGAAAGAGAGATGTTCTCAATGATGGAACTTTTTCCTAGTGCAGATATTTTTACAATCATATATTTCGAAGAAAAATTTCCAAATAACAAATACAACGTAAGAACAAGCTTTGTTCAAAAATTTCCCTTTAAGAAAAGATTTGCCAACCATTTGAAGATACTCACGCCCCTAGCATACGAATCATTCAATCTCTCTGATTATGATTTTGTAATTAGCATATCTGCAGGACCCGCAAAAAGTATCATTACAGGTATAGACCAACCACATGTAGCAATGACTATGACACCTCCGAGAAGTCTTTGGGAAAATGAAATAAGTTCAAAAGGCTCAGTTTTAAGAAAGATATATAGACCAATTGCAAAAATGGTAAATAGTTACTTTAGAGTATGGGACTATACTGCGTCTAAAAGAGTCAACTATTGGACTGCTAACTCCTATTTCATAAAGGAGAAGATTAAGAAAACCTACGGAGCAGATGCTGAAGTAATATATCCTGGGATAGGTAAAGACTGGTATAAAGAGCCTACAGAAATGGAAATTAAAAAGGTTAAAGCGAAGTATCATTTTCCTAAACACTTCGCCTTAGTACTTTCACGTCTCTATAATCACAAAAGAATTGATTGGGCAATAAAGAGTTGTCAGGAGTCAAATACACCACTTTACATAATTGGAGAAGGACCAGATAGAAAAAACTTTGAGAAATTAGTCAAAGAAAGTGACGAAATTCATTTTCTAGGTAGACTTTCAGATAAAGAAGCAATAGTAATATATCACCTTTCAGATGTAGTATTGTTTTGTAGTGTTGAAGACTTTGGATTGGTACCAGTAGAAGCAATGGCTGCAGGTACTCCTGTATTAGCATATGGTGTAGGAGGTGTAACTGAAACAGTTAAAGAGGGTATTACAGGTGAATTTTTTAAGACAAATGGAGAATTAACTACCCTACTTAAAAATTTTGATAGAAAAAGATATAATAGGGATATAATAAAGAAGCATGCTCTACAATTCTCCGAGGAGAAGTTTCAAAAGAATCTAGTTAAATATTTAACAAAAATATATGAAAAAGAACATCAAAGATCTTAAAGTAGCAGTAGTATGTGATCCGCTATTCAAACTAGGAGGTGCAGAGAAGCATCTAATGGGAATTTTAGCAGCTTTCCCAAATGCTACTCTCTATACTGCTTGGTATGACAAAGAATTTGTTAATGAATGGTTTAAGGGGTATAAGATAAGAAGTTCCTTCATACAATATCTTCCATTCCACAAACTCTTCTATCATTTCTTTCTTCTTCTTCAACCTTGGGCATATGGAGGATTTAATTTAAAGAAATATGATGTAGTTATTTCTATATCTATTAGTTTCGCCAAATTTGTAAAAACGAGAAACAAAGATATCCCTCATATAAATATATGCCTCTCCCCTCCTAAATTCTTCTGGCAACATGAAAGTAGAAACTTAGTTAGTCATGAGAAGGTAAAAGAAGATGTAAATAAAGGACTGTATAAGTTTTATAACTTTTTCGTAGGAGGACTTCTAGAAAAGATATGGCAAAAATGGGATTTTAATGCTGCCCAAAGAGTAGACTATATAATTGCGAATTCTGAAACAGTTAAAGAAAGAATAAAAAAGATATATGAAAAAGACTCAGATGTAATATATCCCCCAGTAGAGGTATCAAAAATAAAGTTAAATAAAGGGAGAAGAGAAAACTGGTTCTTCTATGTTGGTCGTGTAGAAACATATAAAGGAGTAGATCTGGCTGTAAAAGCCTGTATAGAGGCAGGAGTACCATTGAAAGTAGCAGGGAAAGGAACTTGTTTAGAAGAGATGAAAGAAATAGTGAAAGCTTCTAATGCTAAAGGTTTAGTACAAATACTAGGCTATATTTCCGATCCGAAGAAGTTCGAACTTTTACAAAGAGCTAAAGCTCTAATATTTCCTGTAAAAGATGAAGATTTTGGAATAGTTCCAATAGAGGCTATGGCTGCAGGAACACCTGTAATTGCATATAAGGAAGGTGGACCGATGGAAACAATATCAGAGAAAAATCCTAAAACAGGTATGTTTTTTGATAAGTATAATTATAAAGAGTTAGCAGAAAAGCTAAAAGAATTTGATTCTGATGACTTTGATCCCATTAATTGTAGGAAACAAGCTGAAAATTTTGCTTTTGAGATTTTTGTTTATAAAATACAAACATATGTACAAGATGTTCTATCCAAAGATTAAAAGACTCGGAGATATCATTATCTCCTCAATATTAATAATCATCTTTGCTCCCTTTCTTTTACTCATATCTCTAATGATTAAACTTTCTGATGGAGAAGAGATATTTCTTCATGATCCATTAAGGATAGGATTAAATGGTAAGGAATTCTTTATGTATAAATTTCGAACAATGATATCTAATGCTCATAAAGAGATAATGGAAAACCCGAAATATAAAAAAGAGAAAAGAGAATGGTTGAAAAATGGTGGAAAATTAAAAATAAAAGATGATCCGAGAATTACTTGGATAGGGAAGATTTTAAGATCTACAGATTTAGATGAATTACCTCAACTTCTTAATGTATTAAAAGGTGAGATGAGCTTAGTAGGACCCCGTCCCAGTTATCATTCAGAAATGGTTAGATATTTGAAGAAACATCCCGAGAAAGAAAATACAGTTGAAAACCTTTGGTCTGTAAGACCTGGTCTCACAGGAGTATGGCAGGTATCTGGGAGAAATGAGATTCCCTTTAGGGAGAGGATAGAGATTGGTGCTAAGTATGCACAAAACTATGATTTAGTATTAGATTTAGGTATCTTGTTACAAACACCATTTGTTGTGTTAACAAGAAAGGGAGTATATGAATAGGGATGTTGTTACTGTCATCAAATCAATAAATTACTCAGAAGCAGACAAAATACTTACTGTCTTTGGTAAGAACTTTGGTAAATACGCTCTGTTTGCTAGGAGTATTAGAAAAATAGCAAGTAAAAACAGAGGGAATATGCAAACTCTTTGGACTAGTAAAATATCTTTCCATGAAGGAAAAGGTATGCCTTTGCTTACAGAATCAGAATCAGTAAATAGTATAGATTTTGATTCTAAGTCTTTAGATATTAAGAATGTAGAAAGGATTCTTTTCCTTTTAAATCATCTTTTAGAAGAATATGATCCATATCCGAATATTTTTGATCTCTTACAAAGAGTTTTAGAAAAAAGACTCTCATTGGAATCAGTTAACAAATTTAGGCTTAAGTTTCTAAAGGAGGCAGGATTTTTAAAAGATCTTTCAGTATGTAATATTTGTGGAAAAGACGATGTTAAATATATAGATTTAAAGAATTTTGCTCTAATATGTGAAAATTGTTACAGTAGTAAGAAGGGTTTTGAACAAATAGGGAAGGAGTTGTATGAGAGTAAGAAATTTACAAAGGCATTGGATAGGTATGTGAGGAAGATAGCTGAAGAGATATAAATGATGAAAAAAACATTAAACTGCTTAAAGTTAACAATAGGAATACTCCTTTGTTTTTGGCCATCTTTTGTTTTAGCTGCTGAATTTGTTGTCGAGATAGAAGATACTAATGTCTCCGCAAATATAACAGTAGATAATTTCTCATCTCTAGAGGTAGATCCTGATACCACAGAAGCAGGAATGGAAGCTGGGGTCTTAGTCAGACTTTTAGACTACTTAGGACATCCAATATCTAATCATTCTGTAAGATTGTATATAGAAGGAGATGATACAGGAGTAATTTTTGTACAACCTCTTGATTCAGATCCCTCTGGAGAAGCAACAGGAACAATCAAAGCATTAATACCAGGTAATTACAAAGTAAGAGCAGTAGATGATACCTATGGATATGATATTGATATCGCTAACTTTGATATGTTCTATACAACCCCCCTAGAAGTTCCGCTACTTCTTCCAGAACCTTCCTACACAAAAGGGTTGAAGAATACAGTAACTTGGATTAGGGAATTAGGGTATGAATATTTTGTAGAAGCGAGTAAAAGTGCTTTGTTTGCTACTACCATAGGTAATAGTGGTTGGTTATCTTCCTCTCAATATACGTTTACAGGACTAGAGGATGAAGCTATGTACTTCTATCGTCTTAAAAGAAGGAATATAGGAGGGGGAGAGAGTAATTGGTCAAATGTTGTGTATAGTGTTCAAGACGCATCTGTACCAACTATCATATTATTAAGTATAGAAGATATGAATAAGAGTAGTGGCACAGGAGATGACTATATCGAAATCCAGGCTAAGATAGAAGACAATCTTTCTTTAGCTTCGGAAAGTACATATTGTGTTTTAACCGATGGTACTCTCTATGAGTGTGCTACGTATACAAGCTTTAATGGGAGTATATATACAGCAAGAATATCACTTAACGAACTTGAGAAAGGTAGTAATGGAAAGCTTCTAAATAACTATTCTTTTTGTATAGAGGCAGTGGATGAAGCGGGTAATATTGGAAGGAATTGTGATATAGAGATCGATATTGAGGGAGGAACAGCAGCGGATCTTGTAGAACCACCTGATCAAATATTCCTTTTTCAAAATTTCAATCTTGAGACTTTAACATATCTTCCATATACCTTGGTAGATAATATGGTTAGTACAATGACAAGATTACAGATATCTCTAGTATCCTTATTCATAGTATCTGTTGTTTTCTTTGTATTGCTTTCTCTATACTTTGGAAATATATTTATACCCTTTCTTCTTCCTTTATATTGGTTAGTTCTTTTACTAAGGAAGAAAGAATATTTAGTTGAAGGTATTATATATGATTCAAAAACTAAAGAACCATTAAAATATGCAATTGTAAAAGTTTTAAATAAAAAGGGAGAGAGAATTGGTTGGGGAATAGCTGATGAATATGGAGAATTTAAGATTGATATTGATGAGAAGAATATTAAAGTTGTTCTGAAAAGAATGGGCTATATATTTCCTTCTATCCTTGTAACAGAGAAATCAGATTATCCATTTACCAATATATATTCTGGAGGGGCTATAAACTTTAGGAATTCAAAAGAAGTGTATATATCTATACCTCTAGATCCAAGAGAGAAAACTTTTCTTCAGGCTAAGATTAAGGAAGGCGGTCTTGCTTTAATATATACATTTCTCCTTCTCTTATTTGCCTTTAGTGTATTTCTTTCAGTCTTTATATTCACAAGATATTTATCTATCTTTACCTTTCTTTTACTTGCATTTAATATACTTGATGTTATTTTAGTATTAAGGTTAGTTTTTGAAAAAATTAAGAAATTAGCAATAGTTAAAAATGAAGAAGGAAAAGCAGTAGAAGGTATTACAGTAATAGTTAAAGATTCTAAAAGTGGAAAGATTAAAGAAAAGAGAGTGAGTGATAAAGATGGGAAGTATTACTTTGAGCTATTAAAAGGAGAGTACAGGTTGGATATATTGAATAAAGAGTTTAATTTAATAGCTGTAGAGGATGGTAGGGAGTTTAAGATATCAGGAGAGGGGAAGGACTTTTTTAGTAAAGATTTAATAGTGGGGAAGAAGTAAAAAGTTGAAAATATACCTACACAATGCTATTATTACAAGTCTTTTTTAGGGCGTATAGCTCAACTGGTTAGAGCAAGCGACTCTTAATCGCTAGGTTCAGGGTTCGAGTCCCTGTACGCTCAGATTCCCTTGACTAAGAGATTAGAAGTAGATAGTCTATATAAGAATAATCTTTTATCTTTTTTAAAACATGCCTACTGAAAATAACAATCCAGAAATCCCTCAAACAAACACTGATCCAAAAGAATATATTAGAAATCTTGCAGATTTAGGTACTAATATGCAAGCAAAAAGTCAGGTTGAATTAGAGAGAGCTAATGCTACTCTTGAGATAGGACAATCTTTCAAAAATGAAGGGGAGGAGCAAATAAAGATTGCAAAAGGATTAGAAAAACTTGATGAGAGTGTTATGAAGAATACAACAATGATAGCTTCTCCTACAGAGAGACTATCAGAAGATACAGGAGAGAACGAGGAGTCTCTAGATGAAAAAGTAAAAGATCTTTTGGAGGCAATAGGTATAGCAAAAAAGAATTTAGAGAAAGCTATCCCTAATCAAATTAGAGAGCTTATTGATCAAAATCCTGAAGTAGAGAAGCTTCGAGAGGAAATAAAGGGGCTATTTGCTAGTATAGAAGGGCTTAATGAAGCAAAAGAATACATAAAGAAAAGTAAAACTCTACTTGATAAAATACCTAATGAAATATCAGATTCACTTGAGAATATAAGGGAAGAAGCACAGAAGCTTAAAATTCAAGGAAAGAGGAATTTGGAGGTGGCGAATAGTCAAAGATATAAGAAGGTTCAAGAGGTAGCAGAGAATGCCGAAAAGAATTTAGAATCTATGGAAAGAAC
>CAZYNJ010000006.1:0-4269 GCA_964648955.1 uncultured Candidatus Saccharibacteria bacterium | reverse complement strand
ATGCAATTAAACAAGAAAAAGAGAAAACTACTCAAACAATTACAACCCCTTCTCCATATACAGCTCTCCAACCTTAAAACCAAGTTTTTGATAATATTTTCTAGTACCAATAGCAGAAATAACAGAAATATTCTTAAAACCATTCTCTTTAGAAATATTCTCTGAAATACTAATCATCTTTTTACCTAAACCTAAATGTTGAGATTTACCCTCTCTTCTCTTCCCAATACCAACAACATTACCATACACATGAACCTCTCTAATAATGGAAGAATTAGAAAGTTCTTCAATAAAACAATGTTTCTTCTTTGGAATACTTAATCTAAGAAAACCACATATCTTGTCGTTGATTTTAGTTTTGTAAGAAATAAAATACTCTCTACTAACAGAAGTAGAATATTTAATAATTTCCTTTTCTAAACTATCTGTGTTTACATTCTCTCCCCGTATCTCCCTTCCTCTAATATCATTTAACTTTAAACCCTCTTCCTCTATCTCTTTCTCTACAATCTGTCTCATATTAGATTTCTTGTTACCCTCTAATATCTCTCCTGCAGGAATATCTCTAATGATTCGGGTTAATCTACAATACCTAGGAGTATTTAACAAACAAAATCTCAGAACATCTTTTAATTCACCTTCGGTATATGGAGTATATCTACCATCATTGAAAATCTCTTCTAGTTCTGTATTGGGTAGTAAAGAAGTAGGGTATATTTTTAATTCATCAGGTCTAAAATCTTTCTTCCAGAGTTTAAGATAGTCTTTCTTGTCTTCCTTTACACTGGACATATATAGATTAGGCATCCAATGAGCATGAATCTTAAAACCAGCTTCACGAAGCAACTCAAAAGCTTTCTTACTTTCTCTTACCCCATGTCCTCTCTTGTTTGCTTTAAGAATCTTGTTATCCAATGACTGTATACCAATTTGTATTTTAGTAGATCCTAATCTTCTTAACATTTTTACTTCTTTTTCATTAATCCAATCAGGTCTAGTTTCAAAAACTAAACCAACATTCCTACAATATGAAGTTTCATTTTCCTTTTGTGTTTCTTCTAACTCTTTCCAGTTACTAACCTCAGTAATATCTAACTCCTCTCTCCTATCTCTTACATTAAAATCATTCATTGCATTAAAACACCTCTTCGCAAACCAAATCTTGTAAGGTTCTTTGTAGAAAGACCAAGTACCACCTAAAACAATTAACTCAACCTTCTCTACATTGTGACCAATACTCTTTAATGCAAGTAACCTGTTATATGTCTGAAGATATGGATCAAAATCATTCATTAGGGCTCTCTGTGCTCCTGGTTCACTAGCTAAGTAACTTTTAGGTAATCTAATATCCTCTGGACAGAAAATACAATTCCCAGGACATCCAAAAGGTTTAGTAAGAACAGTAACAACAGTTACTCCAGAACTAGTTCTAATTGGTTTCATTTTAAGTTTGTTGAAAAGGTTTGTATTCTCATCGATTAAACCCTCTTTAACTAGATACCTATATCCTGCAACTAAATTATCCTTACTAAAGAAAGAATTACCATCTTTGGGATATTTCTTTAAAATAGAATATACATCTTTTGCCTGTTCTATCTCTTTGAGAATATCAATCAATATATTTTTGTAATTTCTTGGTTCAAAGTAGAATCTATTTTCTTTTTTCATATCAAAATGGTCTAAAGAGAAGTAAGGTCATCAATCAAGATTTGTTTTTCTTTTGAAAATGTTCTATCTCTTTGAGGGGGAGATTCCTTAATTTTAATCTTCCCTTCTAGAAACATCTTTAATCTTTTAAAATCTTTTAATAACTCTTCTACTAAATCTGGATTATAAAGAGCTGCAGCAGGATGATACATTGCAAAAATTGGAATACCAGACCTATGTTCTAAAATCTGACCATGAGAAGCAGAAATCCTTCCATCAGGAACAAACCTTTCCAAAGCATGTCTACCAAGAGGAACAATCACTTTAGGTTTTAGGAAAAGCAATTCAGCATTTAACCATATTCTACAAGCACTTTTTTCTTCTGGTAACGGATCCCTATTCTGTGGAGGCCTATACTTAACTACATTAGTAACATATACATCATTTCTACTAAAAGATATTGAATCTAGAAGTTCATCTAAAAGTTTGCCTGCCTTCCCAATAAATGGTTCTCCAGTCTTGTCTTCATTAACTCCTGGTGCTTCTCCAATAAATACAATTCCTGAAGATGGAATAGAACATTCATATACAGGTTGAGTAGCAGTCTTTCTTAATCCACACTTATTGTGAATCGCATAATATTCATGTAAATCTCTTAAACTTTTAAAATCATTAACTTTCATTTCCCTCTATTATACAGTAATATAAGCGCATGTTAGAAGTAAAAAATCTTACTCTTACGACAAAAAAGAAAGATATTCTAAAGAATATATCCTTAAATATATCAAAAGGTGAATTACTGATTCTCTTTGGAACAAATGGAGGAGGGAAATCATCACTTTGTAAAAATATTGTCGGAGTTGGAGATCTAAAAGTTAGAGAAGGAAAAATTCTTCTAAACAAGGAAGATATTACGAAATTAAATCCAGAGAAAAGATTTAAAAAGGGTATCTCATATATGTGGCAAAAGACACCATCAGTAAGAGGGATCTCCCTAAAGGTATTTCTTAAGGAGAAATTCCCAAAGAAAGCGGAGGATGAGATATTTCTACAGTTCAAAGAAGATCTAGAGAGATTAGATATATTAAAATTCTTTGATAGGGATATTCATGGAAATCTCTCTGGTGGGGAAAGTAGAAGATTAGAACTATTTCTCTCAACAATTGAAAGAAAGAACAGGATATTTCTCTTTGATGAACCTGACTCAGGTGTAGATATGAAAAATGTGAAGAGAATTGGGAAATATATATTAGAGCTTTTTAAAGAGAAAAGTAATAGCGGGATATTGATAACTCATTCGGGAGAGATATTAGAATATGTTAGAGGTAGTAGAGCAATTGTAATTAATAATGGGGAAATTACTAAAAGAGGGAGTGTAAAAAAGACTTTTAAGGAGATAAAGGAAGGAGGAGATACAAAATGATGGAGTTGGATTACTTTTTACAAAACTTTTCAAATATGTCATTTAATCCATATGTTGTGATTAGTGATAACAATGAGTTAAATATTGAGATAGACGAGAAAGATTTACAGATATCTGATATCCATACACTTAATGTTAAAGAATATATTGGGAAATTACAAAAAAGTGAATTTAAAAGAAGTGAATATACTGGATACTTTATCAAGGCTTCTAAAAATACTACACACAAAATACAAACATGTTTCCTTACGTCTCAAGTAGGTTTTGAGCAGAAAGTACACAATGTAATTGTTTTAGAAGAGGGAGCTCATGTAGAAATATTTACAGGTTGTCTTTCTAGTTTGCATGTTAAGGATAATAAGCATATGGCAGTAACAGAAATATTCGTAGGGAAAAATGCAACATTAACATTTAATATGATTCATTCATGGGGGAAGACATCAAAAGTATATCCAAAAACTATAGCAAAGGTAGAAGAAGGTGGAACCTATATCTCCAATTACATTGTATGGGATTCTGTAAAGGAAATTGTTACATCACCTTTAGCAATATTAGGGAAGAATGCAAAATCTGTAATGAGATCATTAGTATATATGCATGAGGGTACAGAGCTTTCTGTTGGAGGAAGAATTCAATTGAATGGTAAGGGTAGTTCTGGTGAAGTTCTTTCAAATATTGTCGGAGAAGGTGGAACTATGATTAATGAGACTAGTATTGAAGCTAATGCTTCTAAAACAAAAGGTCATATTGAATGTGATGCTCTTCTTCTTAAAGATGGTATTGAATTTGAAACAATTCCTAAATTAAAAACAAAAGTAAAAGACACAAAACTTTCTCACGAGGCATCTATTGGAAAAGTTTCAAAGGATGAAATCCAATATCTGATGTCTAAAGGTTTTACAGAAAAGAAAGCAACAGGAATGATTGTAAATGGTTTTTCAAATAATTCTGTAGAGGATATGCCGGATGTTGTAAAAGATCAGTTTGAAAAGATATTAGCACAAGGATCTATTATGTAGGTATAATAGGGGGTTAAAGTAATTGGTTTTCGATATGGATGATTGTCTATTCTGTAAAATCATTAAAGGAGATATCCCCTCTGTAAAGATATGGGAAGATGATAATCATATTGCAATATTAGATGCTTTTCCAAATACAAAAGGAGCTACCTTAGTTATTCCTAAAAAACACTATGATTC
>CAZYNJ010000005.1:16560-22324 GCA_964648955.1 uncultured Candidatus Saccharibacteria bacterium | reverse complement strand
AATTCAGCTAAAAAATTAAGAAAAGATAAAAAGAAATGGAAAGTCTCTTCCTTTGAAGAATACGAGGCAAGAGAAGATGCGTTACTAAAAGAGCGACTCCTAAATAAAGAACCAACTATCACTGGGCAAGTAAGAATAACAGCAGGAAAAGCAAAAAACTTTCTATTAAACATTCCCAAAACAACCAGACCAATGACAGATAGAATGAAAGTCAAAATATTTGATGTACTCAGAGAAGATATCTTTGATAAAAGAATCCTAGACCTTTATGCAGGAACAGGTTCCTTTGCATTAGAAGCACTCTCCAGAGGAGCTAAAGAAGCAACCCTAGTAGATGCATCTAAGCATGCAGAAAGGATATTAGAAGAGAATATTACTAAGACAGGATTTCTCTCACAAGCAGAAGTAGTAAAGATGAAAGTATTTGAATATTTAAATAAGGAAGAAAATAGAGAGAAAGAATTCGATATAATATTTATGGACCCCCCTTACAAACTCTACAATACAAAGAAGACATTCAAAATGAAAGAGATTATTAAGAGTGCATCTTTCTTACTTCCAGGGATACAAAACCCGAAAACTAGGAAGTTTAAAGGTGTATTAATTATTAAACATCCGAGAAGATACCCAATCGACTCTTTAGAGTTAGAGAATCTTACAAAGGCAACCAGCTATACCTTTGGGCTGAATACCATTTCTCTCTACATAGTTAACCATTCTTAATATTTGCAAAATATAGCTTTAGAATATAGAATTGTCCAGATGTATAAAATATATGGTGAGAAAAAACAAAACCTCAGTAAAATTGTCTATCCGACATCCTTTTAATGCCCACGAACTATTCATTCCTCATAATGAACTTTCCTTTTTAACTAAATTACGTATTAACTATAATGGAGAAAGAGATATCTAAAATCGAGAAAATGAGACATACTGCATCCCACGTATTAGCACAAGCAGTATTAAAACTCTATCCTGATACAAAATTAGGTATTGGCCCTGCAATTGATAATGGATTCTATTATGACTTTGATTTTGTAGAACCAATAACAGAGAAAGACCTTTCTAAAATTGAAAGTGAAATGAAGAAGATTGCTAAACAAAAGCTTCCTCTAACTCAGACCTCTATGAGTAGGGAAGATGCAGAAGAATATTTAAAAAATACCGAACAAGATTATAAATTAGACTTACTAAAAGATATCCCTGATGAGGAAATAAGTTTCTTTTCAAGTGGAGATAACGAATTTGTAGACCTTTGTAGAGGTCCACATATTGAAAATACCAAACAGATTGGATATTTCAGACTCTTGAAAACAGCTGGTGCATATTGGAGAGGAGACGAGAAGAAGAAGATGTTAACAAGAATATATGGAGTGTCCTTTGAAACAAAAGATGAATTGAAGAAACACCTTCTGAATTTAGAAGAGGCTGAGAAAAGAAATCACAGAGTACTAGGTAAACAACTAGAACTCTATGCCATATTTAATGAGATAGGGCAGGGATTACCGGTATGGTTACCAAGAGGATATGTAATTAGAAGAATTCTGGAAGATTACATGATTAAACTCGAAAGATCATATGGATATGAACATACCTTAACTCCACATATCAATAAGAGTATCCTCTTTGAAACTTCCGGTCACTTAAAATTCTATAAAGATTCTATGTATCCACCAATCAAGGTAGACGATGAAGAGTACTATTTAAAACCAATGAATTGCCCTGCAGGAATGCTAATTTATAAAATGAAACCTAAAAGCTATAGAGAACTTCCTTACAAACTAGGGGAGTTAGGAACTGTATATAGATATGAAAAGTCTGGGGAATTACATGGACTACAAAGAGTGAGAGGCTTTACTCAAAATGATGCTCATCTTTTCTGCACTCCTAAACAGTTAGAAGATGTCATAAATGAGACTTTCGATATGTTAGACATATTCTACAAGGATGTAGGTTTTGATAATTACAAATTCCGACTCTCTACATCAGATACTGAAAAGAACCCTGAAAAATATATTGGTGATCCTGAAAAATGGAAACATGCAGAGGAGATATTGAGAAATGTATTAATAAAAAGAAAAATAGAATTTGAAGAAGTACTTGGAGATGCAGCATTCTATGGACCTAAGGTAGATGTTCAAGCAATAAATGTCTTTGGGAAAGAAGATAGCATCTCAACAATACAGTTAGATTTCAACCTCCCTGAAAAATTTGAACTTTCATATATCGATGTAGATGGAAAAGAAAAACAACCCTATGTAATCCATAGAGCATTGATAGGATCCTTTGAAAGATTCTTTGCTTTTTTGATAGAACATCACGGCGGGGATTTCCCCCTTTGGTTTACTCCAGAACAAGTTAGAATAGTACCGATAAGTGATAGTCATCTAGAATATGCAAAAGAAGTATTAACTGACTTAAAAAAGAACGATCTCCGAGCAACCCTAGATGAACGCTCTAAAAGTATGCAATCAAAAATAAGAGATGCAGAAAAAATGAAAGTCCCATATATTGTAATAGTGGGGGATAAAGAGATTGAAACAGAGACTCTTTCTATTAGGTCTAGATTAAACAAAGAAATAGGTTTGATGAAAAAACAAGAATTTATTGATTTTCTTAAAGAAGAAATTCTCACAAAAGGGATCAAAGAGGATTCTTCTAATAAATAATTTTTTAATAATTAAATAACGAATGTCTGATCACTACAAAGGTAGAAGTAAAAGAAACCTTGGACCAAGAAAAAACCAATACATACGAGCTCATAAAGTTCAATTAATTACAGACAAAGGAAAGAATATAGGAGAAATAGCTACAGAGAAGGCTCTAGCAATGGCACAAGAAGCAGAATTAGATTTAGTAGAAGTAGGACCAAAAGTTAAACCCCCTGTATGTAAGATCATGGACTATTCCAAGTATCTCTACGAACAAAGGAAAAAGGCAAGGAAAAATAAATCTGGAAAAACAAAACCTCTAAAAGAACTCAAATTTAGTCCAGTAATAGATGTTGGTGATAGAAATACCAGAATCAGAAGAGCTAAAGAATTTTTAGACAAAGGTCATGCAGTCAAATTGACAATGTGGATAAAAGGGCGACAATCCAAGGATCAAGCTAAAGAAGTTTTCACAGATATATTGACTAATTTTACCGATTATAGTAGTATCGAGGCCGGACCTCGCTATGAGGCAAGACAGATATTTATCATTCTTAGATTAGATGGCAAGACAAAAAACAAACAAAACAGCAAAAAAGAGATTCAAGCTGACAAACCCAAAGAACAAAAAGAAGGCTAAAATCATGTATTCTAAAAGTTGTAGAAATCATTTGAAAACTAAGCGTTCTTCCAAATTCAAGAGAAGACAAGGAGTTAAATCAGAGATCTCCCCTCATAACAAGACAGCCATTATTAGAAAAGTAGTTAACCTTTAAACCAAATTTAGATGCGAGTTAAAACAGGAACAATCAGAAAAAGAAGACATAAAAAGATTCTTGCAAAGACAAAAGGTTACAGAATGACCAAACATAAGCTTTATAGGGTTGCTCATGAAGCATATATGCATGCTGGACAATATGCGTATGCACATAGACAAAGAAGACCAAGTCAAATGCGAAGGGTTTGGATAATGAAAATCTCAGCAGCTTGTAAAGTAAATGATACTAAGTACAATCTTTTCATGCATTCTCTTAAAGAGAATAGTATCGAATTAAATAGAAAGATTCTTGCAGATCTAGCATTTACAGAGCCTCAATCCTTTAGTCAGCTAGTAGCTGAGGTTAAGTAGGTTCAAAACATTTTCTCAATAACCTCAGATGTAGTATACTTTTTAAGTAAGTATTTTTGCATATATTATGAAAAATTTAAAAGATTTAGAAAAGAGTATAAAAGAAGATATTAAAACACTAGACCCCATAGAATTAAAGACTAAATATCTTTCAAAGAAAGGTCTTCTAACAGAAGCACTTAAAAAGATTAAGGAATCGAAGGATAAAGTAAAGTATGGTAAGAAGGTTAATGATTTAAAACAAACCTTAGAAAAAGTGCTAGTTTCATCAAAAAGAAATACTAAAAATATATCAACTGATGGAAAGATTGATCCTACAGCTCCATTTGATGTAAATACTAGGGAAGAAAAAAGACCAAAGATTTCAGATATTAAAGGTTCTTCACATGTATTACTAAAAGAAAGAAACAAAATATTAGAAATCTTTCAGAGGATGGGTTTCGATATGATGGAAAGCAAACAGATAGATGATGATTACCATATGTTTGAATCATTGAATTTCCCCAAAGGTCATCCCGCAAGAGAAATGTATGATACATTCTGGACAGATGAAAACTTTGTACTACCAGCACACACATCTACAATGCAAAACAGAGTATTGAAATTCTTCGAACCACCTATCAAAGTAGTATTACCCGGCAGATGTTTTAGACATGAGGCTACAGATGCAAGCCATGAACATACCTTTTATCAGTTAGAAGGTATATATGTCTCTAGAGATGCTTCCTTAGGAGAGATGATATCAGTACTCCAAGGTTTCTTAGAAGAATATTTTGAAACAAAAATAGATATTCGGATGCAACCAGCATATTTCCCATTTACAGAACCTGATTTAGAGTTTGTAATAAGTTGCCCATTCTGTGACAAGAGTGGTTGTTCGATATGTGGACAGTCAGGATGGATTGAACTAATGGGATGCGGAATGATTAATCCTGAAGTTCTTAAGGCTGCAAATATAGATCCAGAGGAGTATAGTGGCTTTGCATGGGGAGTAGGTATAGATAGATTAGTGATAATGAAGATGGGTATCTCTGATATCAGAGATCTCAGAGCAGGAGATATTAATTTCTTACAAATGTTTTAATGAAACTACCGCTTAGTCTTGTAAAACGATTTACAGAAATAGAATATGATACAGAGAGACTTACTAGAGAGATTGCTGGAAAGATTTGCAATCTTGAAGAAATAAAAGACCTCTCAAAAGAATATACCGATATTGTTGTAGGACAAATTAAGGAGAAAACCGATCACCCAGATGCTGATAAGTTAGCTGTCTATAAATTAGATATCGGAGAAGAGAATTTAATACAGGTGGTGGCAGGAGATAAAACATTAGAAGAAGGAAATAAAGTCCCCTTCTTTAAACCAGGATCCTCTCTCCCTTACTCTAATGGAAAAGACTCTATAATCAAGGCTGTTAAAATGAGAGGCGTAGAATCTCAAGGAATGATGGCCTCTGAGAAGGAGCTCAACCTTGGAGCAGATCATTCAAAGGTAATGACTCTAGATTCTGATGCTGTAGTAGGACAATCATTTGCCGAATATTATGGCTTGGATGATATTGTTCTAGATATTGAAAATAAGGGTCTTACTAATAGGGGAGACTTGTTTGGAATAATTGGACTGGCAAGAGAGATATCTGCAATACAAGGAAAGAAATTTACTTCACCAGAGTGGTTGTCTAATACCTCTGTAAAGGGTCCAAAAAAAGAATGCCTTAGATTGGAGATAGAGAATAAAGCAGATAGTGTATGTCCAAGATATACTGCAATAGCTATGAATAATATAGAGATACAGGAATCTCCCATATGGCTAAAGGTTGCATTAATAAAAGGAGGATTAAAGCCAATTAATAATGTTGTAGATATAACCAACTACTTAATGCTCTTAACTGGACAACCTCTTCATGCTTTTGATTATGATAAAGTTGTTAAAAAAGATGTAGGAGAAACAGAGGAAGCACATATTGTAGTTAGAATGGCAA
>CAZYNJ010000005.1:0-16460 GCA_964648955.1 uncultured Candidatus Saccharibacteria bacterium | reverse complement strand
GTTAAAAAAGATGTAGGAGAAACAGAGGAAGCACATATTGTAGTTAGAATGGCAAGAAATGGAGAGAAAATACATATAATAAATGGAAGTGTAATCAAACTCTCTGATAGAAATCTCGTTATAGCCGATAGCACCAATCCAATAGCAATTGCAGGAGTAATGGGAGGTATGGACACTCAAATAGATGATGATACAAAGAGAATAATAATTGAGTCTGCTAACTTTGATAGGTTTAATATTAGAAGAACTTCCATGCAGCATGGATTGAATACAGATGCCTCTGATAGATATAAACGATCACAGGATCCTAATATGTGTCTACCTGTACTAGCTCAAGCAGTTGAATTAATCAAAGACATAACAAAAGGAGAAGTAGCAACCTCTGTCTTTGATATATATCCAAGTCCAATAGAACCATTGACTATATCGTTTAAGATATCAAGAATGAATCAAATTCTTGGCATTCACTTAGAATATGACAATATAAAAGAGATTCTCTCTAATCTAGAATATTCTGTAATGCGAAAGAAAGATTCTGATGAATATATTACGGTTCAAGTACCAACCTTTAGAAGAGATGTATCAATTGCTGAGGATATTTATGAAGATATTGGTCGTATATATGGATATGATAATATAGCAGCATCACTCCCTAGAAGAGAGATGCTTCCTACTAAAACTCCTCTCATCCTAAAAGCTAAAACTGAAATCTCTAATATATTAAGTAATAGTGGTTCCAACGAGATTGTTACTTACAACTTCACTAGCTCAGATGTATTAAAAAGGGTAGGCCAGGATGCTAATATTGCATATCATATTAAAAATGCCATATCTCCTGAATTAGAATATATGAGACCATCCCTAATTCCTTCATTGATAGAGAAAGTATCAATGAATCTGAATAAAGGTCATAAGGAGATATCTCTTTTCGAGACAAATATCTCTCATCAGAAAGGGGTGTTAGATAATGAAGAACTTCCCTTGGAGTACTGGTATCTCTCTTTTATCTATTCTAATAAGAATTCTAAGTCTTTCGATGGTTCACCATATTACCTTGCAAAAAGGTATCTTGAGAAAGTCCTTACTGGCTTGAAGACAGGTTCGATTAAATATGTCCTCGCGATGGATTATAATCTAGAAAATTCTTCTATTTGGTTAAAGAACATTACTAATACATTTGATCTTAATAGCTCTGCTGTTATATGTACAAAAGATAGTAAAAAAGTCTTGGGTATTGTAGGAAATCTTTCTAGGAAAACTAAAACTAATTTTGATCTCCCAGAATATACCTCTGCTTTTGAAATTAATATCTCTGAGTTACTCTCTTCTAATAGTAATCCTACATATAGGAAAGAACCAATCTATCCAGCAATTTCCAGGGATATATGTTTCTTAGTGAAAGATAATATTAATTACTCCGACTTAGAAGGTGAACTCCTAAAGATGTTGAACACAGAGGAGCTTTATACTAAGCTTGAGTGTTTAGATATTTATAAAGCAGAACACAAGGACGATATCCGAAAGATTACATTCAGAATATCTATACAGAACTACAAGAAAACATTAGGTGAAAAGGATTTTAAAAAGATAGAAACAAAGATACAGAAAAGGGTTATGAAGAAATTTGATATATTAACAGAGTAGGTTAGTACGTTACAGTGATTGAATCGCTTACATAAGTGGAACCTTCCTTCAAGGCAGATGCACTAATTGCATAGTCTCCATTAGGAGCATCTCCATCGCTCCATGTATAACTCCACCCATCATTCCCATCAATATCTGTTTCTGTCCAAGAATATCCACCACCAACCTTATTAACATAAAAAGACACACTCTCTGGAGTACCAGTTACATTTACCGAGATAAATACAGGTATTGTTATGAAGCTACCATTAGTTGGAGTAGACATTGCTAATGTTATAGTTTCAACTTCATTAGTTACAGTAATATTTACAGACTCTGTACTACTCTTCCCATTATTATCTGTTACACTAACAATTATTTGATGACTACCCAGTCCCATTGCTAAAGGAATAGTATAATCATAGGAATATGTCTTATCGGCATTAAAGTCGGTAGATACTTCTAAACCATCTACCGTTATCGATAATCCGGAAATACTCTCTAATACTCTAACACTCCCAGAAATAGTAATTGTACTCCCCCTTGCAGCAGAGGCACCCTCTACAGGAGAACCTATCTCTACAACAGGAGCATTATCAGGACCCAAAGGTAAATCACAAACAGCTTCATCTGGCATCTTTACTAGATATCCATAACCCTTAGCACTACTAATATATTTTTCATATGCACTTTGTTGTAAAGAATTCTCTATATTAAAATCTAAAACAATCTTGTTCTCCACTAGACCATAAGTAATAGCAGCATCCAGATTGGATGGAATATAATCTTTCCCTTTACAAAGTTGAATAACCTTCCTGGGATCACTCTGTGGAGCATGCCCCGTAATATAAATGGATCTCTCTTTTTTACATTCAGTATCCTTCCCTGGTACAGCCCCTGTATCTACACAAACTGATGTCGACAGGATACCAGCGGGTCTAGTATATGATCCCGGTTGATACTTATCTGCAACTCTTTGCATAAATGAATTGGCAATTGGCAATGGGACAGTAGTAGCCCAAGCACCTGGAGCTTCTACATTATTATTATTCCCCGCCCAAACACCTACAACCAAACTTTTGTGATACAGAACAGCTACAAGATCCCTAGGACCATCAGTCGTACCCGTTTTACCACAAATCTTCTTCCCATTAATCACATACATATTGTAAAAAGGTCTATCTCTAAAATCACCCAAATCACATAAAGACCAATTTAAAGCATATATTACTTTTTCATTAAAAACCGTAGTTACTGTATTACTATCCTCCTCAACTAAAATCTCTCCTTTAGAATCCTCAACCTTTAGAATAGATGTTACATCAGCTCTAATACCTTCATTCGCAAATACAGAAAATGCTCCCACATGATCCAACAATGGAATTTCTCCTGTTCCTAGCACTAAACTTAATCCATAACTAGCCTTATCACTCAAATCCGTAACTCCTAACTTCTCAGCAGTATCTATAAAAGCATCAATCCCTATCAATTGCATGATATATGCAGCTGGTATATTTCTAGAATGTACCAGAGCCTTTCTTGCAGTCATGACTCCCTGAAACTTATTATCCCAATTCTTTAACTTCCAAGTACCAAACTTGATAGTACTCAAATCAGGAGCTTCAGTCCAAGGACCATAACCTTTAACAAAAGCAGTTAAGTATGCATATGGTTTCATAGAAGAACCCATCTGTCTAGGACTTATAGCAACATTAACATTTCCGTCAACCTTAGGATCATCAATATTCCAGTAATCTACAGAACCAACCATTGCAAGAATCTCTCCGTTATTAGGATCCATCACAACCATAGCCCCATTATTAACATCATATCTTAATCCTCTTTCTGCAATACCTTTTGTAACCTCTTCCTCAGCAATCTCCTGTAAAGACGAATCTAATGTAGTTGTAACTCTCAATCCACCTCTTTCTACACGATCAGAACCAAATTCTTCTTCTAATTGTTGCTTAACATAGAATACAAAGTGTGGAGCATCAATATCTATCTTTGTTGATTTATATACTAACTCTTGTTCCTTCGCATCTTCGATCTCTTCCTTTGTAATATCAGTTAACTTTTTGTACTTTAGCATCTGATCTAAAACAAAGTCTTGTCTCACACCAGCTAATTCAGGAGCCATTCCATACAAGGGAGAGTAGTACCCTGGACTTGCAATAAGACCAGCTAACATAGCACTCTCTGCTAAATCTAAATCCTTAACATCTTTACCAAAGTAGGAATGGGCAGCAGCTTGAAAACCATAATTAACACCACCTAATGCAACCTCATTCATATACATCTGTAATATCTCATCCTTAGTAAAACTTTGCTCAACCTGCATAGTTATTAATACCTCTTTAATTTTTCTCGTGTAAGTCTCGGCATACGCTTCCTCTCCTAAAACATCGTACAGAATAGTTGTCTTAACTAACTGCTGAGTAATAGTACTTGCACCTCTTACAATTTCTTTGTTTGTGAAGTTTTGTAATACTGCCTTTGCAATACCAAGATAGTCTAAACCCTTATGTTGATAAAACTCAATATCCTCAGCAGCTAGGAGAGCCCATTTCGTGTGTTCAGGGATATTCTCTATAGATACAAACTCCCTATTCTTATCCCCATAAATAGTATAAAGGACCTCTCCATCCCTATCCAATATCTGAGTACTTTGATCTGTAGATCTCTCTACTAACTGTTCTGGACTCGGTAAAGAGTCTTGTAGATTTTTTAAATATATACCAACACCCAATATACTAGCTGTAAATAGGAAGAAAGCTATTCCTCCTGCGATATATAGTACCTTCTTTTTCTTTAAGCTCATTCCCTTCTTATCCTTCTTGCTCTTTCTTCCTGTCTTCTTCTTTCCCTTTGAAGAAAACTTTTTTGATATCTTCTTAACCTTCTTGTGAGTATCAAAACTTTTCCTAGAAAAAACACCCATCGTCTTAGGCCTCTTTCCAACCCTTGTTTTAGGAGAACTCTTAGTGCTTTTCATTGCTATACTATATTTCATATCGAATACATTATATCCCATTTTAAGAGAAGGTAAACCCTCAAAACATATTCTTAAATTGTACCTATTTGTAAAGCCTTTGTAAAAGCTTTTAGATTAAAATTTAAACTATGGTTAATCCCAAAGGAAGGATTATTGTCATTGTTGAACCTCACAGAGAAAGTTTAGAGGCTATAAGAAATGCCCTAAGAAAGGAAAGTTTCATTCCTCTTTGTACTACTGATGTGAAAGTAGGGGAAGAATACTGTTCTGAATACCTTCCAAATCTTGTATATATAGGCTGTTCATTAGATATTAATAATTCTTTAGACTTTTGTAAAAGATTAAAACAGTACAAACCTGGTTGTAAGATAATATTGGGTTCTAATATACCTGATGAGAATAGTGCAGAGATTGTTACCAAAGGTTTTCAATATGGTATAGACGATTACATAAGAAAACCATTCTCACAACAAGAGCTAATAGCTAGAATAAAAAAGTTATTATCCATGATAGATTGTTCTGACTACATTCAATACCATAGCCTTAGACTTTATATAAATAGACAAGAACTACTTTTTAATGATATTCGTATTTACCTATCTAAGAATGAGACAAAGATATTAGATCAATTAATTAATAACAAAGGGAAACCTTCTTCGTTAAGTATATTATCCAAGATTCTTTCTCACAATAACGCAATCACTAATGATACAGCTATTAGAATGTGTATCGCTAGATTAAAAAAGAAACTAGAAGAAAATACAGGAATGAAAATTATTAAATGTAGGTATGGAGTAGGTTACTATATTGCTATTTAATCTTCTTCTTCCATTCTGATATTTTATTTAATGCCTCCAATGGGGTTAATTTATCAAGTTCTAAATTTTTAAGATCTCTTTCTACTTCGGAATCTCGTGTTGAAAACATTGGTATTTGCAAATTCTCAGGTCTTAATTTGTCCTTCCCATTATGCAAAATAAAAGCATCTCTAATCTCTGACTCTTCCGTAAACATAGATTCCTGTTCAAAACTCTCTAATATTTCAGTAGCTCTTTTAATAACAGTTTTTGGTAAACCTGCCATCTTAGCTACATATATTCCATAACTCCTATCTGTACCCCCTTCTACTATCTTTCTAAGAAAGATAACCTCTCCTGACTCTAGATCCTCTTCTACTAAGACATTGTAGTTCTTAACCCTTTCTGGGAGTTTCTCCGAGAGCTTTAATAATTCATGATAATGGGTAGCAAATAATGTTCTTGCTTTAATATCCCGTACTAAATATTCTGCTAATGCCCAGGCAATACTAACTCCATCATAGGTACTAGTCCCTCTCCCAACCTCATCAAGAATTACGAGACTATATTTAGTAGCATTATTAACAATGTTTGCAGCTTCATCCATCTCAATCATAAAAGTACTACGTCCACCAGAAAGATCATCAGATGCCCCAATTCTTGTAAATACTCTATCTACTAAAGATATTCTAGCTTCTTTTGCAGAAACAAAACTCCCCATCTGAGCCATTAATACTATCATTGCAATCTGTCTAATATATGTAGATTTCCCCGACATATTTGGACCAGTTAGGATAGCCATATTAGAATTCTTGAAATCTAATAGAACATTGTTAGAAATAAATTCTTCATCTGAAACTCTCTCCACAACTGGGTGTCTACCTTCCCTAATATCAAGAAGACCATCCTTTTCACCCATTTCATATATTTCAGGTTTTACATATTTATAACGTTTTGCAACATTTGCAAAACCACATAATACATCCATTCTTGCTATTTCTTTTGAAAGACTCTGTAGATCATTTAATACAGAAAGAAACTCATCTCTAAATTCTTGAAATAGCTCGTACTCTAAAATATTTACCTTCTCTTCAGCATTTAATATGATATCTTCCTTCTCTTTTAATTCCTCAGTAATATATCTTTCTGAATTAACTAGTGTTTGTTTTCTAATGTATGTATCAGGTACTTTCTCTTGATGTGTTTTAGTGACCTCTATGTAATACCCAAAAACTCGATTAAATCCCATTTTAAGAGAAGATATCCCCGTCTTTTCTTTTTCTGTTTTAATAAATTCTTTTATCCAATTCTTACTATGACCCGTCAACTCTCTTAACTCATCCACCTCTTTATTAAACCCTTCCTTAATTATCCCTCCCTCTGTAATAGAGAGTGGGGGATTCTCCATTAAGGTCTTCTCTATCTTCTCAGGTAAATTCCTTATCTTTTTCTTTTCTATCTTTATATATTTCCCAACCTTTTTCCCTTTTAATAGTTCTTCAATTTCTAAAACTGATCTTAAGGAAACTTCTAAAGCTTTAAAATCCCTAGCATTGGCTCTATTTAACCCAATCTTTCCAACAATTCTCTCTATATCCGATATATTGGAAAGAAAATCTCTTAACTTTTCTAAAAGCTCTGTGTTATTAAAAAGTTCATTAACAATTATCAACCTCTCATCTATATCTTTTTTTACTATTAATGGATTAAGTATCCAAGAATAAAGGAGCCTTGCCCCCATCCTTGTCTCTGTATCATCCAATATCTCTAAAAGAGAAGATCTTGTATCCCCTGTATATGCATTGCTAACTAACTCTAAATTTCTAATAGTGGAAGTATCTAAATTCATCCTTCCATTTAGATTTACCTCTTTAGGTCTTTCAATATGCTCTGGCTCCATTAGCTGTGTCTCCTTTATATACTTCAATATCATTGCCAATGTAATTACTCCCTCATCTTTTTCTATTCCTAATGATTCAATATTTTTAATATGGAAGAATTCTTTCACTAACTCTTTAGCATATTGAATGTTGCGTAATCCTTTATCCACAAATTGAACTGGAAGTTCAGAAATGTTGATGTTTTCTTTTCCCTCTATTAAGAGTACTTCAGTTGGATCAAAAGATGAGATTATTCTTTCTACAAAGTTCTTTTCTTTCTTCCCGTGTAACCAGAGTATTTCTCCAGTAGATATATCTGCTAAACATGCCCCTATTTTTTGTTTTGCCGTAAAGAATGCAACGATATATGCATTCTTCTTTGAATCCGCTTCATCCCCATCTAATGTCCCTGGAGTAACAATCCTAGTAACACCTCTCTTCACAATACCTTTAGCAAGTTTTGGATCTTCTAACTGGTCTACTATAACAACACAGTATCCAGCTTTAATCATTTTTGGTAGATATTGATCTAGTGCTTTATGAGGGAATCCCGCCAAGGGTATAGCATCCTTTTTCTTGTTTCTAGAAGTTAGAGTAATATTTAAAATCTTTGATGTTGTTCTAGCATCTTCCCCAAATGTTTCAAAGAAATCTCCCATTCTAAAAAAAACTATCTTTCCTGGATATTGTTTCTTGAAGCTTAAATATTGCTTCATCATTGGTGTTTCATTCATGTTTGAAGTATATCATGAAAAAGAGGGAATTTTCTTTAGTAGTAAAAGACTAAAGGTTCATTATCAACTTTGTTTCTTCTTCTGCAACAAGCTTTCTAACATCACTAACATCTTCACCATTAACGACAATCCCATATACTCCAGACTCAATTACATGCTTTATCAAATCCTTACTGTTCTCAACTACTATGATACATTTCTTGTCTTCTTTTCTTGTGTCATCTATTACATTGTCTACCATCTTAAACACACTATTAACTCCCAACTCATACTTTGCTCTTTGATGATGTGCTGGATATCCTTGCATCTGTTTAGCTATCCATGGAGTATTTACAATTACTCCATCAATACGAGCATCTAATATCTCGTCTGCAAGTATGATTTCTGATGGACTATCTAATATTGCATAAATACCAAAGGTAGATGTTCTCTTAAGCCCTTCCGAAGATACAATCTTTTTAAATTCAATCATCATATCTGAATTCATAGGAGAATGTATCCCCAATGAGACATTTCTTTTCTTCTTGATATTCCTTACCCTTTTGATTATCTTAATTACATACTTTAATAGGGCTTGATTCTCAAGGTAATGAGTTAAACCATATATATCAGACCCGAGAGTATCATCCTCAGAAGCATTTCCTTTTGTTAAATTCTTAAAATCTTCTACCTTCCCTGATCCAATTGATATGATTACTTGCTCTCCCTGTACTAGATCTACATATTCACAAATCTTATCAGCCATTCTATTAGCATATTCTACAAAGTTCTTGTCTTCTACAAAAGCTAATATATGTCTACCTTCCTCAATCATTAGTCTGTCTAAATCGATACAAACAAGACCATTTGTATTTCCAACATACTTAATCATCTTTTCAATCGAATCATCAGAAGATACATATACTTTAGTAGCACACGGGGGGAGAGTAGTATCAACAGGGATCTCTAAACCCTTCTTCTTTTCCTTTTCTATCTTTTGTATTTCATCTCCTTCTACTTTCTGTTCAATCTTCTCTTCTTTGACTTTAACCTCTCCTTCTTCATATGCCCTTACAACTGGGTGGGCATCTTCATTAGCTACAACATCCTGTGCAACCTCTTCTTTAGTAGCTCTATATATTGCTCCTGAATTACCATCTACTTTTACAAGGTCTCCATTTTTTACTTTACTTAGTATTCCTTTAGCACCAAATATTGCAGGTATCTTAAATTCTCTACAGAGAATGGCAATATCACTTGTTATACCTCCTGTTTCCATAACTACAGCACCTGCTTTTACAATCTCTGACTCTAAATCTTTAGAGAAACTTTTAACCAGTAATACATCCCTCTTTGTAATAGTTATGTTCTTCCCTTTCTGCAATATTAATATCTTTCCACTTAATTCTCCAAAACTCCCTCCAATACCTGTTGCAAGTAAAGATTCTTGAACAGTCTGAGTAGGGGATACCTTCTCCTTAACAACCATCTTCTTAGCCCTTTCTACTGCTTTGCCTCGCATCTTCTCAATTGAAAGAAAACCTTCTACAAGATTTCTTAATGTTTCTTTTTCACGTCCATTCCCCATTATTCTTACACTAGTATTAACATTGGCATCGTACAATGGCTTGTTCTGTAATATCCATACTTTACCTCCACTTAACACCCATTCAATATTCTGTGGCTTTCTTCCTTTCTCTTCTACTACTAACGCTATCTTCGATATCTCCCGCAATTCTTTTTCCTTAAGTTTTGGTCTATAGCTCCAAGACTTTGATATCTTAACTTTCTCAACATTCTGTTTTCCTCTTTTCCATGAACCAAGTAATCTTACTTTCATCCATTCTTGAGGTGAAATCGTTTGTTCTACGATACTCAGATCCCTCTTATTTAACATATATAAATCTGGGGTAATCTCTCCAGAAGTAATAACTTCTCCTAGACCGAAAACTGCTTCAATACTCAATTTCCCTTTGTCCTGTGTAATTGGATCTACTGTAAAAACAGAACCAGAAACTTCTGCCTGAACCATTTTTTGTACAACTACAGCTAGGGTAGCCTCATTTAAATCAATTCCATGCTTTGAAGCGTATGCAACAGCATCATCAGTAAAGAAAGAAGCATATACTCCTCGGATTGCATCCTTTAATTCAGAAAAGCCTCTCACATTTAGTTCAGTACTAAATATCCCACTGAAAGATATTTCTTTGCTTTCAGGAAATACAATAGAGGATCTGACAGATACCCATGCATCAGCAAAACCGGAGATTCTTGTATATGCACTAAGTAATTCATCTTCTATATCTCTAGGGAATTCTGTTTTCTCTATAGCACTCTTCACCTCTTCTTCCTCAGGATTTCTTCCTCCTTGTAAAAGTTTTTGTGATACTCTCTCTATTCCTCTAGAAGAGATATCTTTAAAAACATTGGGACTAATTACAAAAAAATCTGGAACTGGAGCATCCATATCCCTTAGTTTGAAGAGACTTAAACCTTTTCTTCCAACCAATATTTCTTTCGACCAACTTTTTTCAAAGTCTTCACAGTAAAAGATATTTAGATTTGGCTTCCTTCCTCTCATTAATGGCAGTAGTAAAGTAATCTTCTATTTAAACAATACCTTCAGCTTCCAGTTTTTGCAAGTCTATAAAAAACTCATACAAAATCCCTAAAACAACCATAGCAGGCACTGCAAGTACCGCTCCCCATACCCCAAAAAGGGTTAGAAAGATCATTACCCCAAGCATCACAATGATTGGTTTTAATCCAACAACACTTCCCATTATCTTTGGAATAAGGATATTGTTCTCAACCTGTTGATATATTGTATATATTACTAATACAGCAAATGCTTTGGTCCATCCTCCAGAGATTAACGCTATTAAAGTGGCTGGAATGATAGCTACTGTAGTCCCGATATTAGGAATCGTAGCTAGAAGACCCACAAGGACACCAAGAGGCAAGGCAAATGGGACACCTAAAAGGGTTAGAGATACTCCGAGGGTAACAGATGCTATAAAGCTAATGATTGTTTGACCAATCATCCAATTTCCTAGTTTCCTTTGAACATCTTCTATTAATCTTTTCACTCTCTTCCTTTTTCGGTCATTCGCAATTTGTAACAAACCTAATTGTAAAAGCTGCTCTCCTTCAGAAAGTAAATATATTGAAAGGAATACAATGGCAAACAGCAATGCAGCCCAATTGATAACTCCTCCCAAAGTTGTCACTATGCTCTTTAGACTATCTATTCCCCCTGTAGGTGTAAGTAGAGAACTAAACTCACTAGCAATATCAACAAACCACTGTCTATCAATATTAATTGATCCGATTGTAACTCCATTAAAATCTTCTAAGAAATCACTAACTAAAGAAGGTAAGAGGTTAATCATCTCCTGCATACCTTTTATGAAGGGTACGATAAAAATAGAAGAAAGAGCAGCTAGAAGTAAAAGAATACAGGAGTATGTAATACCAATTGCCCAACCCTTAGGTATTTTCCTTGCTACTAACCAATTTACAATTGGTTGTAAAGCAGACATCAAGATGAAAGCCACAAAAAGAAATACACCAATGGTTAAAAGTTGCTCCCAAAAAAATATTAATGCCAAGATTAAAGAGACTGATACTATCATCCAAGTAGGAAACTGAATCACAACAGTTGATTTCTTTTCTTCTTGTTCTCTCCTATATTTAGTGATTTTCTCTAAATCTTTCATGTGATAGCTTTTTTCTTTCTCCTTTGTTATCTCTATATTCTTCATATTAAACTCCTTTAAAATATTCTATCTTTCATTATACCAGTACCGTTTTTAAAAAAGTAGAAGATATTCAAATCTTTCTCCTTTCTATTAACTCTGGAGTAAAAAGGCTAGCAATATATGCTGTGATTGGAACTACTAATACTAGCCCCATACTGGATACTACTGCCCTTACGATTTCCTCTGCAAAGAATTCTCCATTTATAATTTCATACCAACTGGCACCATTTGCATTCATCAACATTATCATCGACAAACTAGACCCTGCATATGCAATAAAAAGGGTATTCACCATTGAAGATATATGATCTTTCCCAATATTCATAGAAGATTTATAGAGTTCATAGGTTCCCATTTTAGGATTTGCTTTAGCTAATTCAATGACTGTACCAACCTGGCTTACTGTTACATCATCTAATATACCTATACCGCTCACTAAAATACTCACAAAGAGAATTCCCTTAACAGATATGTTTCCCCCTATCTGAGAGAGGAGCATATATACTTCCTCATTTCCAAAACCAGTTAGTTTCGTAGAAGCTATAAATATGGCAGAGAGGATACCTATAATTAATAAACCAATTAGTGTACAAGCTAAAGCTATTGTACTCTTTTTATTAAACCCATGAGATAGATATATTGATATTACCAAAACAAGTGGTACAGAGAAAATTCCACAAAGTAGTACATTCCCTGTTTGAATAGAGAGAGGAATCATTATAGAGTAAATTACAAAAAAACTCATCACCAAACCCAATATGGATCCCAAACCCTTTACCCCAGAGACCAAAAATACTATTAGAACAAATGCTAGCAACAGAAAAAATATTGATGATTCTCTAGAGTAATTTTCAATCCCCCAAATTATTTCATCCCCCAAGCCACATATTCCAGAGATATATACTTTGTCTCCAATGGAATATTTAGAGTGTCCAAAAGCAGTAGCCATGGGTTGGATATCTATTTTCTCTCCTCTTAAATCTCCTTCTAATATCTCTACAGAGTAGGAGATACATTTACCATCTTCCACTCCTTCACAGGATACTTCCTCTAGATTTGTTACCTTTCCTTTGTACTTCTCTAAATCTTCACAGTTCGCAAAAACTACCTTAGGAGAAAAGATGAGAGATATTAATAGGAACAAAAGAATACATAAATACTTTTTCATACTCTAGTAGTATACAGAAAGAGAGAATTCTTTTCCTCTAAAAATTCTTTTTAGCTTTTCTAATTAATACTGTAGATGTAACAAACATACTTAATATTGCAAACAGACCAAAGAACATCATTAACTGATTGCTAAATACCTCATTCATGGCTTCTGAGAGATTTCCGGATGCTTCAGGTATCTCTGTTGATACTCCCTGTATTCCATTCCCATTTATATGAGCACTCGGAGAGTAAGTGATACGAACTTTCTCCTCCGGTAGTGTTTCATTGCCAGCCTCATCTTGAAGTAGAAGACCAAATACATTTTTTCCTTCGTCTAAAAGACCAATTACTAATTCAATATTTCCATCCTCATCAGACACACCACTGTATGTCTGTGTCCCCCTCTTTAAGAAAAGTATTGTATTAGGATCTATGATACCTTCAACAAGAAAACTTTTCATAACGACTTCTGTTGGATACTCTAAAGATATATTAGAAGAAGGTGGTGTCCAATCTATGGTCAAAAATGTAGTTTCAGACATATTACTTTTCTTTTGTCTTGGAAAACCTTTTAATCCATCTACTGATATTGTATATATCCCCTCATCCTCAATTTCCCATTCATACTCAAATTTCCCATCCTCAGTCTTTGTAGTTTCAAGAAGAACATCATTCAAAAAGATTCTCACCTTTCCAATGTCTTCTGCAGTACCACTTAATTCGACAACTTTCTCATTTGTACTTCTACTCAGTTCTTTTAACACAGGAGTAACTAGACTTTCATCCAGCTCTGGTTCCGTCTTGTATGTAACAAAAGAATATATCCCTAAACCTACCAAGATAGTACCCACTATTATGAATATTGTTCCTACTACACGAGAAGCCATTTCATGATCCTTTCTCTGTAAGGTTATCTTTTCACTCATAGTTTTTTGTTTTGCACCTATCATTCTCAACCTATATTAAAATTTATATTCCTTCTCCTTTAGAATATTACAAATTTACGAAATGTGCAACTAATTCATTCTCTTGGTACAATTCATCGTATGAGAATAGAGATAAAGAAAGGTATAAAAATATTGCTATCAGTCTTGTTACCTTTGTTTGTCATCATTCCTTCCTTAGTATTCGTCATATATCCTAAATACTCAGAAGTAAAGATTTTTGTTAATGAAATCAATATCTCAGAAATTACCAGGAATTCTTGGATATCTTTTTTAATTTCCATATCACCACCTAAAACAGAAGTTAGAGGAGAAATGAATACCAATGTGGAATCTATAGAAGAAATGACTTCTAATTTACAACCATTAGAAAGAAAGATATTAGAAGATACGGATACATATCTTCTCATACCATCTATAGATGTAGAAGGTAGTGTAGTAGAGGGAATCAGTTCAACAGATATGGATAGGGGATTTTGGCATTTTCCTACATCTAAGTATCCAGGAGAGAAAGGGAATAGCGTAATAATTGGACATAGGTTTCAATATGTACCTCCAGCAAAGAATACTCTTTACTATTTAGATAGGGTTAATATTGGGGATGAGGTAATTGTAAAACAAAAGGAGGATTCTTTTACATTTATAGTTACAAATATTGAAATAGTGGAAAAGAATGATATTAGTATATTAACAGATACATTGGATTACAGATTAACATTAGTTACTTGTACACCTCTTTGGACATCAGATATGAGGTTAGTAATTACTGCTAAGTTGGATAGGATATATAATAGGAGTTAGAAACTTCTTACACCTTTCTTACTTTCCCTTTATACTAGACAAAAATCATTAAAAAAGTTAAAATCAGTCGTTAATTTAGAAAACATACTTCATGAGTAATAACTATAAAAGAACAAATGTAAAGGAAGATACAATAGAGTTTACAATTACAATACCAAAGGAAAACTTTAAAGAATCATACGAAGCAATCTCAAAAGATAAATCTAAAGACCTAGATCTAAAAGGCTTTAGAAAAGGACAAGTGCCAGAAAATATGATTAAAGAAAACTTGGGAGATACTATTAAATTTGAAGTTTTTGAGAAATTAGCTCCTCTCTATGTAAATACTTCATTAACAAAAGAAAAAATAGAACCAATTGCACCCCCAACATACAAAGATATACCAAAATTAGAAGTAGGGGAGGATATTGAATTTACAGTCCTAGTAACTATAATGCCTGAATTCAAGTTAGGAAACTTAAGAAAGATCAAAGTAGAGAAGCAAGAAGTAAAAGTTACAGATGAAGAAATTAAAAACTCTTTGGAGGAACTAAAGAAAGCACAAAAAACAAAAGAGAAAGAGATTAATGATAAATGGGCAAAGGAAGTTGCAAAGATATTAGGTTTAGAGAAAGTTGAAAAGTTAGATGAATTAAAAAAACTAATAACTGACTCACTAAAAGCACAGAAAGATCATATTGCTTTACAAGGATATCAAGACAAAATATTGAAAGAAGCTATAGAACTTTCTAAAATTGAAATTCCAGAACCTGCTATTAAATTTGAAGCTTCTGAAAGAGAAAAAGCCTTTAGTTATGAAATGCAACAGAGAGGTGTAGATATTAAAGACTTTATGAAAGCTCAAAATCTTACAATTGAAAAAATGAGAGAAATGTGGGAGAAGGATGCAAAAGATGCATTAGATACAGATACATTGTTAAAACTGTTTGCAACAGAGAAAAAGGTTGTAGTATCTGATGAAGAATTAGGAAAAAAGATAGAGGATATTAAGAAAGAGAAGGGTGATAAGGAGAATGAGATATATAGCAATCCTCAATGGAAGGAATATATTAGAAATGTAGAAACTAAACAGAAGGCTTTTCAAATGTTAATGGAAGAGATATTAGGTGAGGATTGGAATAAAAAGGCTTAAATTAAGGTATAATATGGGATGTTAATACCTACAGTAATTGAAAAAGAAAAGGGTGGAGAAAGAGCATATGATATATATTCTCGATTACTTAAAGATAGAATCGTTTTTGTAACTGGAGTGATTAAGACAGATATGGCTAATACCATAATTGCGCAATTACTTTTCTTAGAGAAAGAAGATCCTAAAACAGATATCCAAATGTTTATTAACTCTAATGGAGGATTTATAGCAGATGGTATGGCAATATTGGATACCATGAACTATATTAAACCCGATATCTCTACAATAGCAGTAGGGATGGCTGCATCCATGGCTACAATGCTTCTGATACATGGTACAAAGGGGAAAAGGTTCGCATTACCTCACAGTAAAATTCATATCCACCAACCTCTTGGAGGAGTAGAGGGTCAAGCTAGTGATATTAAGATAGAAGCAGAAGAAATATTGAAACAGAAAAAGATACTTCATCAAATGCTTTCAAGACAAACAGGACAGAGTATTAAACAGATAGAAAAGGATTCTGATAGGAACAAGTACTTTACAGCTAAAGAAGCAAAAGAGTATGGAATTATTGATAAAGTAGTAAAGAAAAGATAAAATACGTTTATAAGGGCGATTAGCTCAGCTGGCTAGAGCATCACATTGACATTGTGGAGGTCACA
>CAZYNJ010000004.1:0-30067 GCA_964648955.1 uncultured Candidatus Saccharibacteria bacterium | reverse complement strand
CTAAAGATTTAACACTCCCTTCTAAAATACCATGAATTGAAGAAAACATTTGTTCCGCAGCCAAAGGTGTTTTATCATTTTCTCTAGGAACCAATATCTGCATAACACGAATATTTCTAACCTCCTCAAATACTTCAACATCTCCCCCTCCAGATCCAAGAACCTTTATAAAGGCGAAGAAAAGCAAAGAAAAGACTAGAAGCAAACTAATTGTTATTATTAATATCATACTGCTCAATTCTAAATGAAAATCATATTTTTCTCAATCAAAAAGAGTATATCCTTTCAATATCCCTCCCTAGAACAACAACAATATCCCCAGTAGTCATAAACTGAGGGCGACTATTCAACACTTCTACATTTGTACCAACAACCTCCTTAACTATGGCTACAGAATTTTTAAATCTCTCCTCATCAGGAATATACAAAACAGTATGTTCTAGAAAATCTGGAGCGTTTTCATATCTAACAATATCACAACCAGAATTCTCGATCCTCCTTGCCATTTGACTAGCAGCTCCTGATATCCCACTCCCATTATATACTTCTACCCTTACTCTTTCTTTCTCTAATTCTCTATCCAAAATATTAAGGAAATATTCCCTTAATACCCCATCATATTTTGAAGAGTTGAGATAGTAAGAAAGCCCTCCAGCATTAGATAATTCCTCATCTATATATTTTGTATTCCCAAGGTCTATAATATATTTCTCACTTCTTCTTAACTCTTTCCTTGTACTTATAATCTTCCCTAAAACATCAGCAAAACTCCTATTACTAATTATCCCCTCTCCTATACTCGAAACCTTTTGTGGATGTAGAATTATCCCCAGAAAAGAATACTCTGACACAAAACTATCTAACAAAAGGGTATTCTGTGCGAAGTCTTCCTTAGAGAAATCATATCCATATGTTCCTTTAGGATCTTTATAGTATCCGAAAGCCTCTGAGTACAAAGATTGCTCTCTCTCTCCTATCCAAATATAGCTATCTATCTTTGTACCAAGCATTTGTTCGAATTGCCAAATAGCGTACTCAATCCCCCTCCCTTCATTTAAAAATTCTCCAGCATATCTAAAATTTGAAACTGTTAATGCATTCCCGAACTCTTCTTCTGCTAAAGAAAAACGAATCCAACCAGGGATATAGATATTTAACAAAAAGTTCTTTTCTCTGTTACTGGCAACTAGGAAAGCCTCTGTGATCTTCTTATCATCCCCCTCTCCTTCCTCAAAAATCCATAATGTCTTATCTAAATCATCAGAAGAAGTACTCGATAAAAGATATGATGAGGAACCATTCTCCTCTAGGGGGTCATTTTTCTCAATTCCTGTTATCAGAATCGCTGTGTATACAACATACCCTATTATAGAAAGAAGAAACAATATAACTAGTATAGATACTCTTAATTGACCTTTGTTCACATTACTAGCCTTTTTTCTATTACCTTTTCGTTTTCCCTGTTTCCTCTTTACTCTTTTTCTTTTGGCTTTGCTCATTTTAATCTGTTAAAAATTTTCTTCTCTCCGCAAGAATCCTTAAAGGATAGATATATCGATTCCAAATTGATAGAATCAGGAGTAAAAACTCTACTTCCAGGAGTATAGAGGGAATCTCCCGTAATATATCTTCCAAGATAAAATAGTGTTGCCCTTATCTGATGCATTCGACCTGTATCTATTTTAACCAAGAATGTATCTTCCCCTATTCTAAGGAAATGGGAAACAGCAAACTTAGAACCTCCAAACTCATATGATTTAAATTCCATCCTAATACGATTACTTCTACTTCTTCCTATGTATCCCTTTACTGTTAACCATCTCTTGTCTATATCTACACCATCCTCCAGAGAAAACCTATCTACTATCTCTAACATATCTAATTCCGACTCCTTAAATTTCTTAGTCTCCATCCTATATATCTTCTCTACTTCATGATTCTGAAACTGCTTTTTAAGGAATTCTTGCATCTCCTTTTTCTTCGCAACAACCATTAATCCAGAAACCCCCTTGTCCAACCTATGTACAATCCCAGCCCTATCTACTAAAGGATCATACTCCTGTTTTCCTTCTAAATATCCACGAATGTAATTAGCCAAGGTACCCTTACTATTCCCTACCCCAGGATGTACTACCATCCCTTTCTCCTTATTCAATACTATATAGTTAGAATCTTCATATACAATTTCTAACTCTTTCTTTTGGGGGACAATGGAGATACTCAGATCTATTTTCTCCAATGCACTTTGAAAAGCTTCTTTATCAATCTCTAATACATCTCTTTCCTTCAATTTGTAAGACCTTTTTACTATTCCCCCATTTACTAACACCTTCTCCCCTATTAACTGCTGTAGAAGGGATCTACTTGGTATCTTAATATCAAAATTCTTTAGTATATCTACCAAACATTTGTCTATTCTTTGTCCAGAGAGTTTCTCTCCAATATTTATCTTTTCCATATATTTCTAATTATACCAACAAATACTAGACACATTCCTAATACTATACCTAAATCTAGAAGATTAAAGATAGGAATTGGGAAGAGAAATATATCAGAAAGATGAATGTAGTCACAAACACCTCCTAATCCCCTGTCTATAACATTACCAATTGAGAGAATTAATACCCCTATTAATATATCCCTATGGATATATCTCTCAAGAAAGAATATTCCTAATATCAAGAAAGTTATTGATATTAAGGAAATGACAAGAGAATATTCAATAATAATATCTCCTCCTATCCCAAATGCAAAACCAGAATTTAATGCTTCGCAATTGTCTGTTCTTGCGAAGACAAAGAAGTGTATAAACAACAAAATGAAGACGAGAAATATATTTATATACCTATATAGATCCCTACTTCTTTTCATCTAGAGGAAGACGAATTGGTTGATTAATCTCAGGCAAAGAAACATTTTGTACAGAAGAGACCTTCTCTATTACACTCTCTCTTCTTCTCATATCCATTACAAATAAAATTGTAGAAAGAATTATCCAAATATCTAAGATATATACAGAGACCACTTCTACAGTTGAGACATCACTTAATAGAAATTTTATAGAAAGGTATCCCCCAATAAGCCATATTAATACTCCCCCTATATATCCAATAGCTCTCCTCTTTCTCTTCCATTTAATCTTCATCCTTTTCACAACTAAAGATGCAATCAAAAAGAAAGTTGCTACTAAAAATAAAATCACAGACATTAGAAGTATGTCTAAATCTGTTGTAATAGATGCTGTGAAAAAGAGAGAGAGAGAAAGCATAAATACACCCGAAAAGAATATGTTGAAGAAGATTTGCTTCCATCTCCACCGTTTTAGAATGGATACAAAGAAAGTTGAGAAAAGAAGAAACCCAACAAAAAGAGCAAAAATTATAATCCCCCCATCCCATACACGAAGAAAACGCCAAGGTAATAATCTAAAAATGTATGTTGTATCCCCATATTTCTCATAGGGAGACCAGTACCATATAAAACTCATGAATTCATCAAGATTGGAGATAATGTAACCCACTCTACCAAGAATAACACCCACTAACAAAGAAACTATATATACATCAAATATGGAAGATCTATCCTTCCCAGTTTCTTTACAACCTCTCCAAAAGACATACATACCTATTAGAAAGATAAGTAGTAGAATAATACCTACAGGAACAGTTGCTACAAAACCTAATATGTTTAAAAGAAAATCTTCCATTCAAAAACTAAAAGAAATTATTTCTTTCCCTTTTTCTTCTTCTTCCTCTTCTTTTTCTGTTTAGCTCTCTCCTTCTTCTTCCCCTCCTCCTTAACTTTTTCATTAGTCTTTCCATCTTCTATCTTCCCTTTGTCTTTACTAGCCTTCCTCTCTTCTCTTGCTTCTGTAATCTTTCCAAATATTATCTTATACCCTCCAATTATCGATTCCCCTATCTTCCCAGCTATACTTTCCTTTCTTGAGTATTTAGTCTCATCTGATTCAACAACCTTTGTAATTTCTTCTTTCGTAGCCTTTACTTGTTCCTCCATAACCTCAGGCTCTATCTCCACCTCTTCCTTAACCACTCTTCTACCAATCTGAGTACCACAGAATGAACAATATTTAGAATTCCTATCTACAAACAACTCACACCTAGGGCATTGCACCTTTAATTCATGACCACAGTTAGAACAGAATATATTACCAGGATATAATTGGGATTTACATTTAGGACAATCACCTAATTCAGAGGTCTCATACTTCATATATCTTCTCTCTAAATCTTCCCAATATGTACCCTCTATTGTTTGATCAGATCTAATAACCAAGTAGATTATTAATCCAAAAATATTAAAAACGGCTACTAAGAAAACACTTGCTATCTTGGCCCATATCTTTGTAGTTCTTGCTGAAGCATCAAACCAAACCCACCATAGTATTGCAAACCAAAAGACTATAAAACCGATTAATAGATATTTTCCAATAGAAGTAAAATCTGTATTTCCTATTCCATCAAGAGCATCTAACAGAAATCCTTCAAAGTCCATAATTATATATATTAAAATTCAAATACATCTGGTCGAGGAGGGAGTTGAACCCTCACGCTATTGCTAGCATGGGATTTTGAGTCCCACGTGTCTGCCAGTTCCACCACTCGACCAACATTGGGGTAATTATACATCAGAAGATGGTTTATTGGAAAACGTATTGTCCTATACTTTTTTTCTAAATATGGAAAAACTATTCAGGCTCTTTTATTATAATCTCTTTCTTATCATTCAATAACATAGATATCTTTACACAATCTTCCTTAGAGATTATTCTCTCTTTTCGATTATACTTATTCCTATCTCTATCTCCTTGGAAAAAGATCTGTTTCCATAAATGATCATATTCCTTTTTTGTAATATCTTTTCTATCCTTAATCTTACTAGTTAAATATGCAATTATCTTCCCCCCTAACTTTTCTCCATCAAAACCATTTACGACATATAGATTTATATACTCACATGACTCTATTGGTTCAGGGCCATTAATAATTTTTAATAATTTTTTAACACTTTCTCGATCCTTCTTCTCGTTACAGCAGGATAAGTTATAAAAAATACTTTTCTTTATATCTACTACCCCTTCCTCCGCTTCAAGAAGAAATTCTGCATATTTAATTACATTTGAGGGATTACTAGTATCTTCGACTCCCATTTGTCCCAGAACCTTAGCTTCTAAAATAGAGGTATCATTCATTACAATTACAGACTCTATAGCCACAATTTCTTCCCCTGTAAAATCTCTTCTACTTAAATCCCCTAATATCCTCTTAAGACTTTTCTTATTTACATTTTTACGACTAAACCCTACATATGATGGGATTGGACTATCCCCTAAGATAAATTTATCAATCATTAAGCTCAAAGATTCTAGAGTTTTCTTGTTTTCATATCTAAAATATTCATTCATCTCACCCTTCCCACGATCTCTCTTTTTAGACACATCAAGAACTTCTTTACAAAAGTTAATACATTGAAACACAGCCTTATTCGATGGATATAAAGAATTTAGGGCACTATCAATAAATCTTTCATATGAATCTACTCCTTCTTCTTTCTTTAAATATAAATTATCCTCAGATGTCAAAACATCTTGATAAAGAAGAGTCTTGACTCTTGGATTTGATAATTTTTCAATAAAAACAGAAATTTCATCTAATGATCCATAATATTCTAAAACAACGAACCTTTTATAAATCGAATCTCCTAAATCATATACTTTCTCTCTGACAGACTCAGGATCTTCTTCTCCAATATCGGGAGTAACTTTTCCTTTCTCTGTTCGAAATTCAATCGAAAACGATTGGAAAGCAGCTTCTTCTAAAATATTCAACTCACTCTCTTGGGCAGTACTATCTTTATGTTCAAACATAATTTAATAGTACTTAATTTAATTATTTCTTCCCTCTATACAAATTTCTAAAACTAGCTATCTCTTTTACAAATGCCAAATCTACTACACCTGTAGGACCATTCCTATGCTTAGACAAAATTAATTGTCCTGTGCCCTTGTTTTCTGTTTCAGGATCCCATATCTCTTCACGATCAACGAAAATAACTACATCTGCATCCTGCTCAATAGAACCTGATTCACGAAGATCTGAAAGCTGAGGTCTCCTACTCTGCCTTTGTTCAATTGCACGAGAAAGCTGAGAAAGAGCAACAACAGGAATATTCAACTCCTTTGCTAAGTTCTTTAGTCCTTGAGATATATCCGTAACCTCTAAAGTACGACTCTCTGTACGACTAGCATGCATTAACTGAAGGTAATCTACGAAAATGATATCCAACCCCTTCTCTAAAGCAAGTCTTCTAGCCTTAGTTCTAATTTCATTAATATGCTGACCAGCCTTGTCATCAATAAAGATATCTGCCTCGGAAAGTTCACCCATCGTATCTGCTAATTTCACAAATTGGTCATCCTTCAATCTCCCAGTTCTCATATCCCAGAAAGGAACTCCCGACTGCATACCAAGCAACCTGTCTACAATCTGTGTCTTAGACATTTCTAAAGAGAAAAAGCCAACCTTCTTCTTCTCTACTAAAGCAGCATGCCTAAGCATATCTAAAGCCAAAGAAGTCTTCCCGACAGACGGTCTTGCAGCAAGAATGATCAAATCTGATTTTTGGAAACCACCTAACAAAGAATCTAAATCTCTAAACCCAGTAGATACACCCAAGTATGCCTCATCCTTGTCTGCTCTTTCTGCCCTTTCATATGCATCTTTAAGAAGCTCTTTAATATGTATAAAGTTAGTCTTTACTCCTGCCTGAGCAACATTGAAAAGTAAATTCTCAGACTTATCTACAACATCAGCAACAGGAAGATTCTCATCGTAACAGAGGCGAGTAATCTCAATAGCGGAAGAGATGAGACCTCTTCTTGTAGCAGCCTCTTTCACTAACCCACCATATTCCTCAGCATGAGAAGCAGTCGGAACGGAATCTGTTAAATCTGTTAGAGCTTTTCTTCCCCCTACTTTTTTAAGAATTTTCTTCTTACTTAACTTGTCTGCAACAGTGACTAAATCTACAGGAATACCATCCTGAAAAAGATCAACTATTACCTCATATATCTTTGAGTATCTGTCATCGTAGAAATGTTCAGGTAAAAGCCACCCAGAAACATTAATAATGGCATTTTTATTCATCAGCATAGAACCAATTACTGACCTCTCTGCTTCTAAATTCTGTGGAGGCAATTTCTCCATTTATGGATTTTGTTAATTTAAAAATATTACCTTAATGAACTTCTGATCTGATTCTGCCTTAGCGGAAATATTAATATAGTTTTCATCAGATATATTTGTAAAACCAAAATGTTTGATAAATTCCTCCTTAGTCTTGAGAGAATCCATCTTCTTTTCTTTAGAAGAAAATGCATATGGTAATAGGATATTAGGATCTACATTAGAGATAATCTTTTCTAACTTCTCATATGAAGGGAAATTATCACCATCCCCCACAGGAGCTATTAACACCTCTACATCTCCAAGATCCTTTGTCAGACTTACATCAAAATCCTTGTCCACTAAACCTAAGTATACAACCCTTAATTCTTTTTCATCTATCAAAAAGAATGGATCGTTAATCCCTCTTCTAATCATTAAACCACCAATCTCAAACTCCCCAGGAGAGGAAATTTCGAAAGTCTTCTTTCTACTATCAGGAACAACTTTAGTACCTAGTTTTTTACTCTTAACTATATCCCTCTTTCCAATTAATGATGGATCCGTAAACAAACATATATCTGCCTTACTCTTTGTTAAACCACCTTTACTTTCCATGGAAAAAAGAGGGTCTGTAACAACAGATACTCCTGTACTCGATGTTAAAAGAAAAGATGTAAAACCTACTTTCTTAATTTTCATTCTTTCTATCAATTATTTAATCTAGACTCGTCAATGCGAGTATATCAGAAAAGGAAGAGAAAGTTCAGAAGGACTTTAACAAGGGGGCATACCTGTATCTATCTTTCATAGAACTAACTATTCCTCTACCCCTAATGTCTTTTTAAGATCAGAGATAATGGATTCCTTCATCTGTTGTTTAACCATTTCTGTCTTCAAACTCTCTAAAGATGATATTACCGCTTGTAATTGAGTCATAACCCTAGTATTAGATTCCCCGCTAATAATCATCCTCTTTACACCACCTACTTGTCCCTCTATTCTCTTTATTCTGTTTTGTATATTCTTTGGATATTTCATATATGTAGATAATATATCATACTCTCTCCTTTCTAGACACTACCCTACATCTTCTGATATAATCCTCCTTGTTATGAAGAAAGATATACATCCAACATACAATCAAAATGTAAAGGTAACTTGTTCATGTGGAAACACATTTATAACAAGCTCTACTCTTAGTGAAGATATTAATATAGAACTCTGTTCTAAATGTCATCCATTCTATACTGGTGAACAAAAAATCGTTGACTCTGATAATCTAGTAAAGAAATTTAAAGAAAGAGCTGCTAAGACTTCTAAAATGTCATATAGATCTAAGAAAGAGAAGATGGCATCTAGAAAAGCTAAGAAATCCCCTGTTATGAGTAAAGGCAAACCTGCACTTACACTTAAAGATATGTTAGACAATATATCTAAATAGAAGAATTTTCCTAATATTAACTTTAGATGGTATCATCCAACTATGGATATCTCAGTATTAAAAAAGAAATACATGTCTAGTAAGGCAGAGGTAGAAAGAAAAGACTTTGAAGAAAGACTCGTTAACTCTCACAAAACAAAAGAAGATGCCTCATATTTAAGCTCTGAACTCGCCTACTGGTCTACTCTCTCTCAGAATATATCCTACATCCTTACAAAGATTAACCAATGGGAAGAAGCAATTTCTCTCCTAAAGGAAGCTGATAATGATATAAAAGATTTAGCAGAAAAAGAAATCAATCAGTTAGAAAAAGATATCTCTACACTCGAAGAAGAAATTACACAAATACAACTGGATCGGAAATTCCACGATGTAGATGACAACAAACCAGCTATATTAGAAATTAGAGCTGGAGCAGGAGGAGAAGAAGCATCTCTCTTTGGAGCAGATATATTCAGAATGTATAAAATTTACTCCGAGAAGAAAGACTGGGATGTACAAGTAATTAAAAGTAGTGTTACGGAGGCAGGAGGATATAAAGAGGTAATTGCACATATCAAAGGAAAGAATGTTTACAAACTGTTGAAGTATGAAAGTGGTGTTCATAGAGTACAAAGAATCCCTACCACTGAATCCTCTGGTAGAATTCATACCTCTACAGTATCTGTAGCTGTCTTACCAGAGGCAGAAGCTATTGATATTGATATCAAGCCTGAAGATATTAAGATTGAGGTAATGAGAGCTTCTGGAGCAGGTGGACAATGTGTAAACAAGACAGACTCTGCAGTAAGAATAACACATAACTCTACGGGTATTGTTGTTAGTTGCCAAGAAACTAAACACCAAGCACAGAACAAAGAGAAAGCAATGACAATATTAAGATCTAGACTATATGAGAAAAAGAAATCAGAAGAGCAAGGTAAACGATCAAATCTTAGATCTTCATTGATTGGCTCTGCTATGAGGGCAGAAAAAATTAGAACATATAACTATCCTCAGACCAGAGTTACAGATCATAGAATAAAGAAATCCTGGTTTAATCTGGAAGAAATTCTCAATGGTCACCTAGACGAAATAATTGAGAATGTCAGAGATGGCATACAACGACAACTCTTAGATGAGTAATAATGACTTAAAACAAATATATGCTATCCGAGAGACTCTAAAAGAAGCTCAATACCCTGATATTCAACGAATATCTAATGAGATCTTTCAATATTCTAGAACAAATAATATCCCATTAAATGATATCCTTAGTGAAATTCAAGAAGGTAAACCATGGGAGTATATACATGGGAAAGTAGAATTCTATGGAAATACACTAAAAGTATCTAAAGATACTCTAATTCCTAGGATTGAAACAGAAAAATTAGTAAATATTGCAAAAGAGGAAATTGACAAATTCTCCCCTACTCTAGTTCTTGATATTGGTACAGGTTCAGGTTGTATATTACTTTCTTTGGCAAAATATTTTCAAAACAGTAGTATTAAATTCCTAGGTACAGATATTAGCAAAAAAGGATTAGAGATAGCTAAAGAGAATAAAAGAAATCTTAAGCTTAAAAATACTTCTTTTGAAATATCAAACCTCTTAGAGAAGATCCCAACTGAAAAAGAGAAATATTGCATTGTTACAAACCTTCCATATATTCCTACTAAACAATATTTAGAGTTGGATCCATCTGTTAAAGATTATGAGCCTAGAATAGCTTTAGACGGAGGAGAAAATGGCTTAGAGCTATATAACGAACTCTTTAAACAAATATCCAAAAGAGAAAAACCTGTTTTCTTAACAATGGAGTTTGAACCGAGTACAAAGAAAGATTTAGAAAGAATATTAAAGAGATATTTCCCAGATAGTAAATATCTCTTCAAAGAAGATTTTAGAGAAAAAGAAAGGTTTCTTGTATTATACTTTTAATCTGCTTCCTCTAATACAATATCTACATCAGAAATCTCCCCCTCCCTATTATATGTGACCACTATCTCATCTCCCGGTTTGTATTTAGCTAATACAGTTGTAAAAGAATCAACAACAGATTCTTCATCAATCTTTGTAATTATATCTCCTTTTCTAAGTCCGGCATCATATGCAGGACCAGTTGGATCTACCCTAATTATCAATACACCGGGTTCAATATCAGAATAGTAAGATGCTAAATATTCAGAAATTACCTGATATGTAACCCCTAAATATGGTTTTATGAATTTCCCATATGTTATGTACTCCTCCACCCTATTCTTAACAACATTTATTGGTAATGCAAATGATATATTATCTGCATTAGTTGTAGTTGCAAAATTAATACCAATCACCTCCCCCATTGTATTTAAAAGAGGACCTCCAGAATTTCCAGGATTAACCGCAGCATCTGTCTGAATTACATTCTCATAATCCTTACTCGTCTCCCCAAACCATGAAGCACCAGTTGTTACAGAACGCTCTAAACCACTAATGACACCAGTTGTAACTGTGCCTGCATAATCCCCTAAGGGAGTACCGATAGCTATAACTGTTTGACCAACTACAATATTTTCAGAATCACCAAAATCAATAGGTGATAAATCTGTAGCATCTACCTTTATCAAGGCTATATCATTGACATCATCTCTAACTATTTTTACTACATCATATTCATCTCCAGAAGAAGTAATTATTTTATAATCAGAATTTATATTAGAAACAACATGTTGATTTGTAATAATTAAACCACTCTCATCGACAACAAACCCTGTACCTATATTATTAGTCCTATCTACAACCCCCTCTTCTATTGTAAATGTTACTTCAGAAACTGCAATACTAACCACAGAATCTTTACTATCATTAACCACTCCTATTATTAACTTTTCAGCGTCAGTAACAAGAATATTCACATTACTATCTTCTTCTTCCTCTGTACCAAAATTCAATATATCTGTATTTTGTAAGAAGAGATATGTGGAAGATGTACCAATAAATATTCCAATTAACATAGTTATAAATATGGTGATACCAAGCATGATAATATCTTTACTCATCTTGCTCTTCTTCGTAGATATCTTTTTCTTCTCCTTTACATCTTCTACTTTCTTCTCCATATTAAGATAATATTAATTTAATCTGAGAGCATTTTCACTGCTTCCTGAAAACGAGTATCATCTCCATTTATGAAATCCTCGTCTGTATATTCTACCTCAATATCTGGAGTTATTGGATTCTCCTTAGTTAGACCCTCTCCATCTGGAAGTAACCATTGTAAAATTGTAATATGTAAACTAGATCCATCATTAAAATCCACAACTGATTGAGCTGTTCCCTTTCCATATGTCTCTTCTCCTACCAATTCCGCTCTATCATTCTCTTGTAATGCACCTGCCAATATCTCAGAGGCAGAAGCACTACCAGCATCCACTAATACAACAACCTCTTGATCAAATAATCTTCCGCCTCTAGTAGCTTTATATACATCCAAATTACCATTTCTATCCCTTTGTTGTGCAATCATCTTACCATCTGAAAGAAAATCGTCAGCTGCATATATGGCCGCATCAAAATATCCACCAGGATTACCTCTAAGATCAAGAATTATCTTCTCTATTCCATTATCCACTATCTCCTCTACCAAGATATCCCAATTATTAGCCCATACAGTATATGAAGAATCTGTAAATCTATCTAAATTGATGACTGCTATATCTGTATTATCCTCTACCAACTCCCAATTCATACTCGGAACTGTTATTTCCTTTCTTTCTATTTCGATATCTATAGGCGTAAAATCTCCTTTACGAAAAACTTGTAAAGTTACTAAAGTCCCCGCCTCCCCCCTAATTAATGCAACAACATCAAATATCGTATCCGTGGAAGACACCTCATAGTCATCTATCTTTAGAATAACATCTCCCGGCCTAACCCCTGCTTCTTTGGCTGGAGAGCCTTCTAATGGAGAAACTATAATTACAGAACCATCATCGTATCCTAACTCTGCTCCTATACCTTCAAAATATTTCCCTTCATTTGAAAGATTAAATTCTTCTGTCTCATCTGGATCCAGAAATACTGTTGCCGAATCATTGATCGAACCAACCATTCCTTTGATAGAGCCATAGAACATACTTTGTTGATCCACCTTCTCTTCATCAACGTATCCGTCTTCTATGGTATTCCACACATCCCAAAATAAATCGAAATTAACATCCTCTGAAGTTGTAATTCCCTTTATTTCTCTTAAAACTCCACCTGTATTATCTTCAAGTACCCTACCTACAGCAAAACCAGTGACGAAAACTGATACAACAAGTATTAAAATCCCTACTAATTTCTTTATTGAGCTTTCTGATCTAGTCATTAGGTAGTATTTGAAAAATAAATCTATTCATTATAATCGCCAGGAAGAATCATTACAAACTAACAAAAGCTACTGAGTTAATAGATATTACGCTATTAATCCCCCTTTGAAATTCTACCGTTAAGTAGTCGGTTTCTTGATCATATTCAATTACTTTCCCAATTCTTCCATATGATTGAGAATCGTAAGATATGACTCTCTCTCCAATATACATATCTACAAAATCATCATCTTGATCCTCTGATGAATGTAATGACATATTCCCCTTTTTAACAAAAAATACTTGCTTTTCTTCTCCATCTGCTACTACAAAACACCTAGACATATCAGCGATACCTTTCCTTATCTCTACAGGAAAGTTAATATTTCCAAAACCACCAATTACTCCTACTGGGAGGTTAATACTTCTAAATAATTGATAATCCATAGCATATACCAATACACATACTGCACCAAGCTCAAAGATCTTCTTAATTACATCTTCATATACAAATCTACCAGCAAAAACAACCTTCCCCCTATAATCATCTTCTAAATCCTTCAGTGTATATACGGAAGTACCATCTCCTATTAAAATAAATTCTCCTGATATAGATTCATTCTCTCTCTTTGCATTAAAGAAATCTTTACTGACAGCTCTTAAATCTACTGCTGTAGTTTCTGCACATATCTTAAGTCCTCTTACTGAATCGGCAGATAGTACCCTCCCTGTGAAGTTACTCTTCACTTCCACACTAGATTGTTCTCCTAGAATATCAACATACCCATCAGAGAGTCGTTTAGTACTGATGATGCCAGAATGACCAGCCTCTACCCTTTTTATAGTAAGACCATTTTTAGAAACCTTTTCGGCAAGAATATCTCCCTTTTCAACAAATTCTCCAGGAAGAGATACTACACATGATTTACTTTTCTTGATACTGCACCCCAACTCTCTCGGAAGATACAAAGATTCTTTTGTTGAACTTTCACCCCTTGTAAAAAGATTATCTCCGAAGCCAATATCCTCTCCCTCCTTAACAAAAAGCTTTACACTATCATTTAATGGAATAGTAAACTCATACTTCTCATATTGTTCAAAAACTCTATCCCTTACCTTCATCGAACCAACTTTTAAATTTATTTCTATTCGCATACACATTAGGACCATATATAACTGGTTTAATCCTTGCATCAACTACTACTTTGTCATATAAGGTAGACTCCCATGAAGATACAAAGGAAAGTTTAGAACCGTCTCCATTTACCATATCTGCACTATTTACAAACTTCCCATCAAATATTACTTTTTCTTCTGTACTAGGAATATTAAATATAGATATCTCTGGATTAATTGCAAAAAGTTCCTCTCTATCAAATCCCATCGAAGAGAATGAACCTTGAAAGATGACCTTGTTCTTTGATTTCTTAGTATGCAACTCTGGTAGATACACCTTTATTGCCTTTGGTAATATCTCATGTCTTCCTAAAATGACATCAGAAGATTCTTTACCTAAAGACATACTTCTACCATATGAATATATTAATCCTTTTCGATCTATATACAAATCAAAATCACCTAGTAATTCAAAACCATCTATTAAAGAAAGTAAGATATCCTTTAAAGGCATCACTTCTATCAATCTCCCTGTTACAAATATTGCTGTATTTTGTTCTTGCCAACCTACTCCAAAAAGTTTCTTTTTATTTTCATTGTATATCGTAAGATTTTGTACAATACAAAATGCTCTTAATATATCTGCTAATATTGGATCATTTATTTGTCTTTGAGGTCTTAATACAAAATTAGCATATTTATTCATTATCTCATCCATAGATACATCTGTGGACATTAGAGCTTTTACTTTAGAATTCTTAATAGAATCTATTAATCCTGTTTCATTTTGCCAAGATATCATACCTTTACTAAACTCTCCTGCCTTATATCTATACACAGAAAACTCAGGTAAATCTAAATCCAAAAGTAACATATCATCATACTGAAGCTTATTAGATAGTAGTTCAAATAATTCTTTAATATGGGTATCGTCTACAACCCTAAGCGCTATTTCATTAGAGAATTCTTTAAGAGAATCATATATTTTCCTGAAGAATTTCTGATTATCATCTATTAATACTTTTATACCTGTAACTCCAGAAAATTCTCCCTGAAAGTCTAAGAATTTGAGGAATCTATTATCACTTCGTTCTACAATATCCCAATCCCATTTCTTTTCTAAAGCATTGAAATATTCTTCCCAGAACTTGATACCAAATATATGATCATCTAATTTTCTTTTCAATGGATAAAGATCTGTATAATCATGAAGGATGTATACAGTATCATTAGAATAGTCAGTATATGCAAGATTTGCATAAAGACCATTGTCTTTTATTAATACAGAAATATAGGCGTTTTTTTGAAGAATAGGCAGTCCTTCCACTAAAATATAGATCAAAAATATACTGGTAAAATGTACCTTAATCTAGGTATTTTTGCAATGATTACTCTTACTAATCTTTAGTCACAAAAGGAAGAAGTGAAAGATACCTTGCTCTCTTTATTGCTCTCCTTATCATATTCTGATGCTTATGGCACATACCTGATTTTTCAGTAGAAATGATTTTACCTCTAACAGATGTAAACTTCTTGAGCTGGTAGACATCCTTGTAAGAAACATCTTTGACACCACTTTCACAAAGAGGACATTTAAGATTCAAAATGATCTTTCTTCGTCTTCTCTTCTTCTTTCTTCTCCCGACAGAAGATTCAGACTCTTCATCTTTAGTCTTACCAGAGCCATTAGAAATATCACTTAGTGTAGACTTCTTTACCTCTTCTGTTGTTGTTACTTTCTCCTCACTCATTCTTCCCTAGCGATATAAAAACTAAAATGGCAAATCCTCTTCTAATGGATCTTCGTCAGATACTTCTTCCTTCGATTCTTCTTTCTTTTTCTTCTCTTCTTTCTTCTCCTCAGGTTTTTCCTCTTTCTTGTTCTCCTTCTCTTTTGGTAACCCATCTTCCCCTGAAGGACCATCTGATCCCACTCCCCTTTTCCCTTTGCTATCTAAAAGAATCATATCATCTACTCTAACCTCAGTCTTATACCTAGTATTCCCGTCATCTGCTTCCCATGATCTAGTTGTAAGAGAACCTTCTATATATACTTTCATTCCTTTTGCTAAAAGCTGTTGACAAATCTCTGCTATTTTATTCCAAGAAACTATATTATGAAATTCGGCTATTTCTTTTCTTTCCCCATTAGCATCCTTCCATGATTTATTTGTTGCCATACCAAAGGTAGCAACAGATGTTCCAGAATTTGTATATCTAAGCTCTGGATCTCTTGTAAGATTTCCTATTAACTGCACCTTATTTAACGATCTTGCGGACATGTTGTGTTTGTTTAAAAATTTAACTTAAAACAATCTTACCAAACTAATATGAACAAAAGATTAAATGTCTAAATCCATTTCTTTCTTCTTTATTTTACTCCCTATCTCCTCAGGATGTTCTGCCTTAACAATCATATATCGAAGAATTTCTTGGACTAATTCTAATTTTCTTCTACATTCTGCAATTGAAGACGCTGGAGCTTTAAAATTGTAAACCATATAATATCCTTCGTTATGCCCATCAATCTCATATGCTAAATATCTCTTTCCCCATACATCGATGTCGACAACCTTCCCTTTTAACTTTTTAAGAAGGTTTATAAAGTTCTTGTGGACTTCTTTCCTTACATCATCGGGTAGAAGGGGTTTCAATACAATCATCATTTCATAGTCCTTTAATTCCATTTCTTCTCTCTTTGCCATTTAAATTGTTTTTTAGTATTAAGTTAATGTAGACGCGAACAGGATTTTATCAGAATTCACTTAAACAATCAAATTCTTGCCTACGTATTTGCTAATATTATAATATAGTCACCGTCTTTAACCAAGTATTCTCTATTATGATTTCTAACTAAACCTTTTTCTTTAGCTTTCTGCCAACCTCCATCCCCTATCATTTGATTCAAGGATACAATATCAGCTGAGATAAAGGATTGTTCTAAATCAGTATGTATTGCCCCTGCAGCTTCTTTCACATTAGCACCCTTCTCTATAGTCCATGCATTTACCTCTTTTTCAGATCCAGTATAAAAGGTTATTAGATTTAATCTGTCATATGCTATCCCTATTATTTCTTCTATATCAATAGGCTTCTTTTCAAACATTGCAAAAAATTCTTTCTTCTCCTCTTTCTCTAATCCCGCCGTATCATTTATTAACTTAACATCTGCACACACAATATATTTCTCTTCTATATCTCCTGTTAATTCTCCAAGTTTCTTCTTCCATTCTTCTAACTGACTTGCCTGATTCTCTTCTTTAATATTTAATATGAACATTCTTCTTTTATTTGTAAGAAGCCATAATTCTCTAACAAATTCTTTCTCTTCGTCTTTGAATTTAATCTCTATTACTGGTACTCCATTGTTTAGATTCTCCATAATTCTATCCAAAACCTCCTTCTTCATCTTTATTTCCCTCCCCTTTTCTAACTTCATTTCCTTTTCTATCGTTCCCAACTTCTTCTCTATTGTTTCAATATCTTTAAGAATTAACTCTGATTGAACAATATCGAAATCTTCAAGAGGATCAACTCTGTTATAAACATGCACTATCTCTTCACTCGTAAAAGCTCTAAGCACATACATGATTACATCAACTTCTCTAATGTGTGAAAGGAATTGATTCCCTAATCCCTCTCCTTTGGAGGCTCCTTTTACTAATCCTGCAATATCTACAAACTTCATTACAGAAGGAACAATCTCTTTTGCATTGTAAAGCTCCGCTAATCTCTCCAGTCTCTCATCAGGTATTTCTACCATCCCTACGTTCTTATCTATCGTACAAAATGGGAAATTTTCTGCTGGTACAGACATTTTAGTTAGAGCATTGAAGATTGTTGACTTCCCAGCATTTGGTAATCCAACAATTCCAACTGACAATGAATGAGATTTAGTAATACTCATTTCCCAATTCCTCTCTTTTATGATTTAATTTAAAGACAACGGAATTATATCATCTTTACTAATTAATATGCCCAAGAACTTTCTAAAGAAAATATCCTTTATAATTATAATCTCCTTTTTCTGCTCTTCCTTTACTTTTGCCCAAGATACTGACTTTGAATTTTCTAATTACACAACCATTAGCTATGAGACTGAGACTAACTATGTAACCATATCCACTAGGTATTTAAGGGAAGTAAAAAATTCTAGTTACTACTACCCTGCTACAGGAGAAAAAACTTTCTTTATTCCTGACATTCCGAATTCAACGGAAGAGGAAAAAACCATAGAAAGAGAATTTAAGTTAGAGAGTATTTCAGTTATAAATTCCGTAGATAGAGAAGTGGATTCTTCTATAGAAGAAAAAGCTGATGGAATATATGTTAATGTCCCTAATTACAAATCTACTACTTCTAGTTCTCCTTTTGATATTACCTTGAGTTACAAAACTCATGACCTAATTACTAGAGTCTTCGACTATGTAAGAATTACTGCTCCTGCATTACCAGAGGATGTGACTTTTTCCTCTATCAATGAAAATGCTGGTACTCTTTCTAAATATTCCTACTATCTAGATATTGTTGTTGGAAAAGATATAAGCGAGTTGATAAGAGTGTTCCCTTTGAAATATAGCACTACTGAAACAGATGAGAACAGAAATTATACATTTTCTCAAGAATCAAGGATTGGTAATACTCCTGTAGTAGAATTTGGAACATCTATTATTTACAAATTTGAATATATATATAAAACTCCAAAAACTGATACTTTCATTGACCCTAGAGTTTCTAAACACTTCAAAGCACTTTCTACAAATATCTATGAGCTTTCACTTCCCAGAGAATATTCGGAGACTTCACAAAGTATTCAGATTGAATCAATATCTCCTACCCCATCAAAAATTACTATGGATACAGAAGGAAATATCTTAGGTACTTTTGAGGTACCTGCTAATACGGAATCGGAGATAAAAGTAGTTGGATATATTTCCTTAGCTAGAGAGCCTTATGAAAACAATGAGATATTTGAAGATATTAAGATACAAGAATATTTTACAGAGATAGCGAAAAATTCTTCTCTAGAAAAATATCTTTTACCTACTACCTATTGGGAGGTAGATGATGAATATATTGAAGAGGAAGCCTCCAATATTGCTAAAGAAATATATACCATTATGGATCTACTAGAAGCTAATTATGAATATGTTAATAACCATCTAGAATACGATCTGGCTAAAGCTAGTTCTTCAAATACAAGGATAGGGGCAAAAGCTGCCTTGCAGGGAGGAGCATCTGTGTGTATGGAATATTCGGATGCAATGATTACAATCTTAAGAGCACAGGATATCCCTGCTAGAGCTGCAGTAGGATATGCAGAGTTAGAAGATGAACCAGATCCAAAGGATCTCCTCAGACATCAATGGGTACAGGTCTGGATCCCCGATTATGGATGGTTAACTATAGATCCTACCTATGAGGGATCAGATAAGATCATGGGACCATATATTGATAGGATTCTTTGGGAAACCTTCAGTGGTGATAGTTTGAGTAATATCAAGGTATATTCTGCAGATATTGAAAAAATTATAAAAGATCCAGAATATACAATTAATATCTATGCAGTAGAATCAATTCCTGATTCTGATTTCTATGAATATACTGATTTTAATAAAGGGGAGGATATTCCAGAAGCAAAAAATACTACTCCTTTACTAGAATGGTTTAATACTTTCCTAAAAACAACAGTCTTAGGAAAGGCGTTGATAATAATTATGCCAATAGCTGGAATTGTAGTTATATTAACAATCTTGTTTGGAATAATACTAAGTATTCTTAAAAAGAAAAAAGCTAGACGTAAAGAGTCGAAAAATCAATAAGTTCTTTTGCATTCTTTAATCTATCTTCACTAGTAGCATACAAAGTTAGGAGTAAATCCCCCACCTTATATTCATCTCCAGCTATTTTCTCGACCCTAATACCTGCTTCTTTAATTGTTGGGTTTCCCAGTGCTCTAGCAATTTTAATTAAAGATTTATTATGAACCTTCTTTATCACACCGTCCTTTTCTGCTTTTAGCTCAAACATGTACTCCCCCTTTGTTAAATCCTCCACTGTCATTCTTTTAATAGCTCCTTGTGCAAACGCTATCTCCCAAAACTTCTCCAATGCCTGTTTTGAATCTAATATCTCTCTTGCCATTGTCGAACCTTCACCCTTTTCCGCTTTTTGGGAGGATTCAAGAAGAATACTAGCCATTTCTATAATCTCAGATTCTAATTGTAAAGATCTATCATCCCTCCTCTCCAAAATTCGAAGAACTTCCTGCATCTCCATGTTTGGCCCTATGGATTGCCCATCGGGACCATATACATCTCTAGCAATAATCTCTACATATATACCAAATCTTTCGAATAGTTTTCTGAATTCTCTCTTTAACAGACTTAACTCTTCTGGAGACTTAATCTTAGCCCCTGTCCCATATGGAAGATCAATCAGGACATGATTAACCCCCATACATACTTTCTTAGCAACAATACTAACTAAAACCTTTTGAAAATCTTGTATCTCGAGCATTCTCTCAATGCTAATTAACACATCATCTGCGGGAGCTAGGTTTAAAGCACCACCCCATATTAAACACCCTCCTGTTTTCTGAACTACTTCATATATTTGTTCCTTGGTTAATGCAACTGGCATCACTGTCTCTAAAATATCAGAAGTACCAGCAGGAGATGTGATAGCTCTAGTTGAAGTATTAGGTATTACCAATCCTGCCGAAGCAATTATTGGAATTAATGTAGGAGTAACACCTTTTCCTGCTACTCCACCGAATGAGTGTTTGTCTACTACCAATTCTCCATTTCCTTTAAGAAACTTAAAATCCATCATATCTCCCGATTCAGCCAAACCCTTTGTCATTCCAAATATCTCATCATCATCAAAACCGACATTAAAGAAGGTAGCTATAAAGAAGGCTACCTCTGCATCTTGGAGTTTCCCATGTCCTACATCATTCATAATATTAGCAAGTTCTTCAGCTGAGAGTTTCCTCCCTAAAAGTTTCTTCCTAATAGCAACAATTGAATCAGGTCTTTGTGGAATTTCTAAAAATACATCAGCACCATCTTTCATAACAAACTTCTCCCATATTTCTTCAAAGAGTCCTACTATACCCGGGGATACCATTGCTTCTGATTCATTCACTTCTGCAAAGTAATCCGCTTCTCCTATACCAACTTGTACTAGATCCCCTTCTCTTACCCCTAGCTTTTCAGAATCTTCAGGATGTAATACTATATTTATTTCTTTTCCTGCACCAATATCTAGTTTTTTTGCCTTTAGGTGTAGTCCCATGATTCTAGTTAATTAGTTAAATTATTCTCGAATAGCCAACTATATTTCTTTCTAGTAACACTCTCCAAATCCCCAGGCTTTAAAATCCCCTCCTCTGTTATATACCCTGTAATTAATGACTTATCTACTATCTCAAAAGCTGGATTAAACATATCTAAACCTTTGGGAGCATCCTGCCATAACTCTTCATCCTCTCTCACTTCTATTTCTATTTCTGTGGCACTAATTGTGGATTCCATTTTTAGAAGAGATGTAACTACATACATCGGTTTGCTTGCATAATGAGCAGCCATTGCAATCCCCCAACTCCCTATCTTATTTACCATATATCCATCTCTTGTGAATTGATCACATCCTATAAATATAGCATCTATTGGTACACTACCCCTACCAATAACGAAGGACTCTGCTGCTCCATCAGCTATTAGTACTGTCTCTATTCTCGCATCAACTAAGCTTTTAGCAGTAATACGACCCTGAAATCTGGGCCTTGTTTCAGTACATACCACCCCAAAGGAATCTTTTTTCTTTTCATTTGCAATACCTTTCAACAATGACACTACTGTTGAGGAATGACAATGAGTTAGTATATTCTCAAAAGATATTAACTTGTCTACATTCTTTTCTATTATTAACTTCTTAGAAATAGATATCAAATCTAAGTACTCATCTACGAAAGAGAGCATCCTTTTTTGTGCTTCTCTAACATTGATTCTCTCCATAAAGAGATTCTTAGATTTCTCCCTGATAAATAGGATACCGTTTCTTGCAAGAGGTTCATTGTTCCTTGCATTCGCAAGATACTCTCCCACTTCTATACAAGATTTTACTAAATCTTTAATGCTATCATTTCCCCATTTGCTTTTTAAAAATATCTTCATTCCCTCAAAGGCAGATATTGCTACATTAGTAGCACCTTGGACTTTTAAATCTGTAATATCTTTTTTAATTTGTTCAACCTCTTTAGGAAATTTCTTTTCCATTTTTTAAAAACCTATTTTAATTCAACTATCTGACCCATCTCTGGAACAGTGGTATCTATCTTTAACTCTTTGTGTATATTTTCTGCAAATTTAAGAGACACCTCCTCTTCTCCATGAGTTATAAATATCATACGAGGAGAATGACCAAAACTTCTTAGCCAATACCTTAAATCTCTCTGATCACTATGTGCAGAGAATCCTCCAAGAGTATCAACCTGAGCATTCATCTCTATTTCTTCCCCAAATACCTTGACTGTCGGTGCTCCATCTACTATTCGTCTGCCTAATGTCCCGCCTACTTGAAACCCTACAAAAACCATATGAGTTTTAGGGTTAAAGATATTATTTTTAATATGATGTAATATCCTTCCCCCTGTACACATTCCACTACCGGCAATTATCACAATTCCTCTCTTTTCAATTAATCGTTTTGATTCATCTGCACTCTCTATCATACGAAATCCTGGGAAATCAAATGGATCATCTCCTTTATCTAAAAGTCTTCTAGCATCTTCATCGTAAAAAGATGGATACCGTCTAAATATCTCCGTAGCCTTGCTTGCCATTGGACTGTCTAGATATACGGGTAAACCTTCCAATAGTTTATTTTCAACAAATAGGTTCATCTCGTATAGAATCTCCTGTGTCCTTTCAATAGCAAAAGAAGGAATCAAAATATTCCCTCCTTTCTCTTGGGCATCCTTTAGTATTGAGAGAAATTCTAATACAGTTTCATCTTTTGTCTTATGCAACCTATCCCCATATGTAGATTCCACTATTACATAATCTGCTTCCCTAATCATATCAGGATCCTTCACAATTCTTGCTCCCGGCTGTCCTAAATCTCCTGAGAAAACAAGCTTCCTTGGTCTTCCCACTCCTGTCTTTAACCAGAATTCAAACATTGAGGATCCCAATATGTGACCTGCATCTCTCATCCTGAATTCACATCCATTATGGAGGTCTACAGAATTTCCATATGGATATACCTCGAACAGTTTCATTGTCTCTTCTACATCCTGTTCTGTATAGAGTGGTTTCCTCTCTTCTCCTTTCTCTCCTTTTCCACTCTTCTCATTCCTAGCAACCCACCTCTTGTAACTTTCTTTCTGTAACCGAGCTGAATCCATTAAAACAACATTTACTAGATCTCTTGTAGGCTGTGTCGACAGTATCCTCCCCTTAAACCCTTGTTTTACAAGCATTGGTAATCTTCCACAGTGATCGTAATGTGCATGAGTAAGGAATACAATTTCTATGCTTGAAGGATCAAAAGGGAATGGTTCCCTATTCATTTTCGCTATATCCCTGGGTCCCTGAAAAGCTCCACAATCTACAAGGAATTTAAATTTACCTGTATCAAGATAGTAGCAAGATCCTGTTACTGTACGAGCAGCACCACAGAATTGTAAGGTCATGTTAGAGGCAGTAATTAATTAACTAGATATATATTAGATGATATGAGGGGTAAATGACAAATATATATAAGATTTTTATAAATCTGAACATGCTTTCTTTATTTCCTCCTTCGAAAACTCGAAACATAGTAATTTCTTATAAATCTTTTCGGCGAGTAGCTTATAAAACTTCGTAGGGATTATAATAAAAGGCCTTTCTGCTGGACAAATATTTCTTCTACTAGGGTGGATATATTTATACTGATGATTTCCCTTTCCTGTTCTTCTTTTCCGAACAAAACCTAAAAATTCTAATAATCGAATACATTCTTTGGTACTGTTAGGAATTCTATGCTCAACTCGCATAATTAAGATTTATTTGGGTATCAACCATTTTTATCTTTCTCCCGTCTGGCATTACTAGTTCTCCATAATCATTCATTCTCTTTGCAAAATACCTAGGGACATCAAAATAGACCAAGAGAGTTTCATAAATTTCTCTTAATAGTTGTTTTTTAGAAGATGCAGAAACAACAAAACCTGGAAGTTCCTCACACTCCAACCAATAAACCTTATTTCCCTCATCATATCCCCCCGTCATTTCCAAATGTTTAGGAAGATCTATAGAAGGGATTTCCTTCTTAAAAACTCCGTACTTCAGAGAATCTGAAAAATCTAAAAAGAAATTGTATAGGAATCCTTTTTTCATAGTAGCCTAATTATATCAACCACCATTTCCTATATCAATAGAAATTCATAAACTTAGAAATTCCCTATTATTTCTTGTTTTCTCTCCCTATTAAAAGCTTTTTTGCTTCTTCTAAAAGCTTCTCCTTTGTATTTACCAATGGGTCATCCAATGCCATTTCTAAGAGTTCATTTAATATTCTCCCTATCTCTGGTCCCTTCTCCACTCCTATACTCATAAGATCTTCTCCTGTTATCTTTAAATCTGTTACTTTAAATGCCATATCTTCTTTTAATACCTTTGATATTCTTTTCTGTAGCTCTGTAATCTCTTCAGGTTTAAAATCTGAATCAGGATTAGATTCTGCATCTGCAAGTCTTAATCTGAATAGGTCTTCAATATTTTCCTCTCCCACCCTCTGTACAAATCGTCTAACTGCTGCATCTGTCCATTGATGCATCTCAATCTTCCCTTTCTCCTCCTCATTCATATCTTCTTTAATGTGTGGGTAGTAAAACATATGATTACGAATTAGTATCAAAACTTTTTGGGTCTCTGCATTCGAAAACTTCATCCTCTTCATTATCTCTTCTGCCATTTCAGCTCCTACTTTATCGTGGCCGTAGAAATGGCCATTACCCATATCTGTACGAGGTTTAGCAATATCATGGAGGAGAGCTGCTATCTTTACACTATCATGGGCTACATCACATGTTCTAAGGGAATGCCAATATACATCATGCGTATGAAAAAGCTTTTGTTCTACACCATATCCTTCAAGTAGTTCAGGAAGGAATATACCCAACAAACCAGTCTCCCTCATTAGATCAATACCCAGAGATGGTTGAGGAGATTTGAGAAGCATTTTCATAAATTCATCATGAATTCTTTCCCTTGATACTAGTTCTGCAACAGGCAAAGCTTTTTTAATTGCTTCTAATGTATCCTTTTCAATCTCAAATTGTAATTGTGCGACCATCCTACAAGCTTTGTACGCTCTTAATCCATCTTCCTTAAATCTCTCTATCGGAGTACCCACTGCCCTAACTAATTTCATATCTAAATCCTTCTGCCCATCAAAAGGATCATATATATCCCACTCCTTTAGATCTTCTTTGAGATCCAATGTATTACTTTGCAAATCTAAAGCCATTGCGTTAATTGTAAAGTCTCTTCTTCCAAGATCTTTGTCTATCTCCTTTACAAATTCAACCTTGGAAGGCCACCTGCCATCTACGTACTCAGATTCACTTCTAAAGGTAGTAACCTCTACTTCCATATTCTCTCCCTCTTCGTCTTTGGAAAGAACAATCACCGTACCAAACTTAGCACCAACAGATATGGATTTAGGAAATATTTCCATTACATCTTCTGGCAGTGCATCTGTAGTTAGATCAAAGTCATTAGGATTCTTTCCTAAAACAATATCTCTTACAGCACCTCCTACTAAATAGCATTGAAAATCGGCATCTATTAATGCTTTCGCTACTCTTTGAACATATTCAGGCATTATGAATTGTATTTTCATTAGTAAGATAGTAGCAGAGAATACCTAAAGCAACAAGGAATATTCCTAAGAAAATATATCCATATGATTGTTTTGCTGTCTTGGGAAGAATATTAATACCTAAAACATCCTCAATATCCTCTTCTTTCATAACTTCTTCCTCTATATCCTCATCCTTAATCTCTTCTCCTATATCATTATCTTCCTCATTTCCTCCCTCTTCCACACTACTCTCCTCCTCTTTTTCTCCCACCTCTATCCCTCCCAGATTTAATGTATATGCTAATTGAGTTATACAAACATCCTCATACTCCTCTGTCCCCGTATCAAAGTATGTTGTACCATTCTCTACCAGAAAGATTGTATGAGGATTGCCTACTGTATTTGTTCCTGCTGCACATATCTGCTTTATATTAGGATCATATATTCTGGGAAATCCTAGATCTACATATTCCTCCCCTTCATCATATTCTAAAACATATTCATATATATATTCTTCACTAGGTTGGAAATTCTTTGTTAAAGAAAATTGCTCATGTGTATATACAATATTATTAAGTAACCTATCTGTATCATTTTTTAGTACAGTTTTTACATTTACTACTCCCTCAGATATGTCATATGTATGTTCTAAGACCCTAAGGGGTTGGTCAAGAGATATTGTTAGGAGGTCATTCCTACCGTCTTCGAAAGATATATTTTCTAGTGAGGACATTCTTCCATATCTGTAATAGGTATTCCCGTTTTTCTGAAAGCTAACATCTGAATATGGTAATTCAATGTTCAATATTTTTGTTAAATCTCCTTGATATATATTATCTTTTGAAAGAAATATCCTTACATTTGCATTGATATTTGAAAGATTTCCCTCTACCCCAAAGACTACTTCAGAATTAGGAGGCATTGATATCCTCTTCCCTTCATCCTTTACATCTCCTTGGTTGTAAGTTATTGAATCCTCTACGTCTTCATTTAAAGGGACAGAAGATATATCTAGATACGTAGAGTATGTAAAAGCGTTTACTTGAATAGCTGAGAAAAGGAAAAAGAACAAAGAGAAAAGTATTGCAAACATATTTAAAAGAAAAGAGTTTAGATATATCTAAACTATATCTAAGAGACATGAAATATTTATGAATTAGAATATTTATTTACTTGATAGAGTGTAATGATAGAAACTTATTTCCCCTTCCTTTTCAAGAGAACCAGACTACCCACTACCCCAACAACAAAAACAATTGGAGCTACTATGAGAGATATTATAAAAGAAGCTGCACTTAAAATATCGAATACTTGTTTTAAATTCTCAAAGGTAATAGCTAAACCATAAAAAAGATTGTGTAATATTGTAGCTACTAGAGGAGCTATAGCTGAAGCACCAGTTAACATTAAGTATATTTTTAATTTGCCTTCTTTCTTCTTAGCAATATATATCACTACAACACCTAATACGAGGAAAAGTAATGCTAATAATCCAACAAAAAGGAAAAGCTTATTCTTGAGATCCCCAGTATCAGGAAATAGAAAGATAAAGGATAAAATGAGTACGAAAAGTACTATCAAAGAATACAATATTGTTTTCAAAGATGGTTTCTTTTTCATGTACAAATAATAGCACTTTAGTGATAGATTAACAACCAAGAAAAGATTGTCTACATCTTCATAACCAAATCATATTCTACACTCTACTCGTAGCTAAAATCTTGGAAGTCCTCCATCATTTGAGTCATATCGTTGAATACTACCTCTGTTGGTATCTCAAACTTTGAACTATCTTTGATCCATGGTCTACATTTCATATTTACCTCTTCCTTTAGATCTGTTACTTCTTGATCTTCCTCAAGATCTTCATATCCCTGCATCTCTGTAGTTTTCATTTTCATACCCTCTGCTTGAAGATCATTCCAAATATAAACCCAATCTCCATCTATAATCATATCCATTTTCATATTCTCCCCTTCTCCTCCCATAGCTTCGATATCCATCTCGGTATGCATCTTATCATTAGCTACATAGATGATAACCTCACCTAACACTCCATCATTTTCACCAAGCTCTTCATAGGTACACTTTAGTGGTATTCCTCTACCCATTAGATCTTCCATTGAACCAAAAAAGTCTTCATCTACATCCACTCCTGTTTCAATCTTTTCTTTAATATCTTGAAATATATTACTATCCGAATCCTCGGAACTTAATACCTTGTATGCACCAAACGCAGCTCCTCCTATAGCTACAATTATTATGAGAATGATAAGTAATTTCTTCATATCTTTCCTTATTTTTAATTAATTAAATTAACTAAATCTTATATTAACTCTATTTAAAAAGCGAGTGGATAATTTATAGCAATTGTTTATCTTTAAAAAGATATCCTGTACTATTTCTTTCCTGTTAATTCAGAGAGAGAGAAGAAATAATCTTTATCTTATTTGAAAGAATTTTCTTTAAATTTGTAAAATCTTTCATATCTCTAGTTAGAAAGAAATCACAACCACTATCAATAGCCGTAATATATTGTAAAGTATCTTCAAAATCCTTATACCCTATGACCATAGCTTGAGAAGTAATATTTTCTGATAAAGGAAGAATGTTTATTGCATTACAAAAATCATTAATACCATTACTTAATTTTGATTTTGGCTTAATCTTCAGTACATAGTATGCAATATGTATAGAGAGAACAGACATATATATATTACTAGAATTAAGAAGCTTTATGGCCTCTTTATATTCAATTCCTTCCTTATTTCTTAATTTGAGAATATCTATAAGGATGTTTGCATCTAAGAAAATCTTATTCATTCTTCAAGTACTTCTTCTCAAGTAGTTTCCTGTATGCTTCTTTATATGATTTTTCATCTTTTACCTCATCTTTAAATTCAACTCTATGATTAGTCATTGAATCTAAGATCTCTGAAAACTTTTTCTTAGAAACATTTTTCTTTGTAACTGTAATTTCATATTCAGAAGGAATGAAATATGCAAAAGGTACACCCTTTTTAAAGACAGTATATGCATTCCCCGAGTCTTTTATCTGTGTTAAGTTTTTTCTAAAATCTCGAAGATTTACTTTTTTATACTCCATGTTAAACATAAGTTTAACACAGGGGGATTTAAAAAACAAATTATAGCTGGTTGGAGATTTCCTTTGTTGATAAAGGAAAAATGGCGGAACATACAGGTCTGGAACATTTCTACCCTTCTAATAGCATGTGATTTACATTGATTTTAGTAGAATTTTAATAACACTATTATTTGGCTCCTCAATTAGTAAAATTATTTTTCTAAACGGTGAAACAAGTGTATTGGCATCTCCTTGTTTCCGTAAATAACCTAATATCTGATTTTTTTGTATATCAAGACCCGCAATCAAATCGCCACTATCATATATTAGTAAATCAATCGGCATCGATTTGTCATATTCTTGAGCATGCTTAATATTCTTTTCGGTAACTATATTTTTTAAAACATTTATTCGTTCAATCGATTGAGGTAGTTCTCTTAATATTCCTTTGTCAGGTGAGGAAATTTCCTTCCCTTTTTCATCTACTTTTACTATTTCACCAACTTTTAAAATACCAATATCCTGCTTATGTATAAATTCAGAATTAATTAGTTTTTCAGTATAATTAGGAATATTTTTAAATCTACCACTAGTTGGTGTGTCAAAATACTTAGTTACTTCAACCCCAAAGTAATTGCTGTCTTTATCTGACAGTATAAAGTCAGGACTTTCATGTTCTTTAATAATTTTATATTCAATTTCAGAGTAAACTTTTCTCAGTATGATGAATTCATTAAGCTTTTTCTTGTCCATATCGCTAATACAAATAAAGTGTTAGCTTATTTTATCATATTAGAAAGTCTTTTCAGTTCATATCTAAGAGCTTTTAATTGGGTCAGATTCTATGATTAGCCTGGATTTTTTGTATAACAAAAAGCTTCTTAAGAATAGTGCCCTAGCCTTGTTGGAACATGTTGAATATGGCGGAGAGGGTGGGATTCGAACCCACGGTACAGAAATCTGTACAACGGTTTTCAAGACCGTCCCATTCGACCACTCTGGCACCTCTCCACTTTGGATTATATCAACAATTAACCATTAAAAATAGTTCTAACTACATCCTCTAAACTA
>CAZYNJ010000003.1:0-31849 GCA_964648955.1 uncultured Candidatus Saccharibacteria bacterium | reverse complement strand
AAAAGATCAGCCTCTACTACTCCTACATAGTCCAAATTCCCTTCATTAGCACTAGTAATGGCAGGATTTCTATAAACATAGGAAACAAAAACAACGATAAGAATAACACCTAGTACTGCTTGAGATGCATAAAATAGGAAACCACCTCTCCCCCAGAAACTCTTCTTTACGAGAGAATTCTTTGCTTCCTCGAAGGTAGTAAAGAGGATATCTGCGAGAACAGACATCAAAACGAATATAACTCTAAGCCTAGAGAATGTGTATTTTAAAAAGCTTAGAAAAAATATAAGAAAGCCCTTTCTATTACTATCAAATGAAAAGTATTCTTTGAACCATTTAACAAGCTTACTCCAACCACTACTATCCCCTATCTCCTCTCCAACAAATATAAAATCCCCAGCAGGATTATTCTTCCCTGTATCTAAGTCCCTAAAGCTTAGCCCTGCTATATTCTTTTGTTCTGATAAGTCCTTTTTAGACACTTAGAGTATCCCTAACTTTATCTCAACAATTATATCAGAAATAGGAACCTGTTATGCTTCGTGTAAAGTAGCAAGAAATTCTTCATTGTTCTTTGTCTTTTTAAGCTGATGAATTAGAACCTCCGTTGGATTCTCATTGGAATTTAAAACCTCAAGCATTCTTCTAATTCTCCATGATTGATTTAGAACTTCCTTGGATAATAGTTTCTCTTCGTTTCTAGTACTAGATTTGATAACATCGATTGCAGGATATACCCTTCTGTTTGCTAAAGATCTATCTAAATGAAGTTCCATATTCCCTGTACCTTTGAATTCTTCATATACTAAGTCATCCATCCTACTCCCTGTTTCAACTAAAGCAGTAGCAACAATTGTTAAACTCCCTTGCTCTTCAAAATTTCTAGCTGCTCCGAAAAATCTCTTTGGAGGATACAATGCGACAGGATCAAAACCACCTGAAAGTGTTTTCCCGGATGTAGGCATTGTAATATTGTAAGCCCTAGCAAGACGAGTGATACTATCCATTAAGATAATGACGTCTTCCCCCCATTCCACCATTCTCTTTGCTTTTTGTAATGCCATCTCAGCTACTCTACAGTTATGCTCAGGTAATTCATCAAAGTTAGAAGCAAATACTTCTCCCTTAACAAATCTTCGCATATCAGTAACCTCTTCCGGCCTTTCAGCAACCAAAACGACCATTAATTTTGCCTTAGGATGATTCTCTGCAATACCAGCTGCAATATCTTTCAGTAACCAAGTTTTACCAGCCTTAGGTTGAGAAACAATCATAGCTCTCTGACCAAAACCTATTGGACTGAGAAGGTCTATCATCCTAGTGGATACAACCTCTTGTGTAGTCTCTAATCTAATATGTCTTTCAGGAAATATTGGAGTAAGTTTTTTAAATGCAGGCCTTTTTGCTGCATCTGCTGCGGGTTTACCATATACAGTATCAACCCTTAACAGACTCAAATATCTTTCTTTGTCTTTAGGTAATCTAGCAGGACCAGCAACAACATCTCCTGTCCTTAAACTAAATTTCTTTATCTGAGATCCTGATACATATACATCATTTTCTCCTGGAAGTACCCCATCTGTTCTTAATAATCCGTGGGTTCCTTCTTTAAATACATCTAATATTCCTTCAATGAATATATATCCATCTTTTTCGGTTGATGCTCTCAAGATTCCAATCATAAGACTTCTCTTAGTAAGTTCCATGAAATCTTTCATTCCTAAATTTTTTGCTTGTGTACGTAGTTCTGCTAGAGTTTTCTGCTCTACATCCTTAATGGTAAGACCTTTCATAATGATAGTAAGGGAATTAAGATAATGGCTAGGGCTTTTAAAATCAGCCTATGACTCAGTATAGGGAAACAAAACAATGAAGTCAAACTTTATAAAAAAGAAGTAGGGATCGGTACTGCCCCAACCGACCCCAGTCTCTTCTTTCTACATAATTATGTAGATAAAAGAAATTGAAGAACATCCTTAGATGCTTCCCTATCTTCTTTTCCAAGGGCTCAGTAAATGGTTTCGCCACACCAAACCCTGGGAGAAGAAGACAACTTCAATCTAAGAATTAGAAATCATGAACTCTAGCTTTTGCCCAGATGGTTTCGCCCCCAGACAAAAGATATAGTTCATGATATCCACAATCATTTCTAAAAGTGCTAAAAGAGTATACCTTAGAGTTTATTCCCTGTCAATCCTATAAACCTTATCCACCTACCCCCAGGAAAGATCTGAGGTGCAATATTCCTCTATAGAACAACAGTCCTCCCTCTCCTCCTTTTTCTAATCTTTTCTAATGTTACGGAAGTCTTTTATAAGAAATCGGTGTTACATTTCTAGTGGATAGGTTGTTTGAAAATAAAAAGTCAGAGTGTAGGAAGCTTCGAAATCTTCTTTACTAACAACTCTCCCACTCTTTTAACCCTAGACCTTCCAACAATTGCAGATTTGTAACCAACTCTGGACGCCTCTGATAATACAGAATCTATTCCCCAAGACCCCCTAACCTCTCCTGTAAGCCCAACTTCTCCAAAATATATAGACTCCCTATTAAGGACTTTGTCCTTAACTGCAGACTTAATAGCAGCACAAATTGCTAGGTCTAGAGAGGGATTAGTAACTGTTAATCCACCTACTACGTTAACAAAGACATCCATATTTCCAAGAAATACTCCACCTTTCCTAGAAAGAACAGCACATAACATATCTAATCGTGGCTTCTTAATACCATTGGCGACCCTCCTCAAAGGCCCACCCTCATATTCCCTTTCTACAACCAAGGCTTGTACTTCTACGAAAACAACTCTAGAGCCTTGTAAAATTGCACCAATCGCACTACCAGATGACTTGTTAGCATCATCTAGAAATACTAATGATGGATTTCCAACCTCTTTTAATCCGAAGGATGTCATTTCAAAAACTCCTATCTCATTAGTAGAACCAAACCTGTTCTTCATCCCTCTTAATATCCTGTACTGATTAAACTTTCCTCCTTCAAAATATAGGACACAATCAACAATATGTTCCAAAACCTTAGGACCTGCAATATTCCCTACCTTGTTGATTTGACCTACCATTAATATCGGTATTGCAGTCTCTTTAGCAACTCTAGTCAGGACCGCACCAGCAACCCTCACTTGTCCGATACTCCCAGAATATCCCCTTGCTTTATCAGAGACTAAACTCTGTATAGAATCCGCTATTACTAAACCAAACTCTTCTGCTGAAATTAAAGATTCTAATTTATCTACATTAATTTCATCTGTAACTAGAAGATTCTTCTTTAACTTATCCCTTTGATCCTTTTTAGGTAACAATCTATCAACCCTTGAATATAATTGGCTTGGAGACTCCTCCCCTGCGATGTAGAGCACCTTTTCCTCCTTCGCTATATTCAATGCTATCTGGAGTAACAAGGTAGATTTCCCTACCCCAGGCTCCCCTGAAACAAGAATTACTTCCCCAGGGATAATGCCACCACCAAGAACTCTATCAAACTCTGAAATACTCGTACTTGTACGAGATATTCTTGAAGAAAGAGCCTGTTTCTCATCTAAAAGATATTGATACACTGCTGGATCGACCTTTGATACAATCTCTTTCTTTGAAGCACTCTCCTTTAACTCCTCTAATGTCCCCCATTCCCCACAAGCAGGACATTTCCCCGCCCACTTCAACGATTCTGCCCCACATGTTGTACATGTATATTTCATATTTGATTATATCCCAAAGTAATTACTTTTTTATTAAAATCTTTCCACTTTTCCCAACTGTGATAGATATCTTCTCTAATTTCTCAGTAACAATCCTCTCTCCTTTTTTTAGAATATAGTCTGCTATTACATTCTCAATACTATCCTGAATAGCTCTTCTTAACGGTCGTGCACCATACTCTTCACTAAAACCTTCTTTCACAATCTTAGTAATAACCTTGCTATCTAGGGAAACTTTATATCCTTGATCTTCTAGCCTCTCATTCAATCCTGCTACTAGTAATCTAACAATCCTTCTAGCATCCCTCCTAGTCAAAGCTCTAAATATTACAATATCATCTAAACGATTAAGTAACTCAGGCCTAAGAGTATCCTTAAGTTTTGATACTAATTTTCTTTTCATAGATTCATATGCTCCCTCTATTTCCTTGTCTACTCTTTCATTCTTCCCCAACTGACCAAAACCTAACACCTTATTCTCCCTTATCTCTTCTGCTCCAATGTTAGAGGTTAATATAATGACGGTATTCTTGAAGTTGACAGACTTCCCCTTTCCATCTGTTAAATGACCATACTCCAATATCTGTAAAAGAATATTTAAAACATCCGGATGAGCCTTCTCTATCTCGTCAAAGAGAATTATCGAGTGAGGTTGCCTTCTGATAGCTTCGGTTAGCCTTCCACCTTCTTGATATCCAACATATCCTGGAGGAGATCCTATCAATTTGGAAACACTATGCTTCTCCATCATCTCACTCATATCAACCTGGACTAACCTCTTCTCATCACCAAAGAGTTCCTTTGTTAAAACTTTCGCCAATTCTGTTTTTCCTACTCCAGTAGGTCCCAAAAACAGGAAGGATGCCCACGGTCTATCCATATCTGAAATACCTGTCCTTGCCCTCTTTATAGCCGAACTTACATTCCCTACTGCTTCGTCCTGCCCTATCACCTTCTTCTTTAGAGAATCTTCTAACCGAAGAAGTTCTGATTTCTCATTAACTCCCAAAGTATTAACCGGTATTCCAGTCCATTTAGATAATACTTTTCGGACATCATCTATACTTACTTCATTAGACTTGCTTCTCTTCTTCCTACTACACTCTGTCCTCAATACCTTTATTTTCTTTTTTAACACCTCCTCTTTCTTCCTTAATTCCTCTGCTTTCTTCATATTTTCTTTCAAAACCTCTTCTTCTTTCCTTCTCCTCACCTCTTTATACTGCTTAATTAATATCGGTAAATTCTGATACTCATCTTCCACATCAACCTTCTTTGAAGCAGATGCCTCATCTATTAAATCTATTGCCTTGTCTGGTAAATATCTATCCGTAACATATCTGTTGGACAAAACCACAGAGACCTTTATAGCCTCTTCACTAATATTAACCTTATGATGTGATTCTAAAAAAGGTTTCGTCTTTCTTAATATTTCTATAGTATCTTCTATAGAAGGTTCTTCCAATTTTAATGGTTGAAATCTTCTAGAAAATGCACTATCACTACTAAAACTCCTTGTAAATTCTTCCCTCGTTGTTGCTCCTATACACCTAAAACCCCCTTGTAGTAATGCTGGTTTTAATACAGATGCAATCTCAGAAGATCCTCCTGACATTCCAGAGTTAAGAACATTCTGAATTTCATCTATGAAAAGAATTATTCTTTTAGAAGCAATAACTTCGCGAATAATTGTCATGACCTTTTCTTCAATATCACCTCTCATTCTACTCCCTGCCATTATTCCATTGATATCCAAATATATAACCCTACACCCAACCAAAGAAGATGGAACCCTCCCTTCAGAAATTCTCTGTGCTAAACCTTCTACTAGAACTGTCTTCCCCACTCCGGAGGGCCCTACTATCAAAGGATTATTCTTCTTTCTTCTACTTAAGATATTTATCATCTCCTTGATCTCCTCCTCTCTCCCAATTAATGGATCTAATTCTCCTTTCTTAGCTTTTTCAACCAAATCCACACCAAGAGAATCAATTAAGGAGAAATCCCCAACGAATTCTTGAGGAAGTCTAGGCTTTGAAAGTATCCCTAATGGATATGTTGCCACCTGTCCTAAAGTTTCTTCAAAGCTTGTCTTTGTTAAATTAAAACCTTTAACTTTTTTAAGTATATCTTTATCAGAAAGCAATGCCATCATCACATGCTCACTTCCTACATATACATGAAAAAGCTTTTGAGACCAACCATATGCCTTTCTCAAAATCTCTTGTGCAGCTGGGGAAAGTTTTACTTCTTGAGGCTTTGAAATATCTGTCGTTATATCCAAAGAATCTCTCCCTACCACTTTCTCTATTAGGTCATTTTTATTAATCCCCATCTCTTCCATCACTTGAGATACAAGATTATCACTATTAAGTAATATCCCCACGAATATATGAGTAGGAGATACTAATTTGTCCCCCAAGTATTCCGCAATGACACTAGCATATCTCAAAGATATCCTTGCGTTATTACTCAACCTCCATGTCCTTATATTCTTTATCAATATTCTTTTAGCCATTTCTTTGTAACAAAATATACTGGTATATTATACCAAAATGCTTTCCTAAAAAGGATTCTCTTAACTTGCTTTTGAAATCTCCGCACTTACTGCTTCATCTACAGCTTCTTTAAGTTCTTCTTTAGTTAGCTCTTTCTCTATTTTCTTAGCTACTTTCTTAGAAGCGGTCATAGCCTTGAGACTTAATCCTAAATGTCTTTCGGTGGAAGAAATTGATAGTATCTTTACTTTGACTTCCTGTCCTTCCTTTACGATGTCCGCTGGATCTTTTACTAACTTGTTAGAAAGCTCAGATATATGGATTAATCCGTTCAGTCCCTTCCCTATTCTTACAAATGCTCCGTAAGGAACTACCTTTTGAACAACTCCCTCAACAACATCTCCCATCTTGAATTTGGCAATTGCTTCAGACCATGGATCGTTTTGTAACCTCTTCACACTGTAGGCTACTCTCTTCCCACCATCAGAAACACCAATCACCATTACATTCACCTTATCTCCAACAGCATAGAGTTTTCCAATATCCTCAACCTTGTCCCATGATAGTTCTGAGAGGTGTACGAGCCCTTCTAGGCCTTGTGCATTGACAAATATTCCGTAAGGAGTAATACCACTGACTGTTCCTTCTAATGTCTCACCTTCCTTTAGTTTCTTCAATGTTTCATCTCTTTGTGCAAGATCCCTTTCTTGTGTTACCATTTTTTCAGAAAGAATAATTCTATTCTTTTCTCTGTTAAGCTCACTAATCCTCGTTTTAATTACCTCTCCAATTAATGAGTTAAGTTTCTTTTGAACTTCAGAGGAGATATCTTTACCAACCTGTCTTACACCACTAGAATATATCCTAGATGCATCTAATTGAGAAGTAGGTATAAAGCCTCTTACATTCTTCCCCAATTCAACGATTAATCCTCCATTATTAGCCTCTACTACTACTGCTTCAACAACTTCATTATCTACCTTAGCCTTCTCAAGCTTAATCCAAAGACTTGCTTGTTGGGTTCGTCTAATAGAGAGTACTAATTGACCTTTATCATCTTCTGGCTTAACAACATATACTAAAATATCATCACCTACTACCAATGTTGTCCAATCTAGTGCATCACTTTTCAATTCTCTCCCTGCAATAATACCTTCAGACTTATATCCTACATCTACAACAACTATTCCACTCCTAATATCTACAATTATACCTTTGACAATATCACCCTTCGAAAGGGTCTTTAACTTGTTGGCTTTATCAGAAAGAAATTTGTCCATTTGAGAATACAATGCCTTCTCTTTGGCGTTAATTTTTTTATCTTCCATTTGGATTTCCCCATGGTGGTGTAATACTTAGTAGCTAGTACTTACACACAACTAATATTAATCGCTACAGAGGGTATTGTACCAGAAAAGGTTGTTGAAGGAAAGGACTTTTACGTACCTTAGTTCCCCTCTTTTCTAATCAGAAACTCTTTAAATACAACTTTCTTCATCTCTGGTCTCTTTGCTTTTAATATATATCTCCCATACAGTACAAAACTACTATTAACCTTATACCAATCCTTCCTGGGATATAATTTCTCTAAGTCCTTCGCTATCTTATTAGAATCTTTCTCCTTGGTTAAACCATATGCTCTAGCTACTCTAGCTACATGAGTATCTACTGCTATCCCCTGATTAGCTTTATACAAATCATTAAGGAATACATTTGCCGTCTTATACCCTACCCCGGGGAGTATCATTAACTTATTTAAATCTTTAGGGGGATTCCCATTGAAATCTCTTTCTAAAATATTGGCCGTCTCTTTTATATGTCTAGCCTTCGTTCTAAAGTAATTAACCGATCTGATATATTTTTCTATCTCTTTCGTATCTACCTTTCTTAGTGTCTTAGCTGTTGGATATCTATCAAAGAGTCCCTTTGTTACCTTGTTAACCTGCTTATCTGTAGTCTGTGCAGAAAGAAGAATAGTTATGAGAAATTGAAAGGGTGTCTCCCAATTCTTTAACTCAGTTTCAGCCTTTGGAAAGATTCCCTCTATCTCCTGTAAAAGCTTTTCTGCTAATTCTCTTTTGTCCATTCGTCTATAGAATCTAATATCTTATCCTTAAATCCCTCTCCCATATATCTACTCAAAACTTTCAATATCTCCAATTTCTCTGACTGTCTTCTTAATATCTTGCAAAACATTTGCTGTACATCTTCATTTTTCAAGACAAATCTCTCACAAGATCTCCCTATCTGCTCTCCTACTTTCATCCCATATTCATGCATTGTATCTTTATCATTCTCATTGAGAGCTTCCAAGTATTTATCTATATCCTTCTGCTTAACTACTGCCCCTGGATATGAATTCTCTAATACCTCCCTAATGTTTACTGTATATTTTTTAGGAAAAGTCTCTAGATTGAATGCTCCCATCCTCTCTACAGCAAAATCATAGATATTATTAAAAATCTTATCTCTATCTACCCAGCCCCCTTTGTCTTTTGTAATAATTCTTTTCCACCCATCACCTACCTTCTCTTGATTTAGCTTATATGTTTTTTCTGTAATTCTCTGTACATCCTCATTCTCATTTATATCCTGCTGTTCATTTCTGACATTGCTCCAAGAGTTATTCGCAGAAACCATCTGTACAACACAATTCTTTAATTTTAATTTTCTAATCATTAAACCATCTACCCAGAATGCATATTTAAGAAAAGAATTTGTATCTTCTTTCCTTCTAAAATCTTTTATATTTACAATTCCATATGCAAGAGTCACAGCATTACTGAAAGAGCTACGATCGAGTAGGATCAAAGTCTTCTTATATTCTGGATTAGATAATATGACATCCAGAAACTGGAGCCTATCTAGGGCATAGAGAGCCATCTTTATCCTCAATTCCTTTAATGGAGGAAATTTAAAGTCCTCCATCCCATTCTTTAAGAACTCTCTTATTACAGTTCCAAAGGGAGAAGCATACATGGGAAAGGAAGAGAAGGTAATAGATACTCCTCGCTCTAGAAATTTCTTTGAGAATGTTAATATTGCATCTGCCTTTCCAAACTGATCACCCCCTTCACATGATATAACCCTATAGTTCTTCTTAGGCATTTTAGACATACTTTAAAGTGTTTTATCTATAATTTATTATACAGGGTCTAGACTATCATTTCTAATGTATATCTTCTTTACTCCGAAATTATACCTATTTATCGGCCCTCTCTGGAGTATAAGATGTCGAGGAAGTAATAAATAGTTTTTACTTACATTTTTATACTATTTTTGTTGTAATAAGATATGGTCATGTTACATTCTTCCCCCTTTCCACTTGGAAGTACTAGTATTATAATATTCAATTATCACTTCTAATACTTCTCTCTTCTTCTTCTGATTCTTGATTTGGACAGGACTATACAGCCCAGTAGTCATTAATATAAGACTTAAAGGAACAAACAAAAAACCCACCTTACGGTGGGTTCTCTGAAAATACTGGCAATGACCTATCTTCCCGGATCTGTAAAGATCAAGTATTTTCGGCGCTGGAGCATTTTACTTCTGAGTTCGGGATGGAATCAGGTAGTTCCACTCCGCTATCATCGCCAGACGAAAAGGTATTAGTAATATCTACTACCCTATCGCCTGACGATCTTTGTTCATGCGAACAAAGACATCAGGACTTTCAGTTCTAAAGAGCAAGTCAGTGTGCATTGCACACTCAAAACCAAATAGAAGGCAATTTAAAAAAAAGCTTTTGACTTATTAGTACTCCTCGGCTAAATATATTGCTACACTTACACCTAGAGCCTATCAACGCAGTAGTCTCCTGCGAGTCTTCCTTGTAGTCAAGCTACAAAAGTATATCTAATCTTGGGAAAGGCTTCGTACTTATATGCTTTCAGTACTTATCCTAAAGCAACATAGCTACCCAGCGATGCATTTAGTAATACAGCTGGTGCACTAGAGGTTACCACACCCTGATCCTTTCGTACTAAGGGTCAACTCCCTCAGATATACAACGCCCATACCGGATAGAGACCGACCTGGCTCACGACGGTCTGAACCCAGCTCACGTGCCGCTTTAATGGACGAACAGTCCAACCCTTGGGACCTTCTTCAGTCCCAGGATGCGACGAGCCGACATCGAGGTGCCGAACCTTGCCGTCAATATGAACTATCGGGCAAGACTAGCCTGTTATCCCCGGGGTAGCTTATCTCCGTTAAACAATGACGATTCCACATTCAATCAAAGGGTCACTTAGACCTACTTTCGTAACTGCTCGAGGTGTCCCTCTCACAGTAAAGCCTCCTTATGCCTATGCACTCTTCACCCGATTTCCATCCGGGTTGAGGAGACCTTTGTGCGCTTGCGGTACTCTTTAGCAAGCAACCGCCCCAGTTAAACTGCCCACCATGCACTGTTCCGAAACCGGATAACGGTTGCGGTTAGAAATAAAACACCAAAAAAGAGGTATTCCACTGACGACTCCACCAATCCTGACGGATCGGTTTCAAAGTCTCCCTCCTATACTCTATATCCGAAGTCTTATTTCAATGCAAAGCTGCAGTAAAGCTCCACGGGGTCTTTTTGTCCTGGTATGGGTAGGCCGCATCTTCACAGCCATTTCAATTTCACCGAGCGCGTTGTCGAGACAGTGGAAGGATCGTTACGCCTTTCATGCAAGTCACTAATTAAGTGACGAGGTATTACGCTACCTTAGGACCGTTATAGTTACAGCCGCCATTGACCAGGGCTTCAGTCACTCGCTTCACCACCACTAGAGCACCGAAGTGCATCCAGTAGAGGATTACAAGCTTCCTTAACCTTCTGGCATTGGGCAGGCGTCAGCACTTATACATCCTCTTACGAGTTTGCAAGCACCTGTAGTTTTGTTAACTAGTCGTCCCTCCCTATTCTGTGCCACCTTCATTACCACAAATATAAATACTCATAGTAGAAGGTCCCCCTTCTCGCGAACTTACGGGGTTAATTTGCCGAATTCCTTAACAACGCATCACTCGTACGCCTTGGTACATTTATACCAACCCACCTGTGTCGGTTTACGGTACGGTCGCAAATACAAATATCAAAAACCGAAGTTTTTGATGCTAGAAGTTTTTCCAGGAAAAATAATCTGACAAATTGGATTCCCAAAGGGTCACCTTTAAATCACAACTCGATTACATCCATTTTAAAAAAATGGAAACATTCATCCGGATTTTCCAAGATGAACTACCTTGTTGATTATACCCCAAACTAATAAGGGGCTTGCCTTTTCATTTCTCACTCTCCATCGCAAGTATTAGCGGTACAGGAATATTAACCTGTTGTCCATCGGATATGCTTTTCAGCCTCTCCTTAGGACCGACTAACCCATGGTTGACTGACATAGCCATGGAAACCTTAGGTATGCGGCGAGCAGGGTTTTCACCTGCTTTTCGTTACTCATCCCAGCATTCTCACTTTTATACGCTCCAGCAACTCCTCACGGGTCACCTTCACAGCGATATGTCGACTACTAATCGACCATGTATAAAACGCTCCCCTACCTCCCATCTAGTAAAAACTAGAAAGAATCGCAGCTTCGGAATTTACCTTTAGCCCCGTTGAATTTTCGGTGCAGATTCTCTTGACTAGTAAGCTTTTACGCACTTTTTAAAGGATGGCTGCCTCTAAGCCAACCTCCTAGCTGTTTAAGAAAATCTACTTCCTTTCCCACTTAGGTAAAATTTAGGGTCCTTATCTGACGATTTGGGCTGTTTCCCTCTCGAGCATAGGAACTTAGCTCCCTAGCTCTGACTGCCATAATATACACCATGGTATTCGGAGTTTGACTAGATTGAGTACTCTTTCGAGCCTCAAACCTAATCAGTGCTCTACCCCCATGGGTTAAAATATGACGCTAGCCCTAAAGCTATTTCGGGGAGAACCAGCTATCACCAAGTTCGTTTGGCATGTTACCGCTAACCACAAGTCATCTCATAATTTTGCAATATTAACGAGTTCGGGCCTCCATTCCACTTTCGTAGAATTTCACCCTGCTCATGGTTAGATCACTTGGTTTCGGGTCTCGTGCACACGACTTAAATCGCACTATTCGTACTCGCTTTCGCTTCGGCTCCCCAATAAACATGGTTAACCTTGCCGTGCACAACGAACTCACTGGGTCATTCTTCAATAGGCACGCCGTCACTGGATATACCAGCTCCGACTGTTTGTAAGCATACGGTTTCAGTTACTATTTCACTCCCCTAACAGGGGTACTTTTCACCTTTCCCTCACGGTACTTGTTCACTATCGGTCGCAAAAAATATTTAGCCTTACCAAGTGGTCTTGGTAGATTCCCACAGAATTTCACGTGCTCCGTGGTACTCAAGAAATCAATAAGAAGTCTACTTGTTTTTACTTACGTGACTATCACACTCTATGGTTCACCTTTCCAGGTGTATTCTGTTAACAAATAGATTTGTAACTTCTCGACCAGTCTATCGCCTGGTCACATGACTCTTACAACACTTATACTACACGAGCGATAACCTACGAATTCACCTCATCAATCATCGCAACGCGAATCATAAATTGGTTCCTTCTTACATAGTATAAGTTTAGGCTCTTCCCTTTTCGTTCGCCACTACTAAGAGAATAAACTATTGTTCTTTTTTCCTGCAGGTAATAAGAGGTTTCACTTCCCTGCGTGCCCTCTATACAGTTATGAATTCACTGTATAGTAACTAGACATAACTCTAGCTGGGTTATCCCATTCGGAGATCCCCGGATCAAAGCTTGTTTGACAGCTCCCCGAGGCTTATCGCAATCTACTACGTCCTTCATCGGTCTTTTGCGCCTAGGCATCCACCGTACGCCCTTTACTCGCTTTAATTGAAAATTGCCTTACTATTCAGTTTTAAATGTACAACTTGAAATGTTCTGGTCTTTTACTGTTTATATATTGGACCTACCCCAACAGTTACAAAGATGCAAACATTCTGCACTCAAGATTCAAAGTTTTACCTTCTCTTCTTGTTATCTGGTGGACCTGAGGAGAGTCGAACTCCTGACCTCTTCATTGCAAATGAAGCGTTCTAACCAACTGAACTACAGGCCCAAGACTAATGGTGGGCGTACCAAGGTTCGAACTTGGGACCTCAGTCTTATCAGGACTGCGCTCTAGCCAACTGAGCTATACGCCCCTAGCTTCTATGTCCGAAAAATTAAAGATCTAAGATCCTTAAAAGTCAAAAAGTGGCAGGAAGATTTGGTTACTCCTTGAAAGGAGGTAATTCAGCCGCAGATTCCCCTACGGCTACCTTGTTACAACTTAGCCCCAGTTATAAACGTTACCTTCGTCACCCCGTTCCGAAGAACAGAGCACCTTCGGGTATCATCTACTTCCATGGCTTGATGGGCGGTGTGTGCAATCCCCGAGAACGTATTCACCGCAGCATGGCTGATCTGCGATTACTAGCGAATCCAACTTCATGAGGTCGAGTTTCAGACCTCAATCCGAACTGAGATCGGTTTTTTAGGATTAGCTCCATCTTACGATTTGGCAACCCGTTGTACCGACCATTGTAGCGCGTGTGTAGCCCAGGACATAAGGGCTATGCGGACCAGACGTCATCCCCACCTTCCTCCCCGTTTTACCGAGGCAGTCTCCTAAGACACTTATAACATAGGATAGGGGTTGCGCTCGTTTCGGGACTTAACCCTACATCTCACGACACGAGCTGACGACGGCCATGCAGCACCTGTGTATCACCCTCGAAGGCCTCCCCCGTTTCTGGGGGCATGCAGATACATGTCAAACCCTGGTAAGGTTCTTCGATTGCCGTCGAATTAAACCACGCGCTCCTCCGCTTGTGCGGGAACCCGCCAATTCATTTGAGTTTTAGCCTTGCGGCCGTACTTCCCAGGCGGAATGCTTACCGTGTTAACTGCGACACTTAATACTTCCCTCTAAAATCCGAAGATTAAAAATGGTTGTATCAAACGCCTAGCATTCATCGTTTACGGCGTGGACTACACGGGTATCTAATCCGTTTTGCTACCCACGCTTTCGAGCCTTAGCGTCAGACAATGACCAGTGAACCGCCTTCGCCACTGATGTTCCTCCAAATATCAACGCATTTCACCGCTCCACTTGGAATTCCGTTCACCCCTTCATGTCTCAATTTCAGCAGTATCCAACGCTTTCTCACAGTTAAGCTGTGATCTTTAACGAAAGACTAACTGAAACGCCTACGCATCTCTTTACGCCCAATAAATCCGGATAACGTTCGCACCCTACGCATCACCGATGCTTCTGGCACGTAGTTAGCAGGTGCTTATTCATATGGTACCGTCATTTATTCTTCCCATATAAAAGGAGTTTACAATCCGAAGACCTTCCTCCTCCACGCTGTGTCGCTGCGTCAGGGTTGCCCCCATTGCGCAAAATTCCTAGTTGCTGCCTCCCGTAGGAGTATGGACCGTGTCTCAGTTCCATGGTGACTGTTCGCGCTCTCACGCCAGTTACCCGTCTTAGCCTTGGTGAGCTTTTACCTCACCAACAAGCTGATAGGACGCGGGCTCCTCTTGAAGCGCCTGAACTTTATCGAATAACTCTTTACGAGAATTCGAACCATCGAATATTATTCCCTCTTTCGAAGGGCTATTTCCGACTTCAAGGCAGATTACCCACGCGTTACTCACCCGTTTGCCACTTACCCAAAAAGAAAATCATCAACCGAAGTTTCAGAAATTCAAAGGGTTCGTTCGACTTGCATACCTTAGGCACACAGCCAACGTTAATCCTGAGCTATGATCAAACTCTCATTGAAAAACAATTGACTTACTAATTACCTAAGTAATTAGACCAACCATTGTTATGTTGGATTTTATGTAGACTTCAAATGAATTGTGTGTTCAAACACACAAAAAAAATAGAAAGCCTTATTAAAAAGACTTCCTGCCACTCTTCAACTTTTAAGGAGCGGAGAGAGGGTTCAACAGAGTCGTGTATTCATTAGAAAACTTCTAAGAGGAAACCTGACAAAAATGTGTTTATCCCAAACTCGAAGAGGATTGTAACACATAAAGATAGACCTGGCAAGCCTTTATTTAGGTATCTTCTGCATCTTAAACATATCTACTAACTCATTCAAGGTTGTAATATCCTCTACCCCCTTATCCTCCCTAATATCTATTAACCTTGGGAACCTCAAAGATAGCCCTGCACCAACAGAATCTTTGGATCTGTTCAAATTTCTAGTAATCTCATCCGCTTCTACAGTAACTACGATGGAAGGTTTTACCCAGACATCAGGAATTAACAAATTATCTCCTCTAACATCTCTATATCGCTCTTTTATTCTCTCCTTCTCAAGTTTCTCCGAAAGATCTTTTAACATTTCATCTGTTAAACCTGTACCAACTTTACATACGATATCAAAAGTCCCTTCTTCTTCGTTATAAATAGCACCTAGGAATGCACCTAGACCCAAATTCGCTCTCCTTCCCATTCCTGTAAAGTATCCAACAATGACCATGTCTATTGTGTCTACAAGTCCTTTTCTCATTGATTTCTTCATTTTGATCCATTCATAATTACGAAAACCTGCTTTATATTCCCCCTCTTTCTGTTTAACTATAATTCCTTCTAGCCCTTTAGATACATACTCCTCGAAAACTCTTTCTAAATTTCCCTCATCAGACACTTCCTCTGTCTTTGATAGTTTAATACCTCTGGGGGTATTTTTGTATTTCTTATTTAAAATCTTTATTCTTTGTAATGTATCCATTTGTGTTAAATCTTTTCCGTTTTGATATAAAACATCAAAAATCATAGCTTGTACTGGAATATCCTCCATCTTTGTCCCCACAGAATACTTTCTTCTCCTCTGCATAGTCTCCTGATATGACAGGAATGTGTCTTTTTCATAATTCCAACCTAGTATCTCAGAATCCAGCACAAAAGACTTTTCCTTTATTTGCCTTCCTGCTTCTACAACCTCAGGAAACATCTCCGTGACATCCTCCAAATTTCTTGTAAATAGTACTATGGTACAATCTTCTTCTTTTTTTGCTTCGAAAAGAGAATTTTCAATAATCTGCCCTTGTAATCTATCTTTCCAAACTACATTAAAACTTTTAAATTGCTTCTTTTTCGAAAACTTATGTATTTGACATCTTAAACCATCGAATTTGGGTTGTACCAATACTGATTCCCCCATCCTTTCGAAAACTTCCTCAAACGACCCTACCCTTTCAACTAAACGGGCCAGAATTGGTATCCCTGGATTTACCTTAACCTTAGAGATCCCTTTCTGGGCTCTCTGAGGGCTTAAACCTACACTCTCTGAAGCAATATACCCAATATCTGCAGAAACGCCATATGCCCTATCCAATTCATCCCTAAATGACTTATCCCCTACTACACAGTAAGAAAATACATCTAAGAGAGTTTTAGCATTAACTCCAAGCCTTAAAGACCCACAAATGATTCTTACAAAGTATTTACCCTCCTCTGGAGACATTCTTTTAAGTAACTTGGATATTATAGATGTCTTTTTCTCAACAGATCCTGTTCCAGTTATATTAATAATCCCCCATAATTCATCATATATTTCACTTGTACTAAAACCTTTACTCCTATACCCTTCGTTCTGTGAAAAGGATGCTATGGCATCACCAATATCCCCTGTTTTAGAAAGTTCTTTCTTAATATTAAACTTCCCTGAACTTACTTTAACCAGTGCTTCCACTAAATTAACCAGGCTCTTTTCTGAATAGTTAAATTCCGCTTTTACAAACATTGGAGCTACTCTCCCATTAATCAAATACGACACTATCTGAACCTCCTCTTTTGTAAGGGTTTTATAGAGATTAGCAAGAATCTCTGTCATTTCATTGCGTGACTGGATACTTTCTACTTTAGAAAAAGTTTTCGCTAATTTGGAAAATTTAATCATATTACTTCCCTAAATACCTGTAATATGTAGATTTTGTAGAACCCTCTTGAGATACTAAACCCTTATCTATTAGTACACTCATATCTCTCCTGACTGTTCTGTTAGACACATCTCCTGCAATCTTCCTTAGTTCCGGTGGTTTAACCATTTTCTTCTCAATCACATATGTAAGAATATTTCTTTGTCTTTCAGTTAAACCTTTATCTATTACTACCTTAGAAGTAGTATCCACAGGTTTAGAAGCCATTTTCTTCTCCCCTAGTTCTTCGGAATCATGTGTTACGAGAAGATAAAGGATCGCACCAAAACCACAGGTAACAATGATTAGAAATATCCATAAAAATGATAAATCTCCCATATTTTTCTCCTCCATCAAAAGTAATTCTTAACTTATCTATTAATTATACCATTCTGTCTACTTCAATTCTGCTAATGAGTGTCCGATATTTGAATGAACATCTAAAGGAACTAAAAATTCTACTACCTTCTCCATAATCCTTACACTTTTTTCGGAAAATTCTTTGGCTACCGATTCCTCTACTTCGAAGATTAACTCATCATGAATTTGTAAAAGAATGTATGCTTTCTCTTTATACTCCTTCTCGATTATATCCCTAATCTTTATCATCGCTAGCTTCATAATATCGGCCTCACTTCCCTGTATTGGCATATTGATAGCTTCTCTCATTGCTGCATTCTTTATCATAAAATTCTTGGATGTTAACCCCCCAATACGTCTAGTTGTTCCAAAAATTGATTGTACAAAACCTTTCCTTTTAGCTTCTTTCTCTGCATCTTTCACATACCTATCGACTCCTCTGTAATGTTCAAAATACTCATCTATATATTTCTGTGCAGTATCTCTATCAATCTTCAACATACTAGCAAGTCCGAATTGTGTCTGACCAAAAAGTATAGCAAAATTAACAGTTTTCCCCATAGACCTCTCCTCCTTAGAAATATCTCGTATTTGTCTACCTAATATACGCGCTGCAGTAGAAGAATGAACATCCAGGCCTTCTATAAAGTCTTTTATCAAAAGCCCATCTCTTGAAATATGTGCCATTATCCTTAATTCCATCTGTGAATAGTCAAGAGCTACTAATTTAAATCCCTCTCGAGCTATAAATGCCCCTCTGATCTTCTCTGCCCAATCCCCTTTGATCGGAATATTTTGTAAGTTAGGGTCAGAAGAGGAAAATCTACCAGAAGTAGTCCCTGTTTGTTTAAAATCAGTATGTACAGATCCGTCAGGCTCATTCTTTGCAATCTCTAATAGAGGTTTTACATATGTGCCACTTAATTTAGAGATCTCCCTGTATTTCAATATATGTTCTACAACTGGATGCATACCCACTAATTTCTGTAATATAGCTTCTCTTGTGGACCTCTTCCCTCTGTGTGGCAAATTTAACTCTTCAAAAAGTAAATCTGCTAACTGTTTTGGAGAATTAATATTAACCTCATGGCCAATACAGTCAAAAACCTCTTTCTTAAGAAATGCTATTTCCTCATCCATTTTGTTATCCAAGCTCTCTAATTCTGCTCTGTCTAGAAGAATCCCTCTCCTTTCCATTTCCCCTAAACAAACAGATACCGGTATCTCGAGCTCTTTTGCTACTACAATCTGCTCATTCTCTTCCCTCTTGAAATACTTCTTAACATTTTCCTTAACAAACTCATACTGCTTAATATCTTGGGCCTCAGAAATCTCTCCCTCTACTATCTCTTCAAGAGAATCTAATATCTCTTCTTTTTGACTTGGAGATATCTTTTCCTTGAGTATTTTAGTCGCATATGAGAAAGCTAAGTCTTTGAAGAGAAAACCAGAGGAGTTGGATTTAATCAAATGTCCAAAAGAACAAACATCTAATATATCTCCATATTTAGAAGAGTCTTTAACCATCACATAAGCAGAGAAATCCTCCCAATTGTAAAAAATAACCTCGCATGATGAAGGTACTTCAAATATCTCCGGTTTAAGTAAAAAATCTTCTTTCTTTCCTTTTCTCCCCCAGACTCTAGCTACAGAAAAGCTCTCTTCCGTGATAGATTCTTCATTTTTAAAGTAAGCATAATGTACCTTTCTAGCAGTTTCCAATATTTTCTCAAAATCTTTCTGATCTGAGAATTCTATTTCTGTGAGAGAGGTTGTCTCAAACATTCCTAATTGAGATCCTTGTGAAGATATTCCATCCTCTCCAAAAAGGATGTCCAACCTACCTATTAATGACTTAAATGAAAACCTTTTGAAGATTTTAACTAGATTGTTTCTATCAAAATCTCTCAACAGACAATCATTTAATTGTACTGATACATCTACTCCTCTCTCTATCGTAGCTAAATCCTTACTAAATTCTGCTTGCTCTATCCCTTCTGTCAACAATTTGGCAACCCTAGGTTTTAATTCATTAAGACTCTCATATATCTTATCTAATGTTTTGTACTGTTGTAGTAGCTTTACTACCGTCTTTTCTCCCACTCCTTTTACTCCAGGAATATTATCTGAGGGATCCCCTACTACAGCTTTAAAATCTGTAACTTGAGTAGGTAAGTATCCATATTTCTTTAATGTTCCTACCTTGTCATATACCTTTAGATTCTTAAAACTCCCTTCTGGTAAGCATACCCATACATTCTCATCTATTAACTGCAAGAGGTCTTTATCCCCACTAAGAAGGTATGTATCCAAATTGTAATCTTTCCATTTACCATTTGATACATGTTCGGAGATTGTTCCCAGTATGTCATCAGCTTCAAATCCCTCTACTTTGAGAATTGGTATATTAAAAGATTTCAATACCTCTTCTACCAATGGAAACTGATCTATTAATGACTGATCTGTAGGTTTTCTTGTAGCTTTGTAATCAGGAAATTTAGTATGTCTGAAGGTAGGTTTTGCTGTATCAAAAGCACAGAGAACATACTCTGGTTCGAAAATCTCTAGCGCTTTTAAAAGCATTACTGTAAATCCGTATACAGCATTAACTTGTATACCATCTTCTGTTTGTAGATTACTCGGGTAAGCGTGAAAAGCACGATGAACTATTGCATTGGCATCTATAGCAAGGAAAACGTCTCTACCTGTATCTTTTAGTACCATGTTTAATTATACAACAACCAATCTTTTTTTATTCAAACAACTTCTCAAACTCTTTCCTTTCTACAACCTCTTTCTCTAAAAGCATTTCCACCAACTTCTCGACTAAATCCTTATGTTCTCTCAATATCTTCCTTACATCTTCCTGCGCCTCATCCATAAATCTCTTAACCTCTTGATCAATTGATTTGGCTGTATCCTCACTAAAATCCCTTCCACCTCCATATGAATAACCAATTGTACTAGCCTCTTCCATATCCCCATATTGAACAAATCCTAATTTTTCACTCATTCCATATTGGGTTATCATAGCTTTAGCTACCCTAGTGGCATCTTGAATATCTGCGGAAGAACCAGTCGATATCTCCCCAAAGAATATTTCTTCCGATATTTGACCTGCAACAGCGGTTCTTAGTTTTGCTAAAAGCTGAGTCTTGGTATGAAGAATTGTATCCTTCTCCGGAATATATACTGTTACCCCTCCTGTCATGCCTCTAGAAATTATCGATATCTGTTCTACAGGAGAAGAACCCTTTACAAACTTAGAAGCAATTGCGTGTCCTGCTTCGTGATATGCAATCTTTTTAATGTCTTCTTCCTCCCTTCCTGTTTTCTTCTTTCTTCCTAGTTTTACCTTTAAGAAAGCCTCTTGAAGATCTTCCTGTGTTATCTCTTTCTCCCCTCTTTTAGCTGTCATTATTGCTGCTTCATTCAAAAGATTCTCCAGATCAGCCCCAGAGTATCCTATTGTTTTCTTTGCGATTATCTTCAAATCAGCATTTTTACTAAACTTCTTGTTCTTTGAGTGAACTCCCAATATACTCTCTCTTTCACTGTAATCTGGCATCTGTACTGTAACAACCCTATCAAATCTCCCAGGTCTTAAAATTGCAGGATCTAGTACATCCGGTCTATTAGTAGCACCTAAGATAATGACATTTGCTCTTTCTTCCAAACCATCCATCTCTACAAGAATCTGGTTAAGTGTCTGTTCTCCCGCTCCAGAATACAAAGCACGACCTCTTTTCTTAGCAACAGCATCGATTTCATCAATGAAGATGATACAAGGAGCAACCTTCCTCGCCTTAGTAAAAAGGTCTCTAACCCTAGAAGCACCTGCACCAACTAGCATTTCTTCAAATTCTGATCCAGATGTATGGAAAAATGGAACATTAGCTTCTCCAGCAACTGCTTTAGCAAGCAGTGTCTTTCCCGTACCAGGAGCACCTACTAAAAGAACCCCCTTTGGAATTCTAGCTCCTGCCAAAATATATTTCTTAGGATGTTTGAGAAAATCAACAATCTCCACTAACTCTTCTTTAACATCCTCTATTCCCGCAACATCCTTAAAAGACATAGCTGATTTCTTCCCCAGCATTAACTTTGCTTTACTCTTTCCAAAATCCATAATCTTGCCACTGGAATCTTGCATATTCTTAAATAGCATATATACAAGAAATACCCCTGCGACTAAGAAAAGTAAGGAAATGAAATCACCAAATGTAAACTGTATATTAGGTTCATAAAAATCATTCTCGAGAGTTTTAATATCTATGTCTGCCTCGGAAAGAACAGTATAGAAATCAGTACCCTCTGGGATTAATGCAAAAACAGTATCTTTCTCAGCCTCTCCTATTAAAATTACTTCTGATTCCTTGATTGTAATACCTTCATACTCCCCATCGCTAATCATTAATACCACCTCACTTAAGGAAATTTGTTCTCCTTGATTCTGAAATCTTTGATACATATACACGCTATATGAGAGAAGAAGAGCTATACCTATCGTCAGAAGAATTCCCCCACCCTTTATTCCACCTTTTTTCTTTATTGGAATCCTCCTTATATCTACAATCTTCTTTTTCTTAGACTGACTATTTTTTCCCTTGTTCATTATTCTGCTCCTGAAAAGTTAAACTCTTGGAAATATGGTAGTGGGAGGCAGAATCGAACTGCCGACCTTGGGTTTATGAATCCCATGCTCTAACCAACTGAGCTATCCCACCCTATTTCTGATTATATCATTTACTATGCTCTGCTTGTATATTGACCAGTCTCAGTATTTATGATCAGTATATCCCCGGTTTTGATAAATAGTGGGACATTTACTTTGTAACCAGTCTCCAACTGTACTGTCTTTGTCGCATTATTAGCAGTATTTCCTCTCACACTATCTGTAGCTTCTATTACCTTTAATTTCACTGTAGCGTTCTCTTTTATTGTTAAAACCTCCCCATCATTAAACAGAATGAGAATTTTTTCTCCCTCTTTAAGGAAATTGATGTAGTTACCAAGTACTTCTTTAGAAATTGGTATTAATTCATATGTTTCAGTATCCATAAAATATGCATTATTATCATCTATATATGAAAATTGAACTTCTTTTGTCTCCGGGATAATTTGCTCTATCTTTAAACCTGCTTTGATAGTCCTTTTTAGAACCTTCCCACTACTTAGGGACTTCATCTTCATGATAATAAGGCCACCCTGTCTCCCCTGTGTTTTGAGTTTTCTATCCAATAGAAAATATATCTTTCCCTCCATCCTTATATACATCCCTTTTACTGGTTGGTCTATTAGTGGCATATCCTCATCTATTAAATATATTATTAGTAAGCCATATTCTATCACAACAACTATCCTCTTCCAAGAACAAGCATGGCAGTGTTAGAATAAAGAATCTAAATTCTTCTAGCACCAAAAATGACTCAAAAAAAAGATTTCGTAAAAACAAAAGATTATAAAATACTCTTAACATCAGAACAAATACAGGAAAAGGTAACAGAACTTGGAGTGAAAATTGCAGAAGATTACAAAGATGAAGAAAGAGATCTTGTTTTGTTAATAATTCTCAATGGAGCGGTATTCTTTGGAGCTGACTTATCAAGAGAGTTAACAAAAGTTAATGAATTTAATGGTTATAATAATTATGGTACATATATAGACTTTATGGGAATTGGGAGTTACGGTAGTGAAACAGAATCTTCTAGAAACCCAAAAATCACCCGAGAGACCAGTATTGATCTAGAAGGAAAAAATGTTTTAATCATTGAGGATATGATAGATACTGGATATTCTATGAAAAAACTTCTTGAAATTCTGAGCGCTAGAAGACCAAAATCTCTAAAGATCTGTGCATTACTCTCGAAAGAGAGCAGAAGAGAGATTGATGTTCCGATTGACTATTGTGGATTCGAGATACCAGATTACTGGGTAGAAGGATACGGCATGGATACAAAGGGGAAACACAGAACATTCCCATATATCCGTTTCAAGAAACCACAGAAGTAGAATTGGTTGCGGGGGTCGGATTCGAACCGACGACCTCCAGGTTATGAGCCTGACGAGCTTCCACTGCTCTACCCCGCGATATCCTTATCGCAAAGCCATTATATATTAACTAACTCTAAACATCAAATTCCTACAATGAAAAAGTCTTGCCATATCCTCCAGTTCTCGATATCAGAAACTCTCTCATCTTCATTGAGGATTCTTTCTACCTGTAAAAGACCTTTCTCTAATATCTCTTCTGGTATTACGAAAGCCACCTCTCCTTTCTTAGATAGATTCAATCTATTCCTGGCCTCCGTCTCTAGATATTCATCAGAAGTCATATACTCTATCAGTAACAGATTCTCCAAATTATCTAACCTCAAATTACTAACCTCCTTCTCTGCCTGACTTAATATCTGGACTTTTTCAGAGGTTATAATCATGGACTTTGCAATGTTATAGATTAAAATCCCAGAGAGAATTATAAGGAGGGATCCTCCTACTTTACTCCCTGTGATTCGTTGGAAAATATCTATATTGTCTTTTTCCACTCTCTTTCTTTCGAATTTCATACTACCAATATCTTATCATAAAACAGACTTTTCGCATTCAACACTATAGTTATATTATTGACCCCAATATCGTGCGATGATATAATCCCATAAGGTTTAAAGACACAAGTATATAAGCTATCCTATCAATCATATGGTTAAAATCAATAATCCTAAATTCGCAGAGATACATAAAGGATTCATAATCGAACTCAGAGAAAAAGGTAGATCTGAAGCTACCATTATTGCCTACTCTAAAGACATTGAGCAACTCCTTAATTTTTTCTCTTTAAATGGTATTTCGAACTTAGCAAAAACAACAATTGAAGACTTAGAGAAGTATAAAAAACATTTAGAGGATAGTAACTATACCCCAAAGAGTATTTCTAGAAAGACTAATAGCACTAGGACCTATTATAAGTACCTCTTGGAACAAGGAATTATTCCTGATAATCCATCAGAAAAGCTCTCACATCCTAAATTCGATATAAAACCACCTAGAGTACTCTCAGAGATGGAATACAGAGCTCTTAGAGATGTTAGTAGAGTTGATACTCGTCTCTACTCTATCGTAGAGCTTTTACTTCAAACAGGTATTAGAATTGGTGAATTAGCCAATCTAAACTTAGAAGATATACGAACTTCAAAAGACAAGAAATTAAACTATCTTTATATAAAAGCTGCAGGTAGTCATGATTCAAGAAAAGTTCCTCTAAATAACTCTGCATTTAAAGCAGTACAAGACTATTTAGAAATTAGACCAGAAACAGAGGATGAGACTCTTTTCATTACAAAGAATGGAAGACCTCTTTTAGTAAGAAATATTAGAACAACAATAGATAAGGCATTTGAAAAAGCAGGTATTAAAAATGCAAAGGTTAATGATTTAAGAAATACATTTATAGCACATCACTTAGCTAATGGAGTAAGCCTAGTAACTGTATCAAAGCTAGTAGGACACAAGAGACTTTCTACAACAGAGAAATATCTCAATCTAGTAGAAGGATCTAAACCCGAGAAGGAAAGAAACCTCAAAGCACTGTAGAAAATTCAATTCACATTTATAGGTTAACGACTGGTGGGAGTGGGCAGACTCGAACTGCCGACCACGGCTTTATAAGAACCGCGCTCTAACCACCTGAGCTACACTCCCAATACAAATGGATTTTACCAGATAATAAGGATTTTTTCACTATAAACCACTCCTGAGTGTAGACCCCACACCTCCAACAGAAGGGACTTTAGGCTTTGCAGAACTCTTTTCTATCTTGGATCTCTCCCCTATCTCCTTGTTAACTAAGTTAACATCCCTACCATATTTGGTTCTAGAAAATTCTTTAATAAAGGCAGAAACCTCCTTGTTAACAGGAAGATCGAACTTAGATTCTGGAAACTTAGAACCATATCCTGTTTCTAAGGAAAATGGTGCAGGATACATACCATCCACAAGCATCTTTGCATAAAAATGGAAGTTTGGCTGATTGATAATATCCGTATTCTTTAAAACAGGTTCAAATTGGGGAGCTAAAAATTCTCCATCTTCAGTACTAGTTCTAGCAATAAGTAATGTACCAACATTACCAAAAACAGCACCCTTAATGTTCTCTGGTAATTGGCCAATATATTGGTGTGCCAAAGTTAAATTTAAACGATATTTCCTAGCTTCAGACAATATCGTAGCAAACTCTTCGGTAGTGAAATTTTGGAATTCGTCAGCATAGAAGAAAAAATCACTCCTCTGTTCCTCTGGTATATCCTCCCTACTCAAAGCAGAAGAGAGAAGTTTCTGAACTATAAGTAATCCTAAAAAGGACATATTCTCATCACCTAAAATACCCTTAGAAAGATTAATTATCAATATCTTTCTATTATCCATAACATCCCTAAAATCAAAAGATGATTTAGACTGTCCTATGATATTTCTAATCGCAAGATTAGTCGTAAATTTGTCAAATTTACTTAAAAAGTAACCCATTGTTTCTGATTTGGTCTTCTGATCTGTTTTTGCAATCTGTTCTGTCCAATATCTCTTCACCTGTTCGTCTTTGATCAAAGGTAACCAATGTTCTCTTACCCAATTCTCATCTTGTAGTATCCTAACAACCTCTATTAAGGTCGATCCTTCTTTTGACATTGCGGTAAGCATGGAATTTCGAACTGCCTGTTGCATGATTGGACCAACAAAACCTTGTTGATTAGGATCAAAAAGCTTGATAAGTAGAGCTATGAAGCTATTAACAATCCTATGCATATCCTGCTCGTTATAGAATTCCATAAGGTTAAAACCAAACGGTCTATCAAAATCTCCAGCATTGAAATATATAACATCTTCTGCTCTCTCTGGAGGAATCCTATCTAAAATCAATTCTGCAGTTTCTCCGTGAGGATCTATAAAGCAAACACCATCGCCATTATAAATATCTTGAATGATCATTCTCATCATTAACCAAGATTTACCAGAACCAGTTTGTCCTAATATGTAGGAATGCCTTCTCCTATCATCCTTCTTGAAACAAACAGGTCTCCTCCGCCCTCTGAAATAGTTATTCCCAAGCCAAATAGTATCCTTAGAATCAATATCCGTACTTATCATATTAGCTGCAGGAGCCTCCTTAGAAAGTAACCATTGAATATTAGGAGTATCAATATCCTTATTGGGAAAATGAAATATTGTGGCTAGCTCCTCCATATTTAAAATCATACTTGATTTGTATGGGGCTCTTCTGAATAGAACATCTTTTACAAATTCTTTCTCACGAGACTTATTAAGCTTTACTTTCTTAAACTTATTAACCTGAGGATTATTAAACTGATCAAAAGCTCCTACAATATTTTCTAAATGCATTTTAGCTAAATCATCATTGGCAGCACTAGTAACAATCCTAATCTCCGTTCTGAAACCGGGCTTTGCAATTTTCTTATTAATCGCTTCTACCCTCTCTTGAGAGACCCCCATACTCTTTCTTTCAGGATCAGACTTACTCTCTTCTACATTCTTTACAAAAGATCTTCCGGCTTTCTGCCATTCAGAACCAGCAGGAGATACTATTACCTGTACCAAAACACCTTCCCCCTCTGATATTTTACTTAAACAACTCAAAATGTTAGAAAGTGGATCTCCTGTAAAATCTTCATATGTCGTAATCGGACAATATTCCTCTTCATCTAATCTCAATGCAGCAAAATCAACCCTACTTCCTTCTGCAAATATATTATAATCAGGAACTATTGTTACATCAGCATCTTGGTACGACCCTAATATCTGCTTTTCTACTAAATCTGCAAACTTTCTAGGACAATTAACAAAAAACCTTATCTCCCCTGGTAATCCAACAACCTCAAAACTAATCCCATTTTCTACACTAAAAAGTTTTGCAAGACCTTTCCCCCTTCCCCCTATCCCTGCAAGGTTAGCAAACATTTGTTCAGCTACTCCTATCTCTATTTCATTCTGCCTAGATACTTTAACCTCAAAAGTAACGGTATCTCTTACCTTTTCATTGCTATCTTTCCTTAGAAGTTTAGATTTAAGCCAAAGGAAAGCCCCAACAGTAAGACTTATTACCAGAATACTAAAAGATATCCATCCCCAAGGAACATTATCGTACCAATGATTACTTAAATCTCCATATGTATTATCTGTATAGGAGACTGTTTCTCCAGGACTACTTTCCACCTCTATACTAGGCCCGAATACTTGAGAGTATATAACTGTATCTTGAGAAGATATGTCTACCATATTAACTAAAGAATATCATAAAAAAAGGAAATTTTCTTGAGAAAAGAGTTAATTTTCTATCCTATCAAAATTGTTTACAACCCTATTCTTCTTATTTCATTACAACCATCCCCACTATGAAGATCTATTTTTCCTTCTGAGACAACCTTCCTCTTAACAACATAACTATTGTATCCAGCTCCTTCAAATTGTTCTGTTTGGATAGTTCCTTGATTTAAAGGAAGCTTATCTGTAGCAGTTACTTTTTGATTATCTTTCTCAGATTCACCTTCTGTCCTTGAAAATTTTTCATTTAGAGAAGAAATGAAACTACCTGTACCATTATTCCCCTCTTCTACAATCTCTGCTCTGGTAGGATTGATATTCCCTCCCTCAAAAGCTGGAGTCTTCACTTCTCCAACACTTCCAATTGTTTCAGCTATGTCTGGTATCCCATTCATATCCTGTAATTATATCATATATTTTCTTTTCTCTCTATGTAGTTCTCTCTCTAAATCCTTCTCTTTCTGAGCATTCTTCTTCTCATACTTCTTCTTTCCTTTTGCTAATGCTATCTCTACCTTCACTCTTCTTCCTTTCAAATACACACTGATAGGGATTAAAGAAAGCCTTCCCTGTTTCATCTTACTCTCTAATTTGACCATTTCCTTCCTCTTTAGAAGTAACTTTCTTGATCTATGAGCATCATAATCAGGATTCCCATCATACTTATACCTAGGAATTTCCATATTAACTAACCAAAATTCTCCCCTTATCTTCTTTACAAAAGCATCTGCCAAGTTTCCTCTATTATTTCTCAAAGATTTAACCTCAGCTCCAGTCAAAACTACCCCTACTTCTAAGGATTCCAATATCTTATAGTTAAAAAATGCCTTCTTATTCTTTATTCTCATACCCCGGATTATACACTAAAGAGTAACCTTCCAAATAGTCTTCCCATCTAATATATACATAAACTTCTCCTCTGCATCCACTACAAAATCCTTTACATCTGTAAACATGTCCTTTGCTTTTCCCCTATATATATACTGCTGTTTTAGTATTAACTCCCCTGGATGTAACTCCTCCAACCCTTCCTTTGGCTTTTCGAAGTCAAGAAATCTCTTTTGATTGGCATCAAATACATACAAACCAAAATCTAAACTACCAGAAGTATACCCTTTTGTAATATTCTCCAATTCATTCCTTAAACCAACCAAAGTAGAGGCTGAATATTCATATTTAAAAGTGAGATAGTTATATATATATGTCTCTAAGCCATCAGATCCTGGACGAAAAATATAGATTGTAAAATCACTGAAGAACTCGTTCGCTTGAGAGAAGCTCTCTGACTCTATATATGCATACGTAAGACCGTAACCACTTCCTGTTCTAGAAGACTTAAGTATTGCTCCCTCATTTCTACTAAGTAGATATATATTGTCCGTTTCTGTTAATATTGCCATCTCTGATATAGAGTCATCATCCAAATCCCTTGCCTTAACCCCAGTTAACGATTCAAAAGAACTGTTAAAACCATTGCTAAATGATGATTTTAAAACACCCTGTGTACTATCATATACATATACTCCCTCGTGTCCATAATCTATATATTCTGGAGATTTCAATAATCCTTCATTATCAGGAAGTTTTTCAACTCCTTTGTCATATATTGCAACTCTATATACTCCCTTCTCTCCTTTGTCCGAAATATAAAGATATTCATTTTCAGAAGTATCTTTGTAAAAAGCTATATCTGTAGTAGCAGAGTCCTCTCCAAATGCTAATCTTGTATCTAAGAATTTAACTAGGGATTCATCCGTAATGACTTTTCTATTTAGTAGTAAATCCTCTAATTCTTGATACTCTAAAAGTAATTCTGCTTTTCTAACTAAATCTTCTTCTGATATCTCTGTCGATAAACTGTCCAATATCTCTTTCGCCAAGTACAATGAACCCTCTGCTTCATTCTTATCTTTTATAATATTTTCACTAGCACTAGAAAGGTGACTCCCTATATTATCCATCTGTTCTGTTCCTATTGCATGTATTTCTTTTTCATGCTTTTTAGTAATAATTAGTTGAATAATCAAAGCGATTGAAATAATTGCTATAAAAGCTATACCTACGGTTAGAATCCTTTGTTTTTTAAGGCTCTTTCTCTTATATCCATCTATTCTAAATCCCTGAGTTTTACTCTTACTCTTTTTGAATTTAATCTCGGAAACTCTAGATCCAATTTTTTTAAAAACTTTCTTCTTTGAAAGCTCTCCCCCTACTTTTTCCCTCAAAGGCAACAATGCAAAGGATATCTTTTTAGAAATATTCTTTAAAAATCCTCCTACAATCCCCAATATTTCCTTAATCTTAGAAAGAATATCCCCAGCTTTCCCATTTAAGGTGATTTCTTTTAATAACTTTTTCTTTCTAGTCTGAGGATCAATTTCCTCAAGGACTTTTTCCTCCGCTACAATCCTCTCTTTCTCTCCTTTTTTTTCTTCTTTAGTCTCTATTTCATCAAATTTAACCTCTAAATCCTCCTCTACTCTTAATGTAAAGATCCCTTCTAATCCTTCTAGACTAGCTTCTATACTCCTCAAGGCGTTTTCTATCGCATCCACCCCAGCACTATTATCAAAACTATTTACAAAAGCAGAAAACAATTCGGGTGTTGATATTGCAAGAAATTCCCCTTTTTTAAGTATAATACCTGCTGTTTTAGCCTTATTTTTCTTCAAAACCTCTGATATACATACAAAACTACCTTCTCTATACACAAACACCTCCATATCACCATAAACCCCAACATAGAAACCTTCCTTTTTGTTTGCTACCAATGCGAAGTTTAGATTAACACCAGATTCTTCTAGTTCCTTGTCATTCTTTATCAAATCCCTTACCTTTTTCTCCCCCATCTTAAGAGACTCTGTAATGGCTTCATTTGCTGTCTTAGCCTCTGAATATGTATAGGCATCTAATACCCCATCCCAAACAAACTTAGCAAGAGTAGTAGCTTGTATATCTTCCTCACTCTCTAAAGAAAGAAGACAGTAAAGATCCCCCTTTTGAAAAGATCTACTATCAAAAGATTCTTTATATCTATATGCAGAAACAGCATAAGATCCATTTTGTTTCTTTGCTATATATTGAGCAGTCCTTATCTTCATTTCTCATCCCAGAAGAATTAAAACTAAAGACACTAAACACCCCACTATGGACAAGATTGTGTGAATATATGCTAGTCTTTTTATTCCTACGTTTTCATTAGAATCTACTGTGTCTGCTAATATCCTAATCCTTAGTAACATCATCATATTGTAAAATATTATTCCAGCAACCAATATTGCTAAAGGCACTTTTAACAGCCATGTAAAATCTGGAAATTCAAATGCCATTGTTCCTAATATATCCCCATAATCCATTAGATTTCTCCCTCCTGTTTCATTTCAAGTAAATCATTTAATGTATCCTGAATATCCCTAGGTCTAGGAATATTTTGAAATTCAAATTCTGCATTACTAGCAGCAGTTTGTATATATACTGTACCTACATCAAAAAGAGATCCTAGAAAACCTACATGTTCATGAGAAATATCCTCTATCTTCTCTAGTTGTGCTTCTGAGAATCTATGTTGAAAGGCATTAATAAAGTCTACATCTATTATCCTCTGTGTTGTAATTATATTTACAGAGTAAAACCATTTAAAGAATGCATTCAAGGTATTAGTTACAGAGACGACGATTCCTAGTAATAATAGACCTACTGTTAAAGATAAACTTAAACCAGTGAAAGAAAACATTAACAGGAAAGGGATGAGAACGAGGAGTAGAGAGAATGATATTTGAGATATCCATGTTATCCAATGGGCCCTAACTACAAGAATAATATCTTCATCTTTATCTTGTCCGTGAAAAGATACGTCTTTAGGAAATACTCTTAAAAGACCTTTATCACCGTTCTCATTGGAAAGTGTTGAAAGAAATGATTTCTTCGTATCCCTTAACTTTTTAGGTATATCTTTCTTCTCTATCATATGATTTAGAGTATCATAGA
>CAZYNJ010000002.1:21420-36529 GCA_964648955.1 uncultured Candidatus Saccharibacteria bacterium | reverse complement strand
TATCTGCACCAACTTCAAAATGATATGCTCCATCACTATATGTAAATCCAATTCCACTAGGCAGTTCTATATCATCAACAGCAGAAGAAACCTTATCAGAAACCAAACTCTCAAATTCGACATCTAAAATACCATCTGCATCTAACTCTGCCGATACAGAAGGAATTGGTTTAGAGGTACTTCCTGTTACTACCCATGTGAAAACTAATTGTCCCCCCGACACACTAAAAGAATACCCAGTGACAGCAGCACCATCGGAAGAGATAGATCCGGCGATTGTTTGTGCTTCACTCGAAAGACTTGTACCACCAAGTTCTATATCTAAATCACTCTCTCCTGGATATTTAACATCTAAAACAATATTCCACTTCCCAGTAGAAACTTCTTCAGAAGAGAGATAGAAAGGCGTAGATTCTGAAACACCAATATCATATAACTCTTCAGTTTGATCAGCACTAATATTGTGATATATTCTTGTGATTCCCTCTATATCAATACTCCTAGACCCCTGGTATGCTATTCCACTACTATCTGAAGTTATACCATTTAAATCTACCCTTACTGATCCCAAAGCTGATCTGTAATCTACAACTATATATGGAAGATCTTCTGCACTATCTTTCCCTTGTATTACAAAAGTAAATCTATGATATCCCTCTAAATCTTCATCTGTTAAAGAAAGTAATGAATATTCATTCTCATTTTCTTTTCCAACGGATTGTTCATCTCTAGAGAAATTTGAAAAATCTACATCTGATGTCTCGATCGTTGTATCTTCCTCCCCTGTTTCCTCCTCTTCTGCATCTTCTTCCACAGCATCGGTGTCTTCCTCTCCATCTAGATCTACTATCTTAACCTTGGACTCATCATATTCGACATCATCCTTGAGAACACAACCTGTGAGAAAAACTGTTGAGCCGATTAGAACAAGAGAGAGAAGAACTACTTTTAAATATTTATTTTCCATTTAATTATTTATTAGAATTTACCTAATACAAGAGTACTTAATTTCTCTTGTGATTTCAACTCGGAAGAATTAAACATTGAACAATTTTATGCTACTATATATTAGATACTTCATTTAAAAAGATATGCCCAAAGAGATAACGATTTCAGATAAGAAGGATTTTGAGAAAAAGGTGTCTAAACCTGTTAAAGAAACACCAATGGAACAAGAAGGTATTCCTGTTGTAGAACAAGAGGTTGAGAATATCCCAGTCCCTCAAACAATCCTAGCAGAGGATGAGATATTAGATAAGAAGAAAAAGAAAAAAAAGAAAAAGGAAAAGAAAGTAAAGAAGATTAAAAAGGAAAGAAAACCACTAAAGAAATGGGCTATAGTATCAATTATAGTTGCCTCTGTGCTCCTCGTAGGAGGAGGTCTCTTTTCTTTTTACTATTTTGGCATTTTCAAATTTGTAAAAAATCCTTCTGAAGTAACAGATTTTCCAACCAACTATCTCAAACCTTCTACTCAAGTCTTTACAACAGAAGAGATCATTAAACTTCTTCAACCTAAGAGACCAAGAACAGAAGAAAGTCCCTTGAATGGAGAACTCTTTACTGTAGAAGAAATGGAAGAGATGTTGAAAAGAAGGCCCGTTGCAGTAATGGTGAATAATCATGTTATTGCAAGACCACAATCTGGTTTAAACTCTGCAGATTTGGTATTTGAAGCCCTGGTAGAGTCTGGAATTACAAGATATTTAGTAATATTTTGGAGTGATGCCCCTGAGAAAGTAGGACCTATTAGAAGTGCTAGAAACTACTATCTACAATGGCTAAATCCTTTAGATGCTTTGTATATACATGATGGTTGTGCAAAATCAACTAATCCAGAGGCTAATGCTTGTGGAAATCTATATAACTATAGTATAAAAGATCTTGCTACCACTGGCTCCTGGAGATGGGATGATGGAGTTCGATATGCTCCACACAATGAATACAACTCGATAACTAATGCTTGGGACTACGCCGCAAATCTAGATTGGGACGATTTTCCTGATGTAGAGAGTTGGTCTTTCAAAAGAGATGCTCTACCTGAAGAAAGAGGTGACATAACTATTGCAGAAATAGCTTTTCATACAAGAATGGATAATGGAGGAGCATATGATGCTAAATGGACATATGATCCTGATACAAATACCTATCTTCGAAGAATTGGAGGAAGACTAGATATTGATCAGGAAACAAATACTCAAGTATGGGCAAAGAATGTGGTAATTCAAGAAGTCGATACTTCCCCCGCATATGATGGTACTGCTCGTATTATTATCAAAACGATAGATAAGGGGGATGCTACATTTCTAATTGATGGGAAAATCGAAGAAGGTTCATGGGAAAAGAAGTCCCGAACAGATAGAACAACCTACTATGATTCCGATGGTAAAGAAATACAATTCAACCGTGGAAGAATCTGGATAGAGGCAGTTCCCACTGATGATGGAAGATTTGATATAATGGAAGAATAATATAATAAAGGTTAGGGGCCTATGTTAAAAAACATATTTATTTCAAAAGTTCGTGTAAGAATTCTTAAGCAATATATGTTTCATCCATTTGATGGTTATCATGTTAGAGGTTTAGTACGACTTCTTGACGAAGAGATTAATGCAATCAGAAGAGAATTGCTTAACCTTAAAGAAGCAGGGATATTGATATCACATAAAGATGGCAATAAACTTGTTTATGAGCTTAATCCTGAATGTATAATCTCAAATGATCTTCAGGCAATGTTTTACAAAGATTCCGAGGTCGGACAACTAATTATCCATGCTGCCAAGAATAATGGGAAAGCTAAAGCTATCCTAATATCCCCAGAGTTCTTAGATGGTGTTAAAGAACCTTCTGGTAACTTGGATCTACTCTTTATTGGTGAGTATAAGGTTACTAATCTCTCAAGAGATCTCAAGGAGGCTGAATCTTTACTAGGTAGAGAATTGAGATATACTGCCATGACAAAAGCAGATCTTGATTTTGCTAGAAAAAAACAAGATAAAGTATTGTCAGAATTCTTTAAAAAGGATAATATTTTACTCCTAGGTTCGATTAGAAATATAGTATGAAGAAAGTAAAAATCAAATTTGATAACCTACAAATAGGTCCCCTTCTCTCATATCTCTTTCTAATACTAGTAAGTTCCCTTCTAATTGTTATTGGTTTAATATCCCTTCCTTTAACTGAACAGATAAAAGAAGAGGTATCCTACAACCTAACCACGAAAGATGATCTGTACTGGAGCAAAGAATATATCCTAGAATTAGATACCTCACAAACATTAGATACAGATAAAGAAAGGAATATCGCAAAAACAAGAAATATTATTTATAGACGTCTTAACAAGGCTGGTTTAGAAGAGATTTCTATCTATAAAGAGACTCTCGATGAAAAAGATATTCTAAGAGTTATTGTTAAAACATCTAAAGATGAAGTTTTTGTTGATAACTTAATACAGAACAGATTCTTTGTTAGAGTTGTTATTAAAAAAGAAGATGTCGATTTTGAAGATGAGGAAAATCAATATGCGTACCTTATGGGGGAAAACTACAATCCTACTGAATTTACTGGTTCTTCTTTTCGAAATATACTCCTTACAGAACTGAAGGATGGGTCTGGTGAATATTCATACTTCGCTGTGTTTAAATTATGGTTAACAAATGAAAAAGCTTTTCAAAATTTCCTAAAGACTCACGAAGAAGAAACAATTGGTCTCGAAATAGACGGTTTCGTCACCCCTTATTATGTCCCAACCAGTAATCCAAAAACTTTTGCAATAACTGTATCCGGAGGAGAAGGTCAGGCTCAAATGTTAAATCTTCTCTACAATTCAGGAGAAATACCTCTTCCATTTACAACAATAGAAACAAACACCATCGATGTAGAGATACCTGCATTAGATCACATTAAACTGTCTATAGCATTACTCACTGGTATCGTCCTCCTTTATTTGATTCTCCTATTCATACTAAAAGAAGATCCTCTATTAACTTCTACATCCTTGTTCGCGACACTACTAACTATTACTATGTGGATATCATACTTAAAACTCTCTTCTACACCCGTAGATACTTGGCTCTTAGCTATAGAATGCATAATGGTAGTAATATTAATATATCTTCTAGTTCACAACAAAGAATCACAAATAGCTATCACCACCTCTTTAGTTCTCTCCTTCTTCATCCTAATCATCTTAGGTATTGGATATATGAAAATATTTGGAAGGGAAATGCTCCTTGTTTTAATCCTTTGTCAATTTAGTATTGTTTTCACTAACTGGTATCTAACTAATATGAAAAAGACTTTAGCTCAATGAACATCTTCATAAGTGTATTAGACGGCTGGAGTAACTACGAACTAATTATGATTATTAGTATGATTGGGCTAATAACGATAGTAGGAATTCTCTCCGTATACTTCCTTATCAAAGACAAGAGGTCTGTACTTTTTGCAATAGCCTCGAGTATCACTACAAATCTTTTAATAATTTCAACTCTTTTCTTTGTTGATCTTTTAGACGTGGGACTTTCAGAAGGCTATTCTTTTGTGTTTCTATTAACAGCCACTTTTAGTGCAATGAATGTAACAACTTTAAATAACTACTTAATACATAATAAAAAGAAAAATGAGTTTGACATTGATTTTGTGACAAGAGATCATTTTGAAGACAGTTTAAAACTTATTTCTTTTATATGTCTCTTCCTTTCTATCTTGATTGCTTTTATAGATGGGGAAATAAGAAATGTATTAATAGCAAGTGGTATATCCTCTGTCCTTTCAATTGCTATAAACCATCTACTAGCTAGAATGTTTTTCAAAGATAAAAGAGGTGGAAAGTGAGAATCCAATCATTGTAATTGCAGGACCAACATCTTCTGGTAAATCAGACTTAGCAATAACATTAGCAAAAGAGATAAATGGCTACATCATTAATGCTGACTCTAGACAAGTTTACAAAGAATTAAAAATTGGTACTGCACAACCAAAACCAGAGAAAATCGATAATGATATTTGGTATATAGATAGTATTAGACACTTCCTCTATGGATATAGATCACTTACAAATCCCTTTAATATTTCAATATATCAAGATAATGTTCAGGATATTCTAGATACTCAGGAGGGAGTTCCTATTCTTGTAGGTGGTACAGGTTTATACATAGACTGTATTGTTAATAACTATGATCTAAAAAATGAAGAAATCGATTTAAAATTAAGAGAAAAACTCTCAAGGCTCTCTCCAAAGAAATTACAACACCTTATTAGTCCAAATGTTTTAAAAGAAATGAATGAAAGTGACAAGAACAATCCGAGGAGATTGATAAGGATAATAGAAGAAGGGAAAATTGAAAGAAAGGGTATTAGTAGAAAAAAGAATCAACCATTAAAGAATATCTATTTTGTTATAGATATTTCCACGGAAGAATTAAAAAGTAAAATTGCTAAAAGAATTGATCGAATGTTTAAAGAAGGATTAGCAGAAGAAGTAAAAGGATTATTTAATAAATATGATAAGAATCTACCCTCTTTTAATACGATTGGTTATCAGGAATTTAGAGACTATTTTAATGGGGAGAGAACTATAGATGAAGTAAAGGAAGAAATATTAACTCATACATGTCAATATGCAAAGAGACAAAGAACATGGTTTAGGAGAAACAAAAATGCTATTTGGACAAAAGATGTGAATAAGATTCTTCAAGAGGCGGAACAGTTCATCACTATTTCATAAACTTCATTCTTACTTTTCAATAAAAAGATCTCTTTCACATCAAAAGATATATCTTCAATCCCCACCTGACCAGACACTCTTCCTATATCTCTCAGAAGGTTACTAGACTCCTCCTCTGTAAGCTCTTTGCTAACTCTACCTAACGTTAAATGAGGGATAAATGAATTTGCTCCTCTAATATTTCCTTGTGGATCTAGTTGCTCGGTGATCGCTCTCATCTCGTCATCCCCTTTATCAATAGAAAGATATACTAATTCTTTGTATTTTCCTGCTATTCCTAACTTCAAAGACTTAAAAGATATTTTGAATGGCTTAAAGAGAATCTTTTTTACCTTCTTCTTAAAGAGAACCCTCTTTATGGGTGATATATCTTTTCCTACAAAAAGTACTGTTACATGAAAAGTTTCAGGATTGACCCATCTAACCGGTATCAGTTGTCCTTCAAATACTCTACCTACCTCTCTAACTATCTTCCTGATTTTGTGATTAGTAGAATCATCTGGAATAATTCCAACAAAGAAGTTCATAGAAATATCTATCCAATTTTATCAAATCCTACAAATGGCACTAGAACTTTAGGAATACTAATAGATCCATCTTCATTCTGATATGTTTCTAATAATGAGACCATCAATCTACTAGTTGCTAATCCCGAAGCATTAAGCATATGTATATATTTAATCTTCTCCCCATTACTATTACTTGGTCTATACCTAATATCCCCTCTTCTAGCTTGATATTCTCCTACATTAGATGCTGAACTCACTTCATAGTACTGTTCTAATGATGGTAACCACACCTCTATATCAAATGTTTTAGTAGCTGCAGCCGAGCAATCTCCTGCTGCTAACTTAGCAACTCTGTAATGAAGTCCTAGATCTGCAACTAACTTCTCTGCTTTTCCGACTAATTCTTCTAAGGCTTCTCCTGCTTTTTCTGGTGTCGTATACTGAAACATCTCTACCTTGTTAAACTGATGAACCCTAATTGTCCCCCTCTCATTAGCTCTGTAACTTCCAGCTTCCTTTCTGTAGCAAGGAGTATATGCGAAATATTTCTTAGGGAGATCTTTCTCTTCCAAAATCTCATTCCTATGAATATTAGAAAGTACAGTCTCTGCAGTAGGAATTAAACAATGACCATCATCAACCCAATATACATCATCCTTGAACTTAGGAAGCTGACCAGCTGTATATGCAGATTCCTCCGTAACTAGATGTGGAGGCATTATCATCTCATACCCATCTTTTAAATGTGCTTGAATGAAGTAATTAAGTAATCCCCATTCCAATTGTGCTAACTTATTTTTATACATAAAGAAGTTAGCTCCCGAGATCTTGGAAGCCCTTTCAAGATCTAAAACGTCTAAATCCTCTCCTAATGCTACATGGTCTTTAATTTTGAATTTGAATATAGGTTTCTCTCCGACCACTTTTACAATCTCATTATTTTCTTTCCCTCCTCCAACAACATCCTCTTGAGGAATATTCGGTAGTACCTCTAAGAGGGATTTTAATCCCTCGTCTTGTACTCTCAATTTCTCCTCAACTTCTTTGACCTGCAATGAGAGTTCCTTCAAATTACCTAAAAGCTTTTGGAATTCTCCTCCTCCTTTTTCAACCTGGGACATCTGTTGATTAAAACTATTCTGTTCAGATCTTTTCTTCTCATATTCACTCTTTACTGTTTTCTTCCCTTCATACAACAATACTATCTTATCTAACATCTCTTTTAATTTTGAGGCTTCCATCCTCTTAGACAACCCTTTTTCAACCTTTACCCTGTCTTCCAAAACCATCCTTATATCTAACATCTGAGTATTTTAAAAATTTAAAAATGTTATACTATTCACTAACACATATTTGTATTATATTATCGTTAATTACCTTTATCAAGAATATCATGGATGAAAAACATAAACTACTTAAAAAATATATCAAGGAAGCTAATAGTATTCTCATTATTTCTCATTTAGGACCTGATCCTGATGCATTTTGTAGTATGTTACTTCTAAAAGAAGCTATTAAGCAAATATATCCTAACAAGGTTGTAAAAATCAAAGCAAAACAAATGCCTAACTTTAATATTCCTACTATGAAGGATATTGAAGTAGTAGAGAAATTAGAGGAAGGGGAAGAGGATTTGATAATAGTAACGGATATGACAGGGATTTTGAGTTGTACAGAAAATAATGATCCTCTAAGAGAAACTAAAAAAAGAATCGTCGTTATAGACCATCACAGTTCGAAGGATGATACTGCTGATCTAATTATTAATGAAAAAAGAAGTTCTGCTGCTGAACAGGTATATGTTTCTGTAAAAGAAATATTTGGAGGGGAATTAGAAATTACGAAAGATATGTCAGAAATTACACAATATGGAATTATTGCAGATACACACAGGTTTCTCTATTCATTAACTACTCCAGAGACATTGAGAATATATGCTGACCTAAGAGAAATTAGCCCTGTTAATATTGAGACTTTTACTTACAATAGTGAAAAGTTTCCACTTGAATCCATCCAGTATCTTCAAATTCTAATTAAGAATATTACTATTATCGGAGACATGGCTTATACTTTTATTGATAAACAGCCCGAAGGGAAAAAGCTTGCATCAATAAGAAGGGCTTCTGGATTTATAATTAATAATGTTTTAAGACAAATACAAGGAGTACATTGGGGATTTACTGTAAAGCCATCAAATAAAGAAAACAATTGGGAGTTATCTTTTAGAAGTACTAGTGGTTATCAAACAGTAAGAAAATTCGCTGAAGAATTGAATGGAGGAGGACATGATTTAGCCTCTGGTGCAGGGACAGAAGCTAAAACTATTGAAGAAGCTATTGATAACGTTCTAAAGGTTATTAACAAACTAAAAAACTAACTCCCTGTACTAGAATATTTTAATATATTTCTTTCCCATACTATTTTTGATATTAAAAGAAATACCAAAGATACTACCATTGATAATCCTACTGCCTTCCATGAATAATCTCCTGTTATTACTTTTGCTGGTACTGTCGATATAAATCCTATTGGAATAATTGTATAGAAAGCTACTTGTATTAAACTAGGCCATATATCTATAGGAAACCTTGAAATATTTAATACCGATTTAGCTAAATCTAATAATCCATTTTTCGTTTTAATAAATGAAAAACTAGCACATATTAAAGATATTGAATACCAAAGAAGAAGACCTGCCGATAATGCTACAATTGTTTTAGCTAATAAAATCCATGAGAATACAAAAGAAACTTTAAAGAAATAGTAGGCTATTAACCCTATCCCTGATATTGCCAAAAAGAGATTATAAATAAAGATATCTATGAAGGATGCAGTAAATATTGTAGATATTGGTTTTAACATTAGGAAGTCCCATTCTCCCTTTATTATCTTTTCGTCTAATCTTCCAAGATTAATGTAAAAAGATGACCAAGAAAGATAGTTTATAAGATTGAATATCCCAAGGATCAAGAATGTCTCTTCGATCCTCCATCCAACATACTCTTCCATTCCTCCATATAGTACATAAACAGCAATTATTTGAGGGACAACAATTACTAACGATCTTAAGATATTTGCGAATACCTCTGCTTTATATGTATGTGTTTTACTAAGACTTAATCTTAATATCCTAAGTGATACTCTAATGTAGTAGATTATTCCCCTTCTAGATTCCTTCTGCTTCATATTTCTTAATATTTATTGCATATCCAATTTTATAAATTAAATATAAAACGATAATCCATATGATACTAATTATAAATCCAATTCTCAGATCATATGGTCTCATTCCTCCAATTAATATTTCAATAGGAAAGGATAGTAGATATCTAAATGGAGAGAGTTCTAAAATTGAAATGATAATTAAAGGAAGTGATGCATATGGGATTATTTCTCCAGAAAGAATATACAACATATTTTCATGAAGATTTCTTAATCCATAGATTTGTTTTACCGTAAATGCAATCAGAGAAAATATTTGGGCCATTAGAAATTTAAGGATGTTGGCTATACCAATTGCTAATAAGAAAAGAAATACGGTATATGGAGTTATATCATACACAAGATAATCACTTAGAAAATAGCCACCTACTGCAATAACAGGCAAAACAAAAAGCGTTTGGATTGTTTGTTCTGCTAAGTTAGCAGCTATTGCTTCAGTTAAATAGTTAAATGGTCTAAGCATATACTTAGCAAAGTTTCCAGTAACTATAGCTCCTGTGACAAGCTTTATTGATACATCAATTGTTAATTTAGATACTATCAATACCAAGAAGAAATACGATATTACATATTCCTTACTTAGCCCCCCATATCCTAAGTCTGTACTTGCAAACCAAAGCATTGAAAAGAGAATAGTGGTAATTATCCCAGCTAAGGAAGATGCTATGAATTTCCATATATGAGAGAGTTCATATGATATTGACATTACATACTCTCTTCTGAGGACATTTAATAATTTATTCTTTCCCATCTTTATCTTTACCTTCTTGTTCTAACTCTTTTACTTTCCACATAAATATTCTACTTTTATCTTTAGCATTTGGGTAATCAATTGTAAAACTGTAAGCATTTTCTAAAATACCTCTTGGTTTTTCCTTTGCCCATTTTATATACATACTTGCTCGCTTACTGTCTTCTAGCTTCCCTGCTAATCTCATACCATATGCTTGGTATTCTTTAGTCATATATTTAGCTTTTTTAGAGAATAGGAATTCCTTTTTTTCAAACTTTTTTGTATCGAAGAGTTCTTTTTGTTTTTTAGGAGAAGAATCTTCTTTCTTAGATTCTTTCTTTTTAAGATCCCCTATTATATCTTTTAGAGATTGCATATCCGATTATACCCTACTGTTTCTTTTCTTTCTTCTCCTCTGGAAACTTCACCTTATCCTTATAAATCTTCTTTGTTGTATTCCCTATCTCCCTTCTTAATTGAGGGAAAAATATTCCTTCTCTAGCTGTTACATCTTCTAAGAACCAAAATATTCTCTCACTTTGTCCATATCCACTTGTAGGAGGCATACCATATTCCAACATTTCTACAAAATCAATATCCAACATCTGTGCTTCATCATCACCTGAATCTCTCATATTCTGTTGTTCTAAGAATCTTTCTAATTGATCTACAGGATCATTAATCTCTGAATATCCATTACCTAACTCACTTCCTGCTATAACTACCTGGAATCTCTCCGTTCTCTCTATATCATCATCATGTGATTTAGCTAAAGGTGATACAAATTTAGGATGATTTACTAAGAATGCAGGTCCAGATATCTGACTTCTTACTAATTTCCAAAGATTATCTATCAATCTACCTCTACTTATATCTCCATCTAATTCAATATTATTCTTTTCAACAATTTTTAAAAGCTCTTTATCTGTAACATTAAATATATCTATATCAAATCTTTCCTTCATTGTTTCAACATAGTCAATCTCTTCCCATTCATCTGCAAAATCAAATGTATGACCTCTTGTTTCAAATTTAGTTTTTCCATATACCTCTTGTGCAACCTCTCTAAACAATCTCTTTACTAAATCCATATTGTCTTCATATGTAGCATATGCCCAATACCATTCAATATCAGAGAATTCTTGTAAATGTTCATCATCCATTCCTTCATTTCTAAAGTTAGGGCCAAAAACATATATTTTTTCAAAACCAGCACCTATTAATCTCTTTTGATAGAGTTCAGTGGATATACGGAGATAGAAGTCTTGATTTAATGCATTGTGGTGTGTAATAAATGGTTTAGCGTCAGCTCCCCCCGTTATTGCTTCTAACACTGGTACTTCTACTTCCATAAAACCTTCTTTTTTAAGAAATTCTCTTTGTACTTCCCAGAACTTAGCTTTTCTTTCAAACATTGCTTTCTTTTCTGGATGTACTACTAAATCTAAATATCTTCTTCTAAATTGTTGCTCTTTCTTTTTTAATTCCCTTGGTATTGGTCTTAAAGTTTTAACAAGTAATCTAATATTTTTAACCATTAGAGATATCTCTCCCCTTTTAGTTTTTCCTACAATACCCTTTACTTCGATAAAGTCAGCTAAATCTAAAAGATAGAGGTGTTCCTTTCCTAGATATCCTTTTTTAAGATCTTCTTCTATCTCTTCTTTCCTAATCATTATCTGTATCTTCCCAGATTGATCTCTAATATCTCCAAATATCAATTCTCCATGTTCTCTCCATGCCGTTATTCTTCCAGCAAGAATTACTTCTTTTCCTTCATATTCATCAAACTTTTCGATTACTTCTTGATTGGGATATTGTTTATATGATCTAGATGGGTATGGATTTATTCCTAACTTCTTTAATTCCCCTATTTTTTCTAATCTAATTTTTCTTTGTGTAACAAGGTCGCTTTTCTGGGGAGCTTCCATATCTATATTTTGAAAAAGTTATATATCTAAAGATTATATCACAACAATATTTCTATTCATGTATCAAAATATAATCCCCTCTATTAAAATTCTCATAAAGATATTTAGCATCATCTACTAACATTCTAATACACCCTGCACTTTCTCTACTACCAATATTATTTAAATCTTCATATACCCTTTCTCCATCCTCTCCATACCACCATATTAATCCATGTAGCCCATACCAAGAGTCTTGGGATTTAGAATAGTAAAATGCCATCCAATATGGCATATATTTACCCCCTGGTGCTATTGGCTCTATCCCTTTATCTACAATTGGAAATACTCCATATACTTGAAAACCATATATTGGTCCAGAGAGTAATATTGTTTTAATAACTTTACCTTCATTCCAAACATAAAGTTTTTGTTTCGAATTATCTATCTCTATATATTTACTTGCATATGTTCCATCTGTACCTGGAATACTTTTAATCTTAATCTGTATTACCTCTGGTTTCATACCTCCTACACTTGACTCTATAGCTTCTTTTAAATCACTTTCTAAATCTTTTAAATCAGGTATTTCATTGTATACCCATGTTTCAAACTCTCCATCCCTATTCTCTACTATCTCTTTCCCTCCAAAATGTCTTTCAAAGAATGGATATATATTTTCATTTAAGTGTTTAAGTATTTCTAAATCATTTAACTTTCCACTTTCAAATGTTAAAGAGGATATTTCTGCTTCCAATATGTGAAAACATATATTTTCACAACATATTTCTATTGGATATATTTCCTTTCTTTCTTCTAGGTATTCGTATGTACTTCCTAATACTTGTATATCATCTGTAGTAGATTCTATAGCTATACCTTTCACTTCTATTACATCTTCTTGTTGGCTCAATAGATATGTAGAGGATATTACAGAGAGTATTCCGATATTTAATCCAATTGAGAATATTATAGTGAAGAGAGGATTTTGGGCTTTTAGTGACATAGTTTATTATACTTGTCCTCTCGTATATCTCAACCTTTTTCTTTTTAATAAAACCTCTGCTACAATTAATCAATAACTTCTTAATATTCTTAAATGTCCAAATTCAAACCAGGTATATACAAACACTTCAAAGGAAGTGAGGACCTAGCTCTTTTTACTGCTAAAGATTGCGAAACATTAGAAGATGTTGTTGTCTATATGTCCCTCTATGACAATGAAACAAGCCAGATATGGATTAGACCACTAGAAGACTTTAATGGTGAAAAGGAATTAGAAGATGGTACAAAAGTAAAAAGATTTACCTTTTTAAGAGAAAAATAGTTTCTAAAATACTTAGTATTCATATATAATCAAGAGATATGAAAAACGACCTACTACAAAAAGTAACCTCATTAGCTAAAAGAAGAGGAATAATATATCCAAACTCTGAAATATATGGAGGTATTGGAGGATTCTATGACTACGGACCTGTAGGAGTAGAAATGAAAAACAATCTCAAAAGAATGTGGTGGAAGAATATGGTAGATCTAAGAGAAGATGTTGTAGGTATAGATGGAACGATAATTACACATCCTAAGGTATGGGAAGCATCTGGACATATAAAGAACTTTGGAGATGAAGTAGTTGAATGTAAAAAGTGTCATCATAGATTTAGAACAGAAGATGTAGGCAAAAAATGTCCTGATTGTGGATCTAAAGAATTTACAGAACCTAGATCATATAACCTCCTTTTCAAGACAGAAATTGGTGTCCTTGAAGGAGAAAAAACTACTGCATATTTAAGAGGTGAAGCATGTCAGACAATATATCTTGATTTTAAGAATGTTGTAGACTCTACTCGTATGCAAATACCTTTTGGTATTGCACAGATTGGTAAAGCTTTTAGAAATGAAATTACTCCTGGTAAACTAACATTCAGATCTAGAGAATTCGAACAATGGGACATGCAATTCTTTGTACATCCTGATGATATGGAAGAGTGGTTTGAATATTGGAAGAAAGAAAGAATGGATTGGTATAAAGAACTTTACAACAAGAAAGAAAATCTAAGATTCTGGGAACATCCTAAGGACAAGTTGGCATTCTATGCAAAGAAAGCATTTGATATTGAATATAAGACTCCATGGGGATGGGCAGAGAATGAAGGTATACATTGGAGATCTGATTACGATTTAACACAACATTCTAAATTCTCCGGTAAAAACCTTTCATACGTTGATCCTAAAACAGGAGAAAAATATATTCCATGGATTGCAGAAACCTCTGGAGGTGTAGATCGAACATTTTTAATGTTACTGTTTGATGCATACGAAGAAGAAGATTTAGGGAAAGGTAAAACAAGAACGGTATTGAAGATTCATAAGGATGTGGCTGCATATAGGGCTGCAATATTCCCATTGGTTTCTAACAAACCTGATATTGTAGAGAAAGCTAGGGATGTATTTAAAACGTTAGCACCTGAAGTGAAAGTTATTTGGGATAGTAGAGGTAATATTGGAAAGAGATATAGATATCAGGATGAAATTGGTACACCATATTGTATTACTGTTGATTATGATAGTTTGAAAGACGATGCTGTAACTGTTAGAGATAGAGACAGTATGAAGCAAGAACGAATTAAGATTAAAGATCTTCTTGATTACTTGAAGTAACTTTTTTACTTTCTCTCCATTTTTTAATTTCTTCATGATTCCCACTCTTCAATACTTCTGGTATCTTCCAATTATTAAATTCTTCTGGTTTAGTATATTGAGGAAAATCTAACATATCATTGTTAAAAGATTCAGAATCTAAAGAACCCTCATTCCCAAGTACTCCAGGTATTAATCTAGTAATACCGTCTACCAAAACTAATGCTGGTAATTCTCCTCCAGATAATACATAGTCCCCTATTGAGAATTCATAATCTATTAGATGATTATGTACTCTTTGATCAAACCCTTCATATCTTCCACAGATGATTATATAGTGGGTATCTGTTTGTTTAGAAAATTCTTCTAA
>CAZYNJ010000002.1:12576-21320 GCA_964648955.1 uncultured Candidatus Saccharibacteria bacterium | reverse complement strand
ATATTCTTGTACTACATTTGGGAAAATTGTAATTATATCGAATTTCATAAATTTGCTTTATGAATTTATTAAGCTATTTATATCCTGAGTTCCTTCACTTACTATAATTATTATTTTAAGTTTCAAAAAAGATCTTAACAACTTCACTCTAAAAAAGTATAAAAATAAGGGGCTTCTTTTTTAAATTTTTTGAAGCCCCCTGCTACTAATCTTATTTGAAAATCTTATCAAATAAGCTATAGCCATCTTTTTCAAGCATTTCAATCTGGAATTTGATATTTTTCCTCATTGGCAAAACTGAGACTATCTTTTCAGACCTTAATAGGTTAGCAGAAGCAAAGACCTCAGTTAATCTCTGAGTAGAGATTTTCTTGTTTACCAAAATGGCCATCTTTTCTTTATTGAATTCAGGACTAAACCCTAAATCATTAAGTATTGTTATAATACGTTCAAATCCAATAGAAAAGCCACAAGCACTAACATCAGTTCCTCCACTAAATTTCCCAATCATCTTATCGTAACGACCACCACCAGCAACTGAAGAAGAAAGTTCGCTAAGTGAGCATTCAAAGATCGGCCCAGTATAATAGCCCATACCCCTAACAAGCGTTGGGTCAAAAATAATCTTTGCGCTGACTTCAGTAAGTTTCGTAATCACTTCAAGAATAGATTTAAGGTCTTCAATAACCTTAATAGTTGGTATAGAGTCTCCTAGCTTATAACAAAACTCATCTATTGTTATACCATCTTCTATGTCTTCAAACAATTTGGTAAACATTACAACTTTCTGAGAATCATAACCAAGCTTAATAAGCTCATCTTTAACCCCTATCCAACCGATTTTATCATTCTTATCTAACGTAATTAACACAGATGAGAAATCTGCCTCTATAAAACCAGCAAAGGAGGCTGCTGCTGTTAGAAATCTCCTATCATTTAAGTGAATAGTGATATCTGAAACTTTTGTGTCTTTGAATATCTTAGAGAGTATCTCAATAGTAGTAATTATTGTGTCAATCTCTGCAAGTATAGTACTTTCTCCTAAAATATCCATATCACATTGTAAAAACTGACGAAAGCGTCCCTTCTGAGGTCGATCTGCACGCCAAACTGGCCCAATTTGCAAAGCCTTAAAAGGCATACAAAGATTCGCTTGGTTATTTGCAAAATAACGCGCTAATGGAACTGTTAAATCATAACGTAAACCCCCATCAGCAAGCTCACTTCCTTTTTCTTTTGCATCGACCAAAGATTTCCCACGCTTCATAATCTTAAAGATTAGGTTTTCATTTTCACCTCCTTCTTTGCTACTCAAATTTTCAAGATATTCAACTGCAGGAGTCTCTATTTTTTGATATCCTCCTTGTATTGCAACATCCTCAATTATTTTGAGAACGTATTCCCGTAGTTCCATCTCCACAGGTGTAAAATCACGCATACCACGAACAGGATTTTTATTCATCGATATATTCTCCATTTCTTTATTTATATATTAAAAAAAATGATTTTACAAGCATCAAGATAATCGTTCCCTAATAGAATCTAAAAATCCTATCAGCTCTTTATCTTGTACTTCATTTCCATTCGTAAAATCAAACTTTGACGAAACGATCGTTTTACTCAAATATAAACTCTCTTGATCGAGCAACTCAATCACCCTTTCAACACCAAACGCAAATCCAACACAAGGAACAACTGCAGGAGCTTTTGAAGAGGATATAAAACTACTCACGAGTCGATCATAACGTCCTCCTCCAGCAATCTCAACAAACTTCTCATGCGTTCCACAAACGTCAACTTCAAATGACATACTCGTATAGTATTCATGAGATCGAATTACACATAAGTCTAAATCAACGTTTATTCCCAAGGTCTTAAATGCACTTTGTATCTCCATCAGCTTTTCAAACTTTGATGAATATTCTTTCCCAAATACAGCTTTTGCTTCATCCACTTGATAATCATCTTGATTTATAATAGCCCTCCATTTTCTCATACTAGATTCTGATATGTCTTGTAGCTCCATCTTTAACTCTTGGAGTGTAATAGCTAACCGCTTAGATTTTTTACCCGCCTTTATTTCAGCAAGAGTGTCAAGAAGCTCTTTTATTGCAATCCTTCTCTCCTCTAGACCGGATTCTGTAATAAGCTGATTAAAAATTGAGATATCATTAAAACGGATAGTAACCATTTCTGCATTAATTCCCAATTGCTCTAGTGAATAAACAATCAACTTGATTGTTTCAGCCTCTACCATTATGTTGTCACTTCCCATAATCTCCATCCCAAATTGTGTAAATTCTCGACCTTTCGTTTTTGAAAGAGTAGAAGTTAATTCGTTCCGGAAACATTTTAAGTAATAAAATACTTTAATTGGAAGATTTATTTCTTGTCTATTAAGAGATTCCCCCAGCCATCTTGTTATTGAGATCGTTCCTTCAGGTACTAACAATACATGATGAACAATTGGTAAGTCATTATAGCTATTAGAATAATCTTCTATATCAAAATAGAAACATCCCTTTTTGTTCCACTCTGGCCACGGAGACTTCCCAATAACCTCCTCTGAAAAGGAAGACTCTAATTCCACAATAGGCATTGAAATCTGTGAGTAGCCACACTGACGAAAAGTATTTGTCAAAATCCTGGAGACATAATCTGCCTTTTCTAATCTTACACCAACAAGTTCATTAAACCCTAACATTTCTATTACTCCTTTTCTGAATAGGTGGAAATCCTTTTGGTTATTGAGTTTACTTTTTGACTATCTTTAAGCTAATGAAAAAACTACTACTATGTACTCATATTATTTCTCCTTTTGATTGAAATATTTGTTAAAGTACGGATTGTATGAAAAACTATAAGATTTATTTCAATTACAACCTTAGCTCCTATATATCACAAAATAAGATAGTTTTCAACATCTCTTAACAGAACTATGGGAATAATTACTTGGACAAGAGAAAGATGAATCGCTCGTCATTTCTCTATATTTTGGTACCGCTACTGGGAATTGAACCCAGATTACAGAATTGAGAATCCTGTGTCCTAACCGTTAGACGATAGCGGCATGACTCTTCTAAAATCTTGTTATTCTACCATTTTTATACTGATTGACACCAGACCTAAGGTAAGGTAATATCCTTAGCAAATCTAAGTAATTTGTAAGGAGATATAGTTATGGGAAAGGAAAAAAAATATATATTCACTAAAGAGGGATTTAATAGTCTTCAAAAGGCTTTGGAGTATAGAAAGAATGAGTTGAGAGACAAATTGAGAGATATCCTTGCTGATATGCGACAAAAAGGTGATCTTAGTGAGAATAGTGGGTATACATTAGCTATTGAAGAAAGCCAAGCTAATGAAACAGAAATTGCAACAATGGAAGAAAAGATTAAAAATGCAAAGATTGTAAAAAGATCCAAGAATGGAAAGATTAATATAGGAGAATCTGTTGTACTAAAAGACTCTGATGGGAATATTAAAAAGTATCAAATAGTTGGAGAAGATGAAGCTAATCCATTAGAAGGAAAAATTTCATTTAAATCCCCTATTGGATCTGCAATATTAGGAAAGAAGAAAGGTAGAAAGGTAAAGATAAAATCCCCTGCTGGTAAGAAAACCTGGACTATAGAAGAGGTTAATTAAGGATGAATGTAGCTACCCCCTTGTAGAAGGTTTGTTAGATTTTTTGTCTCTTCTATTCGTGAACCTCCTGTTAAATGCATCCCTATTCCCTTAATGTTAGCAAATTGGGCACATTGTGGATCTATTGGGATATTTGAGTTTGCAATATGTACACTATCTTTGGTAATACAAAAGAGTTTAAAATATTCATCCCAAGAGATATCTAAGAGAGGTTTTGCTCCGTTATTCTTTCTTGGATCAGAATCGTAGAGATAATCTACATTAGATATCTTAAATACCCTATCTAATTGTAAAATATCTGCATATACAACGGCATCCATATCAGTACTCCATCCCACTTTCAAACCACCACTAACCATTCTGACTTGTTCTTCATTGTAAAGATATTCATATGCATCTCCCAATTTCCTGGGTATATATATTTCCTTGTCATCTAAATATCCAGCAACTATATTTGCACTTATTTGTGTAACAGACATCCCTATCTGATGTAAATATTCCTCTTCCTTAATCTTTTTTGATACTTTCTCATGTATCATCCTAGAAAGTTTTCCCCCTCCTACAACCACTACAATTTTCGAATATTCCGAGAAAGAAGAATCATACCATTCTTTTAACTTCCTTAGAAAACTAAAGTTAACATCTAGGTTATCATCATATATTATCGAACCTCCGACTTTTATTACTATGCTTTTTTTCATAATTTTAAAGGTAAAGAATAATTAAGGTAGCAAACAGAGAGAAGAAAAAAGGAGAGAGATAATCAGAAAATCTAATTCTCCCAGAGAATCTCAGATTCCAAAGAGATACTACTAGATAGAAGGCAATTGTGGTGATAGCAGGCATGATGAAGATACCATAGGATTCAAATGCAAAGGTAGTTAAAGTTATAAATATGGTACAGAGAAAAGAGATAATAAGACCTGCTAAGTCTAGTTTGTCGTGCAATAGTAAGTTATCAATCAGTAGGGTAAAACTCCAAACACCTATTAACAAATATATAATCTCATTTTCTATCCCTACCTTAGTTAATACCGAACAACCTAGATAGAAAGTAGATATATTAATAAAATCAAAAACTATCCTTGTTCCTTGTTCTAAAGAATAAACTTTTTTGAAAGAACTTTTAACATTAACAAAAAGTACAAAGAAAAGGAAACATGTTGTACTTAAAACCATTAAATCTGCTACTAGGGTTTGTGTGTAGTAGAGGAAAGCTAGAGTAGAGAGATACAGGATGGCTGGAGATACAAAGTAAGAAAAGAATCTTTCTTTAATAGATACTCTTTGTAATACCTCACTATATTTAGAAATCTTTCTTTCTGAATATCTAGTAAAAGCCCCTATGAACCATGTTTCGATGATAAGGAGACCAAGTATCCCAATTGCAATTAGTAAAGCTTTATTTGTTGTATATGAGAAGTAGTTAAATGCAAAAGAGATCCCAAAAATGATAAGGATATAAAACACTTCTCTTTTTAAATCTTTAATCTTTCCTAACATTTTTTTCTATACATTAATTAACAAAACCTGCAAATCCAGTAGTTATACCAACTACTAGAAGTAACCACCAAAATCCTAAAGCAAAGAGATCATTTGCAATATCTCTTAACTTATCCTTTTTCCAATATACATATATCTCTATACAAAGAAGTGTAAAGATTACAAAGGCAATTAGTAGATTAATTTTATCAGGGATACTGATACTGTTTATAAAACCTGCCAAATTAGGTCTTATATCCTCTGTCTGAGAACCTTCTAGGAAGTATTCACTAACATCTATTGCAACACTGTTCCCCAATACATCTGAGACAACTAATTGAACAGATCCTCCTATATCTTCTTTAGATATATTGGCTATCAGATTCCCTTCCTCGTCTTTTACTAATTCAACGGATTGATCCCCAGTAACCAAAATCGCATCTCCAATCTCTTCATCTATGGAGAATGAAACGGTAAAGGAATCTTCGCTATGTACAACTACTATACTTTCTTCATCTACTTCTGGTGGATCAGAATCTATTGAAAATCCTACTTCTTCTGACGTTACAGTAGTTCCTGCTATTTTAGCTTCAATCTCATGATTTCCTTCTTCCCAATCACTTCCTTTATCAAATTCCCATTTCTCAGAACTTATAGTCTCTGTAGAACCTACTGATTCTCCTTTATCATATACCTCTACTTCGTAATTACCTGTTACATTTGATACTTCTCCTTTAACATTGACCGAGGAATCATTTAAAAGGTCTCCTGTTTTAGGTTCTTTTATCATAATTGCCTTTATCTGCCCTGATTCTGTCGGTATATAGGTATCAGTTTCTAACTCCTCGCTTGTATCTGGTACTGTTACTGGAGGAAGACTCTGTGACATATTGAGACTACCAAACATCTGTACTACAAGTATCGTTTGGGAGCCTTCTAGTACCCCTGTAACTACTGAAACCCCAATATCTGCATAGTTAGCTCCTACAATGTTTGCTTTATGAGTAGGACTCGCCATCCAAGCTTCATGGACACCTTCTGATGTTCTAAAGCCTCTAGCTAAATTCTCCCCAGCATATACATAATTATAGCCGGCTCCCTTAATAAATTGCCATGGAGACTCCCCATTAGGACCGAAATGATCCCAATATTGCAATTCAAACATATTATTGGCTTTTGCTAATGCAGCTGCTTCTAACTTCCCATTATTAGCAAGTGTATTTAATCCATATGATGATCTTGCTTGGTTAGTCAAGGCAATAATACTAGGGGAAGTAATAGCACTAGCATATGCTTGAGGAATACCAATCAACCCTCCGAAAGAATTTACAAGGATTAGGATAATGGAATATAGAGATATAGCACCCTTCCCCAAAAGATAGGGTCTATACTTATTTCCTTTGCACGGTATAAAAAACTTTTTCACTTTTCAGCAGTAGTATTAAATATTCTATATAAAGGATAAAATATTTTGTAAGATTTTACCAGTCCTATAAAATAATGAAAGGACCCATGGAGGATCCTTTCACGTTCTCTTACTTAAAGAGAAATACCGGCAGTCTACTCCTTAACAGCAAGCTTGAGACCTTTTCCAGCTTTAAAAGCAGGAACCTTCGTAGCAGGAAGGTTAATTTTCTCAAGAGTTTTAGGATTGATTCCAACCCTTGCTGCTCTATTTCTGACCTCAAATTTACCGAAGCCAGTTAGAAGAACAGTATCACCTGATCTAAGAGCAGATGTAATTGTATCGAGCATAGAATCTACTGTTGCTGCGGCTTGCTTCTTTGTCAAACCTGCATCTGTAGCAATTCTATCAACTAAGTCTTTCTTTAACATATTATGTTGCCTCCTTTCTTAAAGAGATATGGCGCTAGGAACAACTTATTTGTCATATTCCCTGCAATTCCATTCATAAAATATTGCAACTAAGCAATTAAGTCAATACATAACTTTACTATGGGACCCTTGTAGCTATCTGCTCTTCTTTATAACTAAGGGCTTTCAAAACAGTGTTTCATACAAAATGTCTAATTACTTTATTAGAACAATGTTTTATAAATACCAACGATTAAAAATCTTGAACACTTGAAAAGAAGATTGTTGTTACAAGGAGAAAAGAGATATACTAGTTAAACGCCTCTATACTGCCATTCTCAAAGCTCTCCATCCTAAATATCTTTTAATAAAAGCTTTCTTTGTTCTTTTTGAAATTCTTATTGTTTTATCTAAAAAACAGATATTTATTTTTCATAAATAGTAAGTAACAAAGGAAATGATTAACATTACAACAAAAATAGTGATTTAAACCTATAAAATCTTAGACTAGAAGATATCCACTTTTACTATAGAAACTCTGCAATTTTTACGTTGCAGAGCTTAAAATCAACTATCTTGCTATTTCTATCGTTCTTGTTTCCCTGATGATCATAACCTCAACATTACCAGGATAGTTCTGTGTTTTCTCTATATTCTCTGCAATCTTCTTAGCCATAACCTTACATTCATCATCTGAGATCAACGTAGGTTTAACAATCACACGAAGTTCTCTCCCCGCTCTTATTGCAAAAACTTCTTCTATTTTCTCTTTCCCAATTTCCTTTGCAGCATTCTCTATCCCCTCTATTCTCTGAATATATTGTTCATAACTGTCTCTCCTTGCCCCTGGTCGAGCTCCAGATATAGCATCCGCAATGTAAACAATAACTGCTTCCACTGATGTAGGCTCTATATCTAAATGGTGTGCCTCAATAGCATTAACTAACTTCTTATCCAAATCATACTTCCTAGCTATCTGCCCAGATATATGATGATGAGGACTATCTATTTTATGAGTTAATACCTTCCCAACATCATGCAAAAGACATGCCTTTTTCACAAGATCAACATCTGCACCAACTTCTACAGCTAGAACTCCTCCTAATCTAACAACCTCAATAGTATGGGACATTAAAGATTGACCATAGCTACTTCTATATTTCATCTTCCCAATTAATTTTAGAAGCCCTACATCTATACCAGGCCAACCAGCTTCATCAGCCAATACCTGACCATTCTTTTTAATCTCTTGAGCTATTGCATTCTTAGCTTTTCTAATACACTCCTCTATTGAACCAGGATGTATTCTCCCGTCTTTAATCAAAAGCTCCATTGCTACTCTTGCAATCTCTCTTCTTAAGGGATCAAAAGATGACAAAGCTATTGTATTAGGAGACTCATCGACAATAACGTTAACTCCTGTGGATTTCTCAAAAGCTCTAATATTTCTACCTTCCTTTCCAATAATTCTACCTTTTACTTTTTCATCATCTACCTTCATAGAAGAAGTTGTTGTATCTCCTACATAATCCGTCGCAACCCTCTGCATAGAATCGATGAGTATATGCTTAGCCTTTTCACCTGCTACTTCTTCTGCCTTAACTTCTGCTCGTCTAATCTTCTGAGCAGTATAGTCTTTCATATCCTCTTCTATTTCTTGTTTTAATTTCTCTTTAGCCTCATCTCTAGTTAATCCTGAAATCTTCTCTAACTCCGTTTTTAATCTAACTCTTGTCTTCTCTATTCCTTCCTGCATCCTCTTGAGATTTCCTCTATTCTTTTCAAATTCATCCGCTTTT
>CAZYNJ010000002.1:0-12476 GCA_964648955.1 uncultured Candidatus Saccharibacteria bacterium | reverse complement strand
CTCTTTGAACTAAAAGCTCTTCATGCCCTTCACCCTCTTTCCTCATTTGTTGAAGTCTTTTCTCCGACCTTTTTCTAATCTCATCTACTTCCTTGTCTGCTGCTTCCATCTTATTACTAATTGTCTTATTCGCAGCCTTCTCAATTGCTTCTTCTGGAATATCCTTTACACTAATCCATTTAAGTATTAAACGTGCAAATCCTATTCCTACACCAAAACCTACTACAGGGAGTATTATCCCTAACAATATATTATCCATATCAAAAATTTAACAAATTACTTTGTCTTGGAGAAAAATCATATACAACAAAAATCTATGTTTCGATAAGCGATTTTTTCAGATTTATATTCTTATTTTTATTAAAATTCATAAAAAATATACCTCAAATATCAAACATTCCCTATTCTGCTGAGCTTTCTAACGATATTTCTAGCTCCAAGCTAGACTATAATACCATTTTTAGATTGATTATTCTAGGGATAAACTGTCAATAAGTCTCTGATAGTAGTGAAGATTATGTATTGTAGCAAGTGTTTTTCCTGTTGCTTCATCTACTTTAAGCATATGATGGATATATGCTCTGGAATGATTCTTACATACTTCACAGTTACATTTTGAGTCTATTGGTCTCAGATCATTAGAATATTGTGAGTTACCAATTCTTAAAATCTCATCTTCTATATCCGAAGAATATAGTGTTCCATGTCTTGCATTTCTTGTTACAAGAACCGTATCAAAAACTGTATACCCTATTTTAGCCGCTCTCCTTATATCTTCTGGCTTACCTACACCCATAGCATATCTAAACTTATCATCTGGAGTATGCTCAATGACAGCCCGCATTTCATCTAATACTAATTCTCCATCATCATTAACAACAAAGCCTCCAAAATTATACCCATCAAAACCGATATCAACTAAACCTTTTGCACATTCAGCTCTAAGATCTGGATAGTTAGCTCCTTGAACAACGGCTGTTAGTAACTTTCCTGTCTCCTCTGATCCACCATATTCTTTATCAAAATGATTTCTACATCTTCTTGCCCACTGAAGAGTTCTCTCCACTGATTCTTTTGCCTCTTCTCTAGTCACATCAGTCTTCCTACAATCATCTAGCACAACCAAAATATCTGAACCTATTTTCATTTGTATATCTATTGCATTCTCTGGTGTTAACTCATAGGTAGTACCATCCCTTGGGGATTTAAATATTGCTCCATCTTCATGAACCTTCCCTTTCCACTTGCCAGAATGTATTAAGGAAAATACTTGAAACCCACCCGAATCACTAAGAACATAACCATCCCAATTCATGAAGTTATGGATACCACCTAACTCTTTCATCTTCTCTGCCCCTGGGCTTATTAGTAGATGAAGAGTATTTACAACAATTCCTTCTGTTCCTGTATCCTTTAGTTGTTTCGTAGTTAAATATCTCACCGCACCTCTTGTTGCATCTGGAAGGAATATATGTTTTTTACCGAAATCTTTTAGATCTTTCATCTTTTGTATTATAGAATTAACATACTATCACCATAACTAAGAAATTTATAGTCATTCTCTAAAGCCTCTTTGTAAATCTTTTTAGTTAAACGAATTCCCATAAAAGAAGAAACCAACAGAATTAGACTTGAATCAGACATATGGAAATTAGTTACTAGATGATCTACTACTTTCCATCTATATCCAGGATATATGTATAGATCAGTAAATCCTCTAAACGATTCTACCTTTCCTCCTTTTGTAACACTCTCTAAAGTTCTAGCAACAGTTGTTCCGAAAGCCCATACATCTCCTCGGGTACTATTAATCTCTTCTGCTACTTCTTTGCTTACATTAATATATTCTTTATGTAATTTATGATCTTCTACATTCTCTTCTCTAATTGGGGCAAAAGTTCCCCATCCAACTTTAAGCTCTATCTTAACTACCTTCACCCCTTTCTTCTCTATCTTTTTTAATATCTCTTTAGTTAAATTTAAACTAGCTGTAGGTGCTGCTACTGCTCCAAGAATATTAGAGAAGATTGTATTATATCTAACCTGATCACTCTTTCTATCTATTCTCTTCATATATGGTGGTAACGGTGTATGACCATATTTTTTAAAAAGAATATTTGATTTACCAACTGGTACATCTACTAAAAAACCATTACCTTCTCTTTTCTTTACTTTTATAAATATCTCTTTCATTCTCAAAACTTCATCTTCTCTTACATTCTTAGCCCTCCCAATTAAACAAAACCATTTTTCTAGACCATCTTCTGCCTTCCTTTTCTCCAAAAAAAGAACTTCTACCTTCTTCCCTTTTTCAGTGATAAAGAATGTCCTTCTCTTCTCAACTTTTGTTTCATTAAGAACAACTATATCTCCTTTCCTCATATATCTAACTACATCAGAATATTTCTTGTGTTTAATCTCTTTTGTTTTTCTATCAACCACTAATAGTTTTGTTGTCCCACGTTTTTTAGGCGGATATTGAGCTATTCTTTCCCTTGGTAATTTGTATTTAAATGTTTTACTTTTCATATATGTAAAGATGCTGTAGTTACGGTATAATCATAATTATATGAAAGATTTAGCTAAAGAACCAGTAAAAACATTGTTTTTAGGAACAGATTGGGAATCTGTTGAGACTTTAAAAGTGCTACATGAAGATCCTAGATTTGAGATTATTGGAGTAGTTACACAACCAGATAAAAAGGTTGGTCGAAAGAAAATGATGACCCCCTCAAAGGTAAAGACTTTTGCAGTTGATAATGATATTCCTGTGTATCATACAGAAGCAAAAGGTGAGAGATATAAAGAGGCATTAGATCTTTTCGAACCTGAGCTTGTTGTATGTAAAGCATTCGGAGAGATTGTCCCTAAGTTCTTTCTCGAATATCCTAAGTATAAATCAATCAATATACATTTTTCATTACTACCTAAATATAGGGGAGCAGTTCCAATCCAAAAAGCTATATTAGACGGAGAGAAGATTACAGGAATAACTGTGATGTTGATGTCAGAGGGTTTAGATGAAGGAGATATTTTAGAGCAGGTAGAGGAGAAGATTTTGGATCATGATACGAATCAAAGTTTAAGAGAAAGATTAGTTGAGAAAAGTAAAAATGTACTACCTAATATATTGGAGAAATGGATTAGAGGTGAAATGTCTCCTCAGAAACAGGATCCTTCCCTAGCAACATACTGTTGGAAAAGGGATATTTCAAAAGAAAATGCAGAGATTGATTGGGAGGAGATGAGTTCTGAATATATAGAGAGAATGGTTAGAGCATTTCTTCCATGGCCAGTAGTTTGGACCTTATTAGATGGGAAGAGATTAAAACTCTTTAATGTAGATGTGTTTCAGTGTGATACAGATAAAGAAGCTGGAGAACTTTTTATAGCAGATGGAGTTCTACTCTTTAGTACAAAGGATAAGGATGTTTGTATTAAGATAAATGAATTACAATTAGAAGGAAAAAGGAAGATATTATCACAGGAGTTTATTAACGGTTTTGAAGATCATTTATAAATTGAATGAGATCCAGAATGTCTACCTGTACTAGCAAAACTTACCTCTTTCTCATTCACAAATTCCCATAAAATTCGGATATCACCTGTAACCCTTGAGCTATATACTTTTCCTAAAGACAGATTAACTGTGTGTGTTTTAAGACCATTAGAGAAAGGATTTTCTTGGAACTTTTTAATAAATTTTTCATATGCATTACGCATCTCCTTGTTCTTCTTTGTAATTCTTTATAAACTTTTGAGAATATGTAATATTAATCATTAATTGCAAGGTCTCTTAAAACCTGAATTGCTTCCTTAGTACTCTTAGTTTTAATCACTCTTCCATGTTTAATATCATTACGTGCCTCTTTAATATCTCTCTCCATCTCTTCACGCTCATACTCTTTCATCAAAACATACCTTACATATTCAGGTATAGAAACACCCATTTTATCTGCTTTCAAAGAAACAGCGTCTTTTAATTGAGACGACATATTTACTTGGATTCTTTTTGTATAGTCTGCCATAGTTAGAAACATTAAAATTAACTCACACGTGAGTATTGTAGCACTCACGACAACAAAGTTCAAATTAATCTAATAATATTATAACTGATAAAGATGAAATTTTGATGAAATGAAAATGCGCAAGTATCCAATAAGCCGAATTCTGTATAACGATGGTTATCTATCTATGCGGTTCAACCTTGCTTCAGATGGGGGTTACCACGCATCAGGATATTACTATCCTGACCGGTAGTCTCTTACACTACCATTTCACCCTTACCTCTTACGAGGCGGTATAACTTTCTGTTGCCCTTTTATCCAAAAGATCACTCCCCTCCAACTCTCGTTGGCATCTATATCGCTAAACTTTTCGGTTTCCAATTTTGCAAGAAACTCTTTTCTTAATACACTTCCTCCCTTTATACATTTGAAGCTAAATTCTTCACATACTTTTTTAATTACCAATAGCTCCTTATGTTGTTTGTATCCCAAAATTCCCAATACTAAGATCGTAATAAAGACAAGAACCATACCAACTATAATTAGTAACTTCTTACTTAACTTTGGAAACTTAATCTTAGATTGCTTACATTTCTTAAAGTTTATCTTTGGTAATTTGAATTATTTTTTGCTCTTTGTTTTACTCATATCTCAAAGCATCTAATGGAGCCATTTTAACTGCACGTCCAGAAGGATATAGACCTGTTAGAAATCCTACGAATGTACTAACTACGATGATAGAGAAAATTAAATACCAAGGCAAGAAACTTACCATAATATATTCACCACCTCTACCCATTGAAAATACAGAAAGTACTAAAGATACTGCAAAACCCATAAACATTCCAAAGCCAACTCCTAATGCTCCACCTGTAATACCCATAAGCATAGATTCATTAATAAAGAGACTTCTAATCTCATCTGCTTTCATACCTATTGTCTTCATCAGACCTACCTCTCTAGTACGTTCAAGTAAAGATACTGTTAAGGTATTAAACATACCCAATATTGCAATTGAGAGTGCAATTGCACCGACAATAAGTAAGCCAATCTTCGCATAGTTAAATAGGTCCTTAACTTCAGATACCGTATCCATTACAGATGTAGTTTCAAAACCTAACACCTCTATCTGTCTTCTTACATCAAGAATTTGATCTTTGTTTTCAATAATAATTCGTAGTTGTGAGAATTCAGATAATGCAAAGTCTTCCAATTCTAATATCGGAACATATACAACTGAAGGATTACTGTCATCAACCACTCCTGTGATTTTAAATGTTTTTACATTATCAATAGTCTCAGGACCTTCTTCTGCCTCTTCTTGTGTCAAAACCTCTTCGACAATTTCTGCTAAAACAAAATCTAAAGATACTTCCTTCCCAATGGCATCATCTGCTAGTACTCCAATAGTTGTAAGAAATTCAGTATTAACAACAACACCAACATTATCCTCACTAAATATTTCACCTGAAGATACTGTAATTGGTAAATCCTTAATGTATTGTGCTTGTACTCCGTAAACAACTACATCAGTACTAGATTGCTCATACTCTACTCTAGCTGCAAGATTGACCAAAGGTAAAACATCTTTAACTCCACTAAGTTCACTTATTATCCCTACATTTTCTGCATCCAAAAGTACATTACTACTAACAGTAGGCATAATATCTACCTGTTTTAGATCTTCAATACGGGTAATTTCACTAATAACCAATCTTTCTAAACCGTAACCAAGGGACAGAAGAAATACAATAAAACCAATACCCATAGACATACCAATAATAGTCACAGAAGTTCTAGATTTTTTAACCCATAAATTTCTAAAAGATATTTCAGTAAGATCCATCGTATTAATACTTGAAGATATCTTCCCAGACTTATTTTTATCCAATCTTCTACATACTTTAGCAAACCTCCGTTTAAACATCACTGCTTGTTTCTTGAAATATGCACTTCTTTTACCTAAAAGTCTAAGTAATATTAACCAAAGATATAAAATACTTTGGAAAAGGAATCTCAAGTTAAAAGAAATTGCATATTGAATTTTCTGAAATATATTTCTTTTCCTAAATTCTTCTGCACTTTCTACTGGTGTTGGTGTACTTTTTACAGCATTTTCAACAACAGTATCTGATTCAATAAATTTCTTTAAGTCTGAAGATATCTCTTTTTCTATAGAATCTTCATTCTTTTCATCAACACGGATCTCTCTTCTAATCCTACCATCGAGCATTAGTACTACTCTGTCCGCAAATCTCAAGTATCGTGGATTATGCGTAACCATTATTATAGTTTTTCCTGATTTACTTCCTAATGTACTAAGAATACCCATCATCTCCTGACCACTTTTCACATCTACGTTTCCAGTAGGTTCGTCAGCTATGATAATTTTGGGATCTGTTATTAAGGCTCTTGCTAAACCGATCTTTTGTTGTTCACCAGCAGATAGCTCACTAGGTACATATTCAGTACGAGAGTTCATACCCACCATTTCTAATACTTTTTTTGCTTTTTCTAATGCTTCTTCTTTCTCCAATCCTATCAATTGTCCAGAGAATGCAATATTCTCCTGTACACTAAGCGACTTTATCCAATTTTGTTGTTGGTACATAATACCAATTTCTCTTTTTCTAGTATTTGCTCTGTCCTCTGTACTCATATTCCAAACATCCATACCTTCAAGTTTCAATATTCCTGCATCTGGCCGTTCTAGTCCCATGATTATGTGTAGTAGTGTACTTTTACCACAACCAGAAGGTCCAAATATAACTAGGAATTCACCTTTAAGAATATCTATTGCAACGTTCTTTAATACCTTGGTATATCTATCTCCCGTTTTAAAACTTTTGTATATACCTTTTGCAGATATTATTATTTTAGGGTTTTTAGCAGTTTTCATCTTTATTTATATTACAATAACTATCTTAAGAATCTAAATATACTAACTAGTGAATTGATTACACTTTCGAATACAGTATCACTAGATTTGGGAGTTATTGAGATAATAGAACCATACTCTCCAATATTGCCTGCAATATCTTCACTTACAATATTAAGGTGATACACCTTAGATGGTATTAAGTTATTAATTACCACGCTGTGTTTTGTCCTCAAGTCTTGACCAGTATTCGTACTATTTACATACTCCCCTAAACTACCCTCCCCATATTCCACTCGACTTGTCGCTGGTTCATCAGTTTCCCAACATACAACCAATTGTGCACTTCTACTTTTCTCTGACTGAACCGCCCTACTTATCAAGTCTCCTACTACACGAGCATTTGATATTTCAGGAGGTCTTGTATCTGTAGCAGTAGTAAAAGTGACAGTGTCTGAGTAGGCCTTGTTCCCCATACTATCAACTCCCTCTACTACGGCATAATATTTAGTTTCAGGTATAAGATTTGTCAAATTCATACTGTGCAAACCACTTACATTCTCCAAATCTATTTGATCCAAATCAATGTCACCATCGATCACACCATAATTAATAACTGAAGTAATTTTTGTGTTACTCTCCCATGTAAACATAACTGTTGGATTAGCCACCCCTCTTAATTCTTCAATTCTAACATTAGAAATACTTGGTCTGGGAGGTGTAGTAAAAGTATGATCTTCTATGGAATCATATGAATAACCTTCTGAGTCAATTAGCCTAATCTTGTAGTGATAGATTACTCCATCTTCAAGATCAGAGATAATTACAGAATATTTACTAACTACAGGAGATGTATTTACTTCTTGCAAACCACCGTATGAAGTAGTCTTACCATACACTATTTGAGCCATATCTGCACCAACCAATGTCATATCTAAGATGGCGTAATCTAAACCAACTTTAGATATTTCAGAAACCCTTACGGTAGGCATAGGGTCTGTCTTAAACGACATTTCATTACTAGTACCTAAGTTTCCATCTTCATCCATCCACTTAGCTCTAAAGTAGTATACAGTTTCAGGATCAAGGCTTGTCAGATTAATACTATGTGAAGTTAACATATTAGAATTTCCTATTTCTTCATCGAAATACTCACCGCTCTCTTGTCCATACTGAATACGCGTATCACACTCTCTATCCGTAACCCAATTAATAGTAGCTCTTCTAGTAGATTTATTCGTAACCATTGGTTGGGATATGACAGTAGCAGGTTCAGTAAATTTTCCATCAGGGTACATCTCCACAACTGAGGAAAATGCACTACAATTATTTGCACTATCACAAGCCTTTATCTTGTAGAAATGTTCTTCTTGAGTTAATCCTACAATTACATATGAAATACCAGAGGTAGTACCTTCTAAAACGAAATTCTCCTCATCGGTAGAATGATATATTTGATAGTACTCTATTCCCACACCCACATCCTCAGGCTCTTCCCAAGACACAACTAGTTTCCAGCTACTAGTAGCCTTAACACTCACATCTGCAATATCGATATTTAGTGGAATACTTGGAGCTGGTGTATCTGCAGTAAAGTTAATATTTGCATATGAACTGTAGTTTACATTTCCTGCCTCATCTTTAGCTACAACATAGAAAGTGTTTAAAGATGGTTGTGTAGCAAACGAGTCAGCATCAAGCGAAGTAGAATTTGTCCAGTTACAAATGGTAGAAGATGGAATAGAGTTTACGGTATAGCAATATGAGATACCACTTTCTTGACCAGCATAGGTTACAGGAGAATCCCAACTAAACGCAAAAGAGTTCTCCGTATTACTATCAGGTGTTACCTGGAGATTTTGAGGCTCAGTTGGAGCTATACCTGAATATTTCAATATCGCCGTTATATTCGTATCTGTTACATTACACGCATTATCATATGTTCTAAAATAGAGAGTACTTTCACCTACAGAAAGAGTATCGAAATCAGAATCAAGAGTATATGAGCCAGTAGTGACTAAATCGCTACAATCTTGAGCACCCGAGTGACTTGATCCATACCAAGTACCTCCACTTTCAATTTTATACTGATATCCTTTTACCCCGGAGATACTATCTTGCGCAGCAGTAGCACCAGTAGTTGCCCAATATATCGTTATATTCTCAATCTCATTTTGATATGTTTGTGGACTGGAAAGACCCGTTGGGTTTATAGGATCTTCACTATCATACTGATACACAAAAAAGGTATAATCATCTTCCACATTAGTATATACATTCCCAACACTGTCATAAGTCTGAATTCTAAGATAGTATGTAGAGCCAGAAACAGGTGCAGATGGAGTAAAATAATCGTCTTCCTGAGTACTACCATGAGTAGATGGAATTGCAGTCTCATCAGTACCCCAATAAACATAGTACCCCTGTATTCCACTTGTGTATCCAGAGGCATCTCCCGTATCAGTAGCTCCCACCCATTCAAAATATGGTGATTCGTAGTTGTAGTAATACTCTGTACCTGTTTGTATTTGTAAGGCTTTACTACCTTCGCTATACCCACTTAGAGTAGTTGGTTGTGTAGGATCCCCTATTTCCTCAACATATACACCCGTATCTGCCATATCTATCCATCCTGTGTCTATAGACCATACATTTCCTTGGAATTGACCAGTTGTAGTATTTATAGAGGCATCATTATTGTAATCATTAAAATCTAGTGTCGATCCTGTATTAATCACAGAGGCAGTACCTACAAGGTCTCCACTTGCATATACTACAGTTACATTTGTAAAATCTACCCAACCTAAATCTTCTGACCATGCATATCCACTTAGTGTACGAATGTTGGAGTTACCTGGGTCTGGATCTGATACTGTTACACTTGAATTATATGTATCATCAAAATCCAATACACCACCAGTGTTAAACACAGAAGCCTGTCCTCTTATCGGCGTAGGATCTCCAGCAAATATTGTTTTAGATAGCAAAAATCCAGTTACAAAAACTGGCACAGCAAGTAGCACCCATTTAAAATGTCCTAAGGCAGACTTTCTCATATTTATAATATATACTAAAGGTAGAGTTAGCTCAAGAAATAAACAATAAAATTCTATACACAATACACTTCAAATAATCTATCCTTACCCCATGCCTACCCTCAATGAGTTAATCAAAGCCTATAAATCATGTCGCCGATACAAAAGAAATACGACAAATTCAACATCATATGAAATTAGTTATGAAGAAAAAATCTTCCATTTACACCAAAGAATCAGTAATCATAATTATAAACCCCAGAAATCAATCTGCTTTGCAGTCAGCTACCCTAAGATTAGAGAGATATTTGCAGCTAACTTCAACGACAGAATCATACACCACCTAATTATTAATCGGATTGAAAAACACTTCGAAAATAGATTCATCTTCGATTCCTGTGCTTGTAGAAACAATAAAGGAGGACACTTTGCAGTAGAAAGATTAAAGATGTTTGAGAACAAAATTACTCAAAACAAAACACAAAATGCATACTTTCTACAACTGGATATTAAAAGTTTCTTTTACAATATAGATAAACAGATCCTCATGAACATACTCTCACAAAAACTATATACTTCTTCACAAAGTGATAAAGAATACGAAGAGAATCTATGGCTAATGAATAAAATCATATTCCATAATCCTTGTGAAAGTTACAGACTTAAAGGAGACCTCAACCTACTTAAACAACTACCAAAACATAAAACTCTCTTTAATATACCCACTAACAAAGGATTACCCATAGGCAATCTCACCTCCCAATTCTTTGCCAATGTATACCTAAACGAATTAGATCAATTTATCAAACGAGAACTAAAAATAAGATATTACATCAGATACGCAGATGACATGGTAATACTTCACAATAACCCTAAACAGCTTGAGAAATATATAAAAATAATAAACAATTTCCTAAACAATAATCTTAGTTTAGAAATCCATCCAGATAAAACTAAGTTAAATAGCGTATACAAAGGTATTGATTTTTTAGGATATTATGTTAAACCACAATACACTCTCACAAGGAGAAGGATAACTCAAAATCTCAAAAAGAAGCTATATTACTTCAACCAGGGTTTCCTGTTACTTGAAACCAACTGCAAAGAAGAAGCTGTAGCAATACACAATCCACCAAAACAAGAAGAATTGGAAAGTATATGCAGAAGTATGAATTCGCTACTGGGACATATCACATGGAGTAATAGTTACAACTTCAGACAAAACATATACCATAAACATCTAGGAATACTCTTCGAGTATCTAGAACCACAAAACAACTTAACTTCATACAGGGTAATTAAGAAATCTTAGCTTTCGCCCACTTATACCAACCACTTAACATTTTCTCAATAGCGACTTCACACGTTATAATATATGCCATCTTTTTATCATTAAACAATTTTAATTCATTGGCCATTCTCAACCTTAACACAACTTTTTCGAAATCAGCAGATGCTTTGAGTATATATTGAGATTTTCGAGAATTGGGTAATTTATTTGCAAAAACAATATTATCCAAACACTGCCATGCACTACCTATAACCTCCTCCCCTAATGAATACTTATACTCCTTAGGGAAGTTATGTATTAGCGTGTATAAATATTTTATAAATTTATACATTTCATAATACAGTTTAGGTTTGTCTGCTAAAGACATAGCTGTTGTCCCTCGGATACACCTAACATAGTAAGAAGTAGACTTATTATTGTTATTGGTATTTCCATTATTTAGATTGACGTTCCAGGCGTTATGACGATTATTATTGTTCTCACTAGACGACCAGAAGTCGGAATATTCTTGTTAATTTTTTAAACCACCAGATCCCTGATATTAAAAAAGGAGATCTTGTATCACAATACCCTAAGGGTATAACAAGACGGACATCATTTATGCCTTTCTTTGTTATCCATTGCTATTTCAGTAGTTGTGATAACAAACTCTTGCACATATATATACTTACATAAGTACCAATTTATTACCATAGGGTTATAGTAATTAGTTGGAACATATTTACTAAATTGAAAATTACAAACCAATTACTTAGCTTTAAGTAATCACCACTCACGAGCCTATAGTAAGTTTAAGGTTAGTTTGATGTCCCTCGGATACACCTAACATAGTAAGTAGTAGACTTACTATTGCGATTGGTGCCTCCATTACCCAGATAGACGGGCCAGGCGCTAAGGCGAGTATTATAGGCCTCACTAGACGACCAGAAGGTATTACCTGCATTAGGTAAGTTATTAGCACTACCATCTATGTATGCCTGCATTAATTGTTTCTGTGTAGGAAGATACCAGTCCGTCTCTACACCCGTTGCACCATCATTATCACTATCTGCATTGTCTCCATCTAATTCTAAGTTTAAACAAAACTCTGCAGCTGATACATCATTATCTTCTACAATAACAGCAGTTGGATCTCTGTTATCACAATATGTATTTGCTGTACCTGTAGAAAGGAAGTTACAAGACGTAGAAGTAGGATTTACTGGATCATCCCCTATCTCCCATTGAAATTCATTATCTATAGTTACAGCTGTCCTATCTGACCA
>CAZYNJ010000001.1:70535-83451 GCA_964648955.1 uncultured Candidatus Saccharibacteria bacterium | reverse complement strand
TCAAACCAATGGTATTTAAATGTCGATAATCTGGCAAAAGAAGCTCTTCTTGCATTAAAGAATGGGGATGTAAAAGTAATCCCTGAGGGACAACAGAGAGCATTAGAACACTTTTTTGAGAATATCCAACCATGGTGTATATCAAGACAACTCTGGTGGGGACATAGAATACCTGTATGGTACAACGGAGGAAAAGAACTTTTTGATTGGTTAAATGAGAATAAAGGGAAAACAGTAGAAGATTTTGAAAAAGAGACAGGAAAGAAGGCAAATGGTACAGGAGAAATACATATTGGAATTGAGAAACCAAATACAGAGGGAAATTGGAAAGAAGAAACAGATGTATTTGATACATGGTTTAGTTCAGGACAATGGCCATTCTCAACATTAGGAGGACCAAAAGGAGAAGATTTTAAGAAGTACTACCCTACTCAAATGATGATACATGCTAGAGATATTCTTTTCTGGTGGTCAGCAAGGATGTTAATGATGGGTCTTTATAGAACAAAACAGGTGCCATTCTCAATAATATTCTTAACAGGAATGATAATGGCGGCAGATGGATCCAAGATGTCTAAATCTAAAAATAATGGAGTTGAACCCACCGAAGTTTTTAAAAAGTATGGGGCTGATTCCCTTAGACTTTGGTATTACACAGATGCATTACCGGGTGCAAATGCACCATTAAGGGAAGAGAAGATGAGAGGGAATAGGAATTTTGTTAATAAGATATGGAATGCTAGTAGATTTATAATGATGAATATTGATGAGTCTGAAATAGAAGAAATTTCTAAAGCAGAAGGACAAGAAACCATTAGGACAAAAGCAACAAAAGAGAATATAGAAAAAGTTTCTAACTATTTAGAAAAATATCAATTTAACTTAGGAGCAGAAGAGATAAGAGAATTCTTCTGGCATACCCTTTGTGATATTTGGATAGAGGAAGTAAAAAATGAAATCCAAGATGAAGAGATTGGGAGTAAAAAAAGAATTGAAAAGCTGTCCGAATTACTTTGGATATTGAAAGAAAACTTGAAAATTATGCATCCATTCATACCTTTTGTTACAGAAGCAGTATGGACAGAATTAAGAGAATTAGGATTAACTGATGGGATATTAATGGAGCAACAGATTGTTTAAAAGTCTTTGCTAGAACTATTTCTCTTAATTTGATAATATTATCCATATGAAAGATAAATTCTACCTTACAACTACACTCCCCTATGTAAATGCTGAACCACATATTGGTCATGCCTTGGAATTTGTACAAGCAGATGCAATATCTAGATATTTTAGAAGTAAATTAGGGAAAGAAAATGTTTTCTTTAATGTAGGGACAGATGAACATGGACAAAAAATATTTGAAACAGCAGAGAAAGAAGGATTAAGTACAGAAGAATTTGTAGACAAATACTCTCAGAGGCTAAAAGATTTTTGTAAACTCTTCATTGTAGATTATGATAATTTTTACAGAACATCATCAAAAGAACATTATGAAGCAGCAAGAAAATTTTGGAAAGTATGTAAGGAAAATGGAGATATATATAAAAAAAAGTACAAAGGATTGTACTGTGTAGGTTGTGAGAGATTTCTGACAGAGAAAGATCTAGTAGATGGAAAATGTCCTGATCATGGTACAAAACCAGAAGAGAAGGAAGAAGAAAATTATTTCTTTAAGCTCTCAAAATATAGAGATCGGTTGCTTAAATGGTTTAACGAACATGAAGAATTTCTTAAACCTAAAACAAAGAGAACAGAATTGAGAAAGATTCTAGAAGAGATGGAAGACATTAGTGTATCTAGATTAAAGAAAAATTTACCTTGGGGAATCGAAGTGGAAGATGATCCACAACAAGTATTCTATGTATGGTTTGATGCATTAACCAACTATGTAAATGTAATTGGATATGGAACAGATGAAAAGAGATTAAAGGATTGGTGGCCTGGAGTACAGATATGTGGACCAGATAACTTGAGATTTCAAGGAGCAATTTGGCAAGGGATGTTAGCATCTGTGGGTTTGGAGCAGAGTAAGAAACTATTAGTTCATGGAATGGTGTTAGCTCCCGATGGGACAAAGATGTCTAAAACGAAAGGTAATGTAATTTCACCTTTTGAGCAAGAACAGAAGTATGGTCCTGAGGTTGTCCGATTCTACCTCTTAACAGGAATTCCAACGTATGGAGATGCAGCATATAAAGAAGAAGAATTAGTCAACAGCTATAATGCGAGATTGGCTAATAACTACGGGAATCTTCTTAATAGGGTGATACATATTGCTGATAGTAAGGGATTTGAGATCAACAATGAAGAAAAAGTAGAAGATAGTTTTAAGAAAAAGATAGATGTTCTTGAAGAGGAGATTAATAACTACTATGAAGACTTTGAAATATATTTGGCTTCTTCAAAGATTGATGAATTAGCAGATTTTGGAAATAAATATATTACAAAGGAAGAGCCATGGAGTAAGAATATCGATAAAGAACAAGCTCAGAAAATTATTAACAATCTTTCCTATCTATTAAAAATTGTCTCAGAGAAATATCTCCCAATTATCCCCCTCAGTGCTGAGAAAGGATTAAATGCTTTGGCAAACAGGGAAAAGATAATACTGTTTCCTAGGATTCAGTAGGTTGTGATATACTGATTTAATAAGTACTTTGACACTGCCCATGTTTGATAAGGAAAGACAATCTATAAACTTTTTGAACCCAATTATTACCTCTTCTGATGTATGGGGGAATGCTTATGCTTGGTTATTCAATATAGGGAAATACTTACTTGTGACAGTAGAAGTAATTGTACTAGGAGTGTTCTTTGCCAGATTTATATTGGATAAACAAAACAACGATCTAACCGAATCGGTGAATGACAAAGTTGTATTACTTTCGAACGAGGCATGGATACAGAATACTGTCAAATTTGAAAATTTTCAAAGATTAGTAGTAGATGTTAGTAAAATAAGGGAAAATCAAGGGCTTAAATCTTCAACCGTTAGCGAGATTCTCAGTGGTATCCCTAGTGCATTACATTTAGAGACTTTTTCTTTAACAGGGAATAGAGTATCTTTACATATTCTTGCAACTAGTCTTGGTACTATAAAGAATTATGAATTTGCTTTGAAACAGAATATCAGTTACAAAGAGGTTATGTTTAATATAACAAAAAAAGCCGAGACATATGAAGTTAGAGTTAGTTTTAAAATAGAAGAATAATGGAGAAAGGTAAAACAGGTTTATTGAAAGTGGTGAGAGAGATTTCTGAGAAGAAAATCTCATACATTTTTACTGGGATAACCGTTGCTGTAGCAATAGTTCTAATAGCGGGTGCAATAAGGCCAACAGTTATTACAATTACTAGAATAAATGCGGAAATCTCCGAGAAAGAAACAACAGAGAAGGCTCTAACAGAAAAGATAAGTGCCCTTACTGAGTTAGATACGCAATATATTGGACTTAAAGACGATTTTGAAGATATTTCTTTAGTCTTTCCTACTGATGGAGACTTTAGTCTGTTCATGGCCAATATAGATGCTATATCTTCTCGTAATGGATTTGTGTTGGTAGGGTTATCCTTCGCAGAATATAAGGAAGATAATCCTGTTGCAACAGGAGTATTAGAGCCTTGGTCTGTTCGTTTGACAATAGAAGGTAAGAAAAATGATCTAGTTAACTTTTTGAAAGATTTAGAGTCTCTTCCAATGTATCCAGTAATTGAATCAGTTGCATATAGTGACGATGGTGAAAATGAGGAAGTAAACAGTTTCTCAATCCATATGAGGATATATCATATCCCAATAGGTAATTTCTATGATTAATAGTTTATGAAAATATTAAAACAATCTCTCTATGTCCTAATACTGTTATTGGTGGTTGTTCTAGTTTGGGTAGGGTTCTCTGCCTACTTTCAAACTCAGGGGGTAGATATTAATCCCAATGCTGCGAACTATACTAGGCCCATTAGATCAAGCTTTGATATTGAAGAAATAGAGAAAGTAAAACTAAGGATAGAGGAGAGCTTCCCCGTATCTCCCCAAGAATTTTTTCTTTTAACAGAGACAGATAATTAGTTATCAATGTAATCATTAAGTCTTTTCTGGGTTGATTTTTCCTTAAGTTTTCTTAGAGCCTTTGCTTCTATCTGTCTAATCCTTTCTCTTGTAACACCAAATTCTTTACCAACTTCCTCAAGTGTTCTGGTAACTCCATCATCTAAACCAAACCGTAATGAAAGAACTCTTCTCTCTCTGTCTTGTAACAAGTCCATTACATCATGTAATTGATTTTTAAGAAATTCACTAGTTGCAAAATCTTCTGGTGTTTGTGACCATTTGTCAGGAAGAATATCTAAAAGTTTAGTATCTTTCTCCTCTCCTATCGGTGTAGCTAAAGAGGTAGGGTTCTGTTTTATCTTTCTAATCTCTGCAACTTTCTCAACGTCAATATCCATTTCTTTTGCGATTTCTGTATCCTTAGGAGGCCTTCCCAGTTTCATAGTAAGAATACTTGTAGTCTTGTTGAACTTATTTATAGTTTCAATCATGTGAACAGGTATTCTAATTGTTCTTGCTTGATCAGCAATGGCTCTAGTAATAGCTTGTCGTATCCACCAAGTAGCATATGTAGAAAATTTAAAGCCTCTGTGATAATCAAATTTCTCTACAGCCCTCATAAGACCAATATTTCCTTCTTGTATTAAATCTAGAAGCTCTAAGCCACTCTTACCGTACTTCTTCGCTATACTTACAACTAGTCTTAGGTTGGCTGTAGTCAGAAGCTGTCTAGCCTCCTCCTCCCCTTTCTCAATCCTTTTTGCCAATATTACTTCCTCCTCAGATATCAATAAAGGAATCTTCCCTATTTCATAGAGGTAAGATCTAATTGCATCTGTAGAAATATTAGTTTGAATACTTTTAAGTATTTTAATCTTCTTCTCAAGGGTTAAAGTTTTTTCTGTTTTCTCCACTGTCTTATCTTCTGTTTCTAAGACTTCCACCTCATTTTTCTGTAATGCTTTAAATACCTTATCCAAAAAAAGAGGATCATCTTCAATATGAGGAATCTCCTCTAGTATATCTTCCTCTGTTAGGAAACCCATAGACTTACCCTTTCTGACAAGTTTCTTAAGAGATTTGTCCTTATCTTTCTGATCAGTCATTTTTAAAAGGTATGGTATAATTTAGGTATGGAGAAAGGTGAGAAAAACAATACAATAGAGAAAAAGAAACAGTTCTTTATAAATACTATTGCAAAGTTTTGTGATAAATGTGGTTCACCATATTCCCCTTCGGACCTGGTAATACTCCAGGAATCCGGAAACTCGAGCATTATACACTTTTCCTGTAGTAGTTGTAAATCTAAACATATTGCAACCTTTATAAAACAGATGGGGATTTCTAATAGGATGCCTATTAATACAGACCTTTCTAGAAGGGAGATTGCTAAATTTGCAGCACTTAAAAATACTTCTGCAGACGAGATATTAGATATATATGCATACTTGAAAGAGAATAGAGAATTTAAGATCTAACTATTCTCCCCAAAGAATGTGTAGAGGGATGTTATTACTAAGATCAAATCTCCCAGTCATTTGATTTCCCAGTCCATTCAGATTCTCTGCTTCTATTACACTCCAATCTTCAGGATATAGAATGTCTATTTTATAGGCGTCTTGAGAGGTACCAGCTTGTTTAAAGATCTCCAATCTAAGCTCTTTGTTGTTTCCATCTACAGAAATCGGGAAGTTCAGAGGATCATCTGATTTTTTTAATTTATAAGATATTTCAAAAGTACTTATCTTCTGAATTGGAATATTGAACCACCCTCCTATAACTTTATAGTTATTTTCTTCATAAATATCATATTCATTGTCGTTTAATCCCTTTATCGAGAGGATTTGAGAATCTAGAGGAAGATATGTACGTAGATAGTTAGTATATTCCCCCTCAGGATATTCGTCTTTCTGAGAATCATTCTGTATTGCAAGAGAGTATTTAAATATCATTTGATCAACATCCTTTATAGTAACTGTCAAATTATGGTTTCTCTTGATGTAAAGATTTGCTTTATTAGCTCCCCAATTCCAATCAACAGATAGTGGAGCCCCATCATATTCTATTTCCAAAGAACCTGCCCAATTATTTGAGTTCATGTAGTTAAAGGCATCTGAATTTTTAAATGTTGCCTGAAGATGTTTTTCCTCTAATGATTCTGTTATTACTTCTGCAATATCTTCATATCCCGAGATGTCTGAGGAGAGAACCTTTTTAATAGATTCGTTTGCAAGATTAGATAAGAAAGTAGATTTTCTGCTAGATCCAGGGGTAAAAGAAGTATGCATCTCGAATATCTTTGCATAGAGATTTGCACTAGTTATGATATCTGTTTCTCCGGGAATTTCTAATCCTCCCCATTTATCCAAAAGTTTCTGAATGAAAGATATATCCATAGTTATCAGTCCATCAATATCGTTTCCTTTCCCCATAGCAGCAACAAACTCTTCTGCAGAATACATAGTATTGGATAGATCTGGATCCCAGTTAACCATGGAGAATTTCCAATTTTCTAAGGAAAGAGCATCCTGCATAGATTTAGGAGCCTCGAATGTTTTTCTCTGAATATCTAAAAATCCATCAGCATTATAAATATCATCAACATATAGCTCCCTTATCTGTCCACCTTCTATACCAATAATCGCATAGCTCGAGATCCATCCTCCCGTACTTCGAATCTCTCCCTCATTCTGAAGAAAGACAAGGAATCTTTTCCTCTCATCAGCCCCTAAAAGGTCTGGGAGAAAGGATGATACTTCAGCCAATGGACTCAGGGTAGAGTAAAGTTGTCTTGAGGTATCTTTTAACAAAAGAATCTCTTCTTGTATAAACTTAGGGAAAGTAGAAGTATCAATATTATCAATTATCCCAAAGGCTAGCTCCACTTTGTAAGAAGAATCTTGTATCTTGTAATTATTCTCTTCCAAATCTTTTAAATATGAACGATATTCTCTAGTAGTAGAGCCTGTTGAGGATTGAAAGTCTAAAGCAGGTTCAAAATCATTAAAATATTCAATTAACGGTTGCAATGCAACAATCATATCTGAGGATCCTTCTATTGCATACTGAATTCCCAAAAGTAATTGAGTAGAGTTATTATAGAAATCTTCTTCCTTTGTAATTTTAAAAATCCAGTGGAGTCTCTCTAGATTTTGATTTATTTTCTTTAAATTCCTTTCTATTCTATCTGTTCTAGTACTTGTGTCAGCAAAGTCAAAAGATTGGGCAGATGAATATATCTCCTTACTGTTAGAGTATACGATTACTGATCCTATTCCTATTCCTAAAACCGGAGAGAGTATGAAGTAAGAGAAAAGAAAAACAAAGAGAGTAATGATAGAGGTTGTTATTATCTTTTTTGGGGTAAGAACTCCTTTAGAACTTCTCTTTCCTAAAATACGGTCGAGAAAGCTTTTTATTTTACTAATTTGTTTCCCTATCTTTGTTTTTTCCGTTTTGGTTGTAGATTTATTTTTATCAAAACTCTTTATTCTTGCTTGATCAGTTATATTCCAACTCTTATTCTCTTTCTCATAATAGCTTTGTAACTGTTCAACAAGGGCTTGTTCTAGAGAGATTTGTTGCTTCCATCCAAACTTACTAGCATTAGGGGCAGGAACATATAAATTTTGTAGTATGGGCTTTAAATTATCTCCCTCTAGGAATTTAATATTTTGGGCATCAACATTGAGTTCTAGGGATTTGTAAGCCAGAGAGAGGGTAGTATAATCATTTTTATTAGCAAGAGTAACGACCTCTCCTTTGGTTTTATCCATGAAAGTTATTTTTAAGATTCCATATGTTGCATCACTCTCATGCACTAAATTATGTACCTCTAATCCTTCTCCTAGTATATCGATACTACTTTTTTGAGTAGCATCTATTAATAGCTTGTCTACTTCTGGATCTGATACAGTGGGAGTATTCCTCCCAACTACAGTCCCTATTCTTACTATTCTCGCATTAACATTGTTTTTGTCGGTAAATTCTGCGACAGATGTCTCACAATATTTTTGTAATTCGACATTTGAATACGGAGAAGGAGAAGCAGCATTCACACTTTGTATTTGTTTTGAGAGCTCCTTGTTCAAACGCAAAGAGCTTACTAACGAAAACTTACTTTTAAATTTTTGTGCAGTTTCCAAACTATGTTCGAGATATTGTGATTGAGCAAAAAATTCTTTACTAGTAAAAACTTCTTTCTCATGGACATACTGATCTAAGAGATAAAGAAAGTAGTCAACTCTACCGACCTTTTTATAGAAGTCATCTAAGCCTTTAAAGTCAAAAAAGGTTACATCTCCCAGCTTTTTAAGTTTGTTAATAAAGGGTTTTGTTTTTGAATTAAACTCATCAACAACAATTACCTTTCCTCCTTGGGAGATTAGAGTCTGTGCCAGAAAGAATCCCAAACCGTTCCCTCCATAGAGGATTACGCTTACGGGAACATTTGCTTTTATCTTCCTGATATCATTCTGATTCATTTATTGCAGTTTCTAAGGTTAAAGGGACCGGAAAGAGGAAACCCTTTACATTCAGGTGGTACCCTTCTCTAATTATAATAGGGGTTTCCAGTTCCTCATATCCAGTTTTAGACATTTTAATTGTATACTGACCTTTTGTTAAAAGATATCCACTCAATGGAGTATTACTCAAAAGTTCTCCATCTAGTGAAATTTTTGAACCCAAAGGAGAGGAGGTTATAGTCACGAGACCGGTATTTCCAGATCCTTTCGGAATAGCGGTGTAGTAAAGGACAACTCCTTGTAATAGGCTGTTTGGTCCAATCTCTATATCTATTCTAGCCTCTGTATTTTGAGCTAGGTATATATCAAAAGAATGATCCTTGTAAAAAACTTCAGATTCAGATATTTTGCTTAAAACAATCGTATACTCTCCGTTGACAAGGTTATTTATTACCAAAGGTGTTTTCCCATAGCTTTTATCATTTATTTTTATATCAGCATCACCATTCTTGAGATTGATACTTAAGGTTGTATTATTATAGATTTCCTTAACAAAAGGGATCTTTCCTAAGAGAGTGTCAAAAGGTACAAAGTAGAAAATTAAGGAGAGTACTAAAATAGAAACAGTAATTATTAAGGTAGTTTTAGGTCTTTTCATACTAATTCATTATATTCAACCATTCACCATTTGTCTATAAACTAGTATGAATATTTTGATTCTGAAGATTCTTTTTTTTGGTTCCCGTCTTTTTCTCTCTTAAAAGCTTTGAAATTTGTATAGAGGATTATAAAAAGAGTAAAGACAATACCAAGAATTATCAAGAAATATCTATATGCTCCAGTTGTGACGATTACAGCAGAACCAATTACCAGGGTTATCAAAATCTCTATCCAAAAAACATTCTTTCTAGATAGGCCTAATTTTAATAATTGGTGATGGAAATGTGTAGTGCCACTAATTTTTATTAGAGTAAGAAGATTCTTAGGTTTATATTCAACATACCTCTTTATCAGAACATATACAGCATCTAAAGTGGGGAAAAGAAGCAAAATAAGGGTAGTTGCAAATTTAGTTTGACTCATTAACCCCAGTCCACATACTAAAAGTCCATACACAGATTTCCCTGAGGAACCACTCATTATCAAAGGAGGAGGGTACGCAAAGATTAAAAATGCAAGTAAAGAACCTGTGAGAAAGGAACTCGCAGTAGAAGCAAAGAGGACCTGGTACCTGACAGATATTATAAATATTAAAGCTATAGTGATTAGTCCGTTGCCTTCTATTAATCCAGGGGATCCACCTATCCATTTGAAGGAGTTTATACAGAACAATAACCAGACAAAAAGAAAGATATCTCCGGGAAAGATTAGAGAGAAGGTAAAATTTCCAATGATAGGTTGAAATTTTAATATATCCATTGGGATAGCAGCGTTAAGAATTGGGAAAGAATCCAGATCTAGAATTGAGAAAGTAATGATAGATACCGCAAGTATTTGGAGTACCATTTGTGTTTTTGCGGAGAGGTTTAATACATCATCTAGCACCCCTCCTACTGTTAATATACCTAAAGCAAGAAGGAAAGGTAATGTAATACTATCCAATTTGAAACAAAGAATAACTAAAAGAAAAAAGGGGATCATAACGGAGAGTCCTCCTAAGGCAGGAATTACTCCTTTGTGCATCGCTTTCTCAGAGTTATCAAAGTCTTTTCCTTTTCTTTTAGTATCGGGAATGTAGACGACATCATGTTTTTTAGCGAAATTTCCGATAATGGGGGTTAATAGAAGAGAGAATAGAAAACCTATTATGAAGAAAGGGATGAAAATAAGGTATTTTTCTAAATGAGGGGGAAAAGAGAAATTTTCTAATAATGAGGTCCAAAGGTTAAGAAACTGAGTTTTGATAATAGAATTATCAATCATTTTATCTAAGGTATCAATTTAAGAAATGCGAATGTAAGGCCTGTAATAGAGAGGATTATTGTGTAAAGTAAGATCTTGGATAGAAATTTCTCTCTATGATAATAAATATTCGTGGAAAGGATTCCGAGAATTAAGATAGAAGCAGATATAATAGGAAAAGCATAAAGAGATTCTCTTCTAGAAAGTCTTTTTGTAAGGGAAATTTGATTTTGCCAGACAGGTAATATCTTAGGGTAAAGGGAGATATTGTTTATAAGAATATAAATTTGTACTGCAATAAAAGCAAGGGAAATGATAATAACAAACCAGGTAAAGGGATTTCTTAAGAATTCTTTTACCTCGAATCGTATTAAAAAGTCTGATGACTTAGATTTTAATTTATAAAACAAATTTTTAGGTGATCCTTTAAGTCCGAGATCAAGTTGTTTTTCCTTTTTAGGCTTATCTTTTCTTCCCATTATCACAGATTATACCATCTTCCGATTAAACAGCATTACGAATTCATTAAGGTTTAGTTCAGCGGGTCTTTTCTCTAGTATAGGAGAATTCTCTTTGAGGTTAAGGTTATTTTTAAGTGTCTTTCTAGGAGACCTGAAAGCCAATTTGAGAAAATTTTCGAATCCATTTGGAATGGAAATCTTTTCTTTTGGTATGAACTTTATAAAAGTGCTTGTAACCTTAGGTTTTGGTCTAAACGATCCACTTTTGATATTGAAAAGTCGTTTAGGAGTTGCGTATATGTCTGTCATTAGAGATAAGAGATTATTATTAGGTTTTTTTGCTATATATTTATCTGCTACCTCTTTTTGAATAATAAAGAATGCAGATTCTGTAAAGTACTCAGAAGTAATAATTTTTCTAATTATTGGTTTAGATACATTGTAGGGGAGAGAACCGAAAAACAAGGGCTTTCCGGATAACTTTTTAAAATCAAAATCAAGAAAATCTTCATTGTATACGATTAGAGATTTGCTCTTATCACAGAGTCTTTTGGCGAGAATATCATCTTTTTCTATACAAATAAGAGAGGGAATTTGTTCATGTATTTTTCTCGTGAAAAAACCTTCTCCTGGACCTATTTCAACAACAGTTTTAGGATTCTTTTTTAGTATAAGAGTTACAATTTTTTGGCCTAGGTGTTCATTGATAAAGAAATTTTGACCTAGGGATTTCTTTCTCTTCATTGATCTATCCTAAAGTCCCAGATATCAGTATTCTTTAGATATTCTTTCCCACATTTGACGCAATGAGCCCTATCTTTAGAGAATGATAGAGGATCTTTGCATTTCGGGCAGACCAAAATATCATATAAAGAATTAAATCTTTTCACTTTTGATATTTTCTTTGTTGATTTTCCTATTAAAAAGATACTTGGAGATATATTACTCCAAGAAAGAATATTTTGAAGAAAAGACTCCATTTTCACGAGAAACGTTATTTTAAACTTTTTCTTTAGGAAGGGTATCCTTAAATATGAACACCCGTATCTTTGATATATCTTTAAGTGAGAGTCCTTAAAAAGCTTTCTAATATACTTAGGATGATAGTTTAGAAATATGGAAGACTGATCTTTTGTACCTTCAAAATTTCCTATAGTTGGTTGTTGATATGGTTTCTTAGAGAAGAACTTTAAATTTCCTTTAGAAAGGGCTCTAAATTTTGCTTTCAGATGCATTTTATTTGCAAACTCCTGGATATAAACACCATTACTTTTAAGAATTTTGCCGACTTCTTTAAAATATATTTCTGGTTCATTGAGATGGTGCAATACTCTAACCATTAGTATCGAATCAAAGACGGAATTATGGAAAGGTAAACGATATGCATTGGCAGCTATTAATATAATACTAGGGTATTGCTTTTGCAGAGCCTCCTTATTATGAATCAAGGTTTCCAGAGAGTAGTCTAATATTATTGGATGTTTGAATCTTTTTGAATATGTATCAGCAAGTCTGCCATATGATCCCCCAATGTCTAAAAACCAATTACCAGAGGGTATTGTTTTAAACACTTTATCAAGCACGGCATGTTCTGCAATGTTCTCATATTCCCGGTCTTTCCAGTATGTAGAATAATCATAGCTAAATTTGTCATAATTAGAGATTTCCATAATACCCTATTGATTAACTAAATCTTGGTATTCTGCAAGAAGTAATTTGGATTTTTCTAAGTCACCTTTCTCTTCTGCAATTGCTATTTTAACACCTAATCGTTTCTTTTTCTTTTCGATGAAAAGTTTTTGTATTTTCAGATATATATCCTCTAGATCCCTCTTAATACTTTCTTGATCTAAATCAATTATCTTTGATGAAGCAAATATTAAATCTTCCACTAACGATTTTTTTGTCTGCTTGAAAATCTCCTGTCTACTTTTCTTGGGATTCTGTTCAATATATCTTAGAATCTCTAATATTTCTCTTGCAGTGAAGATTGCCGTATCGTGGTCCTTTGGGATAGCTATTTCATCTAAAAGTAG
>CAZYNJ010000001.1:48502-70435 GCA_964648955.1 uncultured Candidatus Saccharibacteria bacterium | reverse complement strand
GATTCTTAATTTTAATTCTTTCAAATCCTTGTTTATCATTTCGTCTAAATCTTTATATGGTGAAGGACTAGTGGCAAATGGATGTAAGTTTAATTCCGAAGCCATTTTAAATGCTCGAACCATTGCTTTTTGTCCTGCTTCGTCACTGTCGAAGAAGAAAAGAACGTTTTTTGTAAAACGAGAGAGCTTCTCTAGTTGTTCAGTAGTTAGAGCAGTTCCTAGGGGTGAAACAATATTTGAAATTCCGTTCTGAAAAGCAGATATAACATCTGTTTGACCTTCACAAACTATGGCTAAATCCTGTTTTCGAATTGCTTGCCTAGATTCATATAAGCCAAAAAGATTTTCTTTTTTATGGAAGATAGGAGTCTCTGGAGTATTCATGTATTTAGGTCCAAAGTCGTTTCCAGGAAGGACTCTTCCCGAGAAGCCTATAAATTTACCCCTTGAATTTCTTATTGGAAACATCACTCTTTTAAAGAATTTTTCTCTTAAAGCTAAACCTTTCTTAGTAAAAAGACCAGACGAAAGTAGGTCTTGCTCTGAGAATGATCCAGACTTTTTTAAGAATGTTATTAACCCTCCATTCCCTGGGGCATATCCTAGTGCAAAATTTTTAATACTATCCTCTGTGTATCTTCTTTCCCCTGTTAGATATTTAAAAGCGACTATGTTCTCGTTCTTTTTTAATGCTCGGAAGTAATATTCTGTAGCTTTTCTATTAAGTAATTCCAGCTTTTCAATATGTGGATTCTTCTTAATCTTCTTCAGTTCGACACCTGCCTCTTTGGCTAATTTCTCTAATGTTTCTGGGAAATCAAGGTTCTCTATTTCTTGTATGAAATTAAAGATATCTCCAGACTGTCCACAACCAAAACATTTATATCTCTGAGTATCAGGACTTATATGGAAGGAAGGAGTTTTTTCAGTATGAAAGGGACAAAGTCCTACAAAGTTTTTCCCTGCAGGTCGTATTTCTACATACTTGCCAACAAGATTTACAATATCAATCTTTTCTCTTATTTCCTCTATTTGAGATCTGTCATTGGTCATATAGCGTATTATACCAGTTATCTGCAAACTGGGCCTGTTTGTAGTATCTCACAGGAGATCTTGAATGTCCCATTACTAGCATCTGCCTTTAATTCATAAAGCTCATCATTTAGATAGATTTTGGTATTTGAAGGTCTTCCTGATATTAATTCGAATCTATCTGTTATTTCATATTCTCTCTCAGACGGTTCTAATACTTGTGAGATCTTATTTATTCCATCGATGTCCAATTTAATCCAAGCTACATCGTTCTCAATGAGTAATTTTAATATATACTTACCATTTTCTTTCTCTATCTCGGAATCATCCTCGTCCTTTGGGGTATATGTAACAAGTAAATTCACAAAAGCTTCCTGATTGGTTTTCTCTTTAATTGTTTTAATAAGTATGTTGTTCTCTCCTATATCAAGGACATATTCAAAAGAGAAAGAACCGGTATCTGTTAGCGTTATCTCTTTGTCAGAAACTAATACGAGCGTGGAATTTTCAGTCACTCCTGTTATAGTTATTTCCTGTTCAGAAACAGAAGTCTCATTGTTAGGAGAGGATATACTAATTGTAGGTGGATTTTGAAAGAGGAATATTTCATATCCTATATATGACAAAATCCCGAGGAGAAATATGATAATTGTCGAAACAATAATCTTCTTTGGAGAGAAGAATGTCTTGAGTTCTCTTCTTCTCTGTACTTTCTTTTTCTCTGTGGTTTTATATATGTGTCCATTCCCTCTTCTATAGAGGGCTAATACTCTCTCTGTATCAAGGCCAAGGTTGTCTGAGTATATCTTGATAAAACCACTCACAAAAACATCGGAGTCAAACTCTCCGAATTCATTTTTCTCAATATATTCTAGGAATCTTTCTTGTATCTTTGTTTCTTGAGAAATCTGTTGAATAGTTTTCCCAAGCGATTTCCTTTTTGTTTTTAAAACTTCTCCTGCAGTAACCATTCTATTAAATTAAACACTTTATTCTTAGGCAGTTTACGAATCGGAATTTATAACTTGATCGAGTGAAGAAATTAATACTTTCCTAGGTTTAGATCCATCCTGAGGACTTACAACCCCTGCTTCCTCTAATTCCTCCATTATCCTAGCCGCCTTATTATACCCAATTCTTAATCGTCTTTGTAAATATGATGCAGATGCCTTCTGTTCTGCTACGATGATTTTGAGGGCATTTAGGAACTCAGGTTCCCTAGACTGAGAGCTATTTCGGGAAGTGTCTCCTCCTGAAGGATTCTCAATTGCATTTTGCAGTTCTTCAGAATAGTTTGTTTTTTCCTTTGCATCATTTTGCTGTTTTATCGCGGTAACAATTTCTTCGATATCTTCGCTAGAAGAGAATGTTCCTTGAATTCTGATTGGTTTAGGAGTTGTTGCATCTGTATAGAGCATATCTCCATTTCCTATTAAAGTTTCCGCTCCCATTTGGTCGATTATAACCCTGGAATCCATTGCCGTGGCAACGGAGAAAGCCATTCTTCCTTGTATATTAGCCTTTATAATTCCAGTAATAACATTTACGGTAGGTTTTTGTGTAGCGAGAATCAAATGAACACCTGCAGCTCTCCCCATTTGTGCGATACTTTTAATCTTATCCTCAACATCAGCACCAGAAGAGAGTATCAACTCTGCAACCTCATCAACAATAATTACTATGTATGGCATTGCAGGATAGCCCAGCTTCTTATTGTAGGCTGTTATTTTCTTAACATGCTCTTGTTGTAGCATACGATATCTCCTTCTCATCTCTTCTATTACCCATTGCAATGCATTAACGACAAGTTCCATATCTTTGATAACGGGATTTAAAAGATGTGGGATTCCATCAAATGGTGCTAGTTCTATTCCCATTTTAGGGTCTATCATGACGAAACGAACCTCATCAGGGGTTTTTGTCAGCAAGAGACCAGCTAGAATAGAATTCATACCTACAGACTTTCCAGTTCCTGTTGCACCTGCGATTAGTAAGTGAGGGATATCAGAAAGATCCTCAATAATGACCTTCCCAGTAATATCTTTTCCTAAAATCATTGGTAATTCATACTCATCCATACTTGTTTTTAGCACTTTTGCCATTTCTTTCAGATAGACAAAGTTTGGTTTTGCATTGGGGACTTCAATACCAACATAATTAGTCCCTGGTATTGGTGCTTCTATACGCACTTTGGAAGTTTTAGATTTGAGAGCAACAGCTAAATCATTGCTTAAGTTTCTAACCTTGGAGACTTTAGTTCCAATGCCTAAGCTCAGTGCAAATCTGGCAACAGTTGGTCCTACAGAAATTTCTACAACTCTAGCTTGTATACCGAAACTCTTCAATGTTTGTTCTATTACCTTCGCTTTCTGTTTATATGCAGCAGCATCTTGGGGTTGTCTCTGAGGCTCTTGTAATGGTTCTATTGAAGGATATTGCCAATTAGGGAATTTAGGACTGTTAGAGGATTCTTCTTTTGAATCTGTTTCCAGACCAGAGGCGAAAGAATCATTTTTAATTTGTATTGCGGGTTTAGGGGTAGCTTGAACATTAACTTCGTCCTGATTTTCTTCCTCTATATTTTCAATCTTGATATCATCAACATCCTTTTCATCTACAAACTTTCTCTGCTCATCTATCTTTCTTTCTAGCAACCCTTCGAGTTTAATTCTCTGTTTACCTTCTCTTTTAAGTAGATTATCTATAAAGTCAACAATCTTCGTTAGGGAGGTTCCCGATATTAAGGAAAAGGATATAATTAGAAGGATGATGATAAGAATTAATTCAAAGACTCTGCCTGTTAAATTCTCCATGCTTGTGTGCAATATATTTCCGAAGGCGCCTCCGGAAGTGGAAAGATCTTCAGAAGAATCAGCCCAGTAACTTAGTAATGTACTAATAACAATAGAGAAGAGAAAGAGTCCCAAGATTAGACGTGAAGATTTAAAAGATTTGTTTTTTGAAAGAAAAGAGAAAGAGAATATGAGGGAGAAGAGACCCCAGGCAATAGCTGCATATCCAAAGATATTGCAAACTTTACTAAATAGTACTGCTTCTGTTTGAGTGAATGGGGCTAGTATTAGCCCAATACCTACTACAAGAAGGATTAAACCAATTAAAATCTTGGTCTCATCACTTTGTATGGTTATATCTTTCTTCTTTCTTCTGGGCATCGTTTGGTATATTTTACGTTAAATATATGGCTTTGACAAAACATGTAAGAATAGTATAGCATCATAGCAGATACTTCCAGTATGGGATGCTGGTGTATTTGTTTTGACTTTATACTATCAGTATGGTACTATTCTCAATGTTTTACACGTTTATGTGGTTTATGGGTTGCCCTTATTTGCTACTCGTACCACTTTTTAAACTCGAGTTTAATTAATTACAAAGGTGTATCGCCCTATGATCAGCCCAAAACGCAATAAGGCTTCTAGACTTAATATGGGTTTGGACTATTCTGGAGATTTTGAATTCCCAAGCTTTATGGAAGCTCAAAAGAAGTCTTTTCAAGCCTTCTATGAGAATGGTTTTAAGAAAGTATTTTCTGAAATAAATCCTGTAAAGGATTCTATGGAAAGGATGTGGACTTTGGAATTTAAAGATTTCAGATATGGAGATCCATATAGAAGTATAGATGAAGCCACTATAAAGGGTCTCTCTTATGAGATTCCTGTATATGCTACTGTTCAACTTTTAAATAACAAGACAGGAGAAATTAAAGAGCAAGAGATTTTTGTTGCAAATTTACCCATCATGACAGAAGATGGGTTTTTTGTTGTTAATGGTGTTAGAAGAGTTGTAACTCATCAGATTGTTCGTGCAGAAGGAGTCCTTTTTGAAAAGGATGAGGCCTTGCCATATAGGATTTTGTATAAGGCAAGATTAATGCCTGGTAGAGGTCCTTGGTATGAGCTTAATGTGAATAAGCATAATGTAATATCTATTAGACTAATTCCAAAGAGACCAAGAATTTTAATTACAGAACTCCTCAGAATTATTGGGTATGAGAAAGACGAGGACATTAAAAAGCTTTTCAAGAGCGTTGATACTCATGAAGAATATAAATATATAGAAGCAACTTTGGCGAGAGATTTCACAAAGAGCAAAGAGGAAGCAATTATTAGTATTTATAACAAGTTAAGACCAGATGAGACAGTTACCTTGGATAGTGCTGAGAAGTATATTAAAGGGCATTTATTCAACAGTAGAAAATTTAATTTAGGAAAGATTGGGAGATACCAGTTAAATAGAAAGCTAGGATTAAAATCTCCATTAGAAGGAGAAGGTTCTAATTTTCAGGTAAAGGATTTAGTAGCTACAATTAAAAGATTGATTCAGGTAAATAATGGGGATGTTAAACCAGATGATATTGATCATCTCTGTAATAGAAGGATTAGGAGTGTTGGAGAAGTTTTAGAGAGGCAATTAAGTGCTGGTATTCGCAGATTAGAAAAGAATATCAAGGATAAGATGAGTCTATATGGTCAAGATGCAAAGGTTACTCCTTCTATGTTAGTTAGTACAAAGCCAGTGTCTGTAGCTATGCAATCATTCTTTGGTGGAAATGCACTATCTTCATTCATGGAACAAACAAATATTCTCTCTGAAATGGAAAACAAACGAAAGGTTACTGCTGCAGGTCCAGGAGGAATTTTAAAGGAGAGGGCAACATTCTCAATCCGCGAAGTTCATAAGTCTCATTACTCTAGATTTGACCCCGTGACAAGTCCTGAAAGTTCAAATATTGGAGTTGTAACACAATTAGCAATGTTAGCACAAGTTAATGAATATGGTTTCTTAGAGGCGCCATACAGGAAGGTTGTTAATGAGGTTAAGAATAATATTAAATACCTAGTAGGAAGAATTTTAGATGAGGATATAAAGAAAGGAAAAACTATTGTTGCTAAGAAGAACACAAAGATAGACAAAGAGTTAGCAGGGAAGATAGTTAAAGTAAAAGAGGTTAAGAAGATAAAAGTCAAACCATATATCACATCTGAGGTGAAATACTTCGATGCCTTAGAGGAAGAGGAGAAATATATAGCAACAACTGCGGTGAAGGTGGATGGGAATAATAATATGCTGGAAGTAACAATCCCTGTTCGTCATAAGGGGGACTTTGTTATTGTCGACCACTCTTTAGTAGATCATATTGACATCCTAACATATCAGCAAGCAGGTTTAGGGATGGCACTGATACCCTTCGTGGCACACGACGAATCAATGCGTGCTCTTACAGGTGCAAACATGCAAAGGCAGGCAGTTCCTTTAGTAAAACAACAAGCTCCTTTGGTTGGAACGGGGATGGAAGAAGTCATTGCAAGACAGTCTAGTTGGGGTGTTTTTGCAGAAGAGGATGGAACTGTTGAATATATAGATGCAGATAGATTGAGTGTGAATTATAAGAAAGATGGATTAAAGGATTATGATTTAAAAACTTTCTATAGATCCAATGACAATACATCTTTCTCTCAGAAGGTATTACTTAACGAGGAAGATAAATTTAAAAAAGGGAATGTTTTGATAGATGGACCTACTATGGTTGATGGTGAACTTGCTATTGGGACAAATATTAGAGCGGCATTAATGTTTTACGAAGGTTATAACTATGAAGACTCTGTCGTTATTTCAGAAAGAATTGTCTCTGATGATATCCTAACATCTGTTCATATAAGAGAGCATAAGATGCAAGTTAGAGATACAGAATTAGGTCCGGAAACTATTACTCCTGATATTCCTCATGTAAGTGATAGGATCCTTCAGAAATTAGATATTAGTGGAATAATAAGAGAAGGTGAGAAAGTTACTGCAGGAGATATTCTCGCAGGTGTTGTTGCTCCAAGAGGAGAAAAAGAACTTACTGCAGAGGAAAGGTTGCTTAGAGCAATTTTTGGTGAATCAGCAAGTGATGTTAGAGATAACTCTTTGAGATTACCTCATGGAGAAAAAGGGATAGTTGTAAGAACGCAGGTTCTTTCTGCAGATGAGGGAGACAAATTGCAACCGGGGGTTCTAAAAGAGGTCAAGATATGGGTTGCAAAGACCAAGAAACTTGGATATGGAGATAAGATATCGGGAAGACATGGAGATAAGAATACTGTTGCTGCTATTAAACCTGTTGAAGATATGCCTTTTACAGAAGATGGAAAACCAGTAGATATTGTTTTAACACCAACCTTCTTAAAAAGAATGAATCTAGGTCAGGCTGTAGAAGTTCACTTTGGTAAATATGCTTTTGAATTAGGAGAGAAATTTGCTTTCCCTATATTTGAAGGTGTTAATATCGAATGGTTAGAAAAGGAGATGAAGAAGAAAGGTCTTAATATGGATCAGAAAGTTGATCTATATGATGGGAGAACAGGGAAGAAATTCCCACGGAAAGTAACTGTAGGGATGAAGTACGTTCTTAAGTTACACCATATTGCAGATGAGAAAGTACATGCTAGAGCTACAGGTCCATATACTGCTGTAACACAACAACCATTAGGAGGTAAAGCTCAGATGGGTGGGCAGAGATTTGGGGAAATGGAAGTCTGGGCATTAGAAGCACACAGTGCACCATATGCACTACAGGAGATGCTTACTATTAAGTCAGATGACGTTAAGGGTCGTTCCGCTGCATACAAATCTATAATTCATGGAGAGGAGATTCAGAATGCTAGTATGCCAGAATCATTTAAGGTTCTAATCAGAGAATTAAATGCTCTCTGTCTAAATATGAAATTAATTTCTAACCAACCTGCTGAAAAAGAGGTTACCGAAAATAATGATGAAAAATAAAGAACAACAAAAACACTTTGATGCTTTAAAGTTAACAATTGCTTCCCCAGATCAAATATTAGATTGGTCATATGGTGAGGTTACAAAAGCAGAGACAATAAACTATAGAACATTTAAATCGGAACCAGATGGACTTTTTTGTGAAAAGATTTTTGGTCCTACAAAGAATTATGAATGCTACTGTGGAAAGTATAAAAAGATTAGATATAGGGGAATAGTTTGTGATAAATGTGGAGTAGAGGTTACGACTAAGGATGTAAGAAGAGAGAGAATGGGGCATATAAAATTATCCATTCCCGTTGCACATGTATGGTTCGCATATGGTATTCCCAATAAGATGTCTATCGTATTGAATGTTTCCCATAAGAAGCTTCTCTCTGTTATTTATTACACACGATATATGGTAGTAAGTATGGAGACAGAAAAGAGAACTGAAACGAGAGAGAGAGCAGAGCAATTGAGAGAAGTAGAGATTAAAGATCTACAGGAGCAATTAAAAGCAGAGTTAAAAGAAGGTGCCAAGGAATTCAATAGTCGAATCAAAAAATTAGGGAAAGGTCAGAAAGAGCAATTCTCAAAGAATCAGATAGAGCATAAAAAGAAACAGGCTTTAGCTAAGATAAGGAGAGACTATGCTGAACAAGAAGAGATACTAGATGCGTCATATACAAAAATTCTTCAGTTAATCACAAAATTAGAGGTTGGGTCCATTCTCACAGAAGATGACTATATAGATCTCGTAGATAGAGAACTAATCTTCTTTGAAGCGAAGATGGGTGCAGAAGCAGTAAAGAAGCTCTTAGAAGAGCTCGACCTAGAGGGTGAGATTAAGCAGCTGAAGAGCAGATCTAGAAAAGAAAAAGGGGAGAAGAAAGCGACTACGATTAGAAGGATTCAATACTTAGAAGGTTTTAAGAAGAATGGAATGGAACCATCATGGATGGTTCTTGATGTTTTACCAGTACTTCCTCCTGAGCTTAGACCTATTATCCCTATCTCTGGTGGTAAATTTGCAACTTCAGATCTTAATGATTTATATAGAAGAATTGTGACTAGGAATAATAGACTTCGAAGACTAATAGAAATTGGAGCTCCAGATGTCATTCTTAGAAACGAGAAAAGAATGCTCCAAGAATCTGTGGATGCATTAATAGATAATTCTCATAGACCTTCTAAGGCTATGTTGAATAACAAGAGGTTACCTTATCAATCCTTAACAGATGATTTAAGGGGAAAGAAAGGACTCTTTAGAAAAAACCTTCTTGGGAAACGTGTTGACTACTCTGGTCGTGCAGTAATTATAGGAGATGCCGCATTAAAAATAGATGAATGTGGATTACCTAAATCAATAGCGTTAGAGGTATTTAAGCCTTTTGTTATATATGAGTTAATGAAAGAAGAGCTAGCCCCTAATATGAGGGTAGCTAAAGATATTATAGACGATAGGGAAGATATTATTTGGGATCTATTAGAAAAAATAATAGAAGGAAGACCAGTTCTTTTGAATCGTGCTCCAACTTTACACAAATATAGCATTCAAGCTTTCTACCCTAAATTAGTAGAAGGAGAAGCTATTCGTATACACCCATTGGTATGTAAAGCATTTAATGCAGACTTTGATGGGGATCAGATGTCTGTACATATTCTCCTTACAGATAAAGCAATAGAGGAAGCTAAGAATACAATTTTATCCACTAAGAATATTGTTGATATTAAAAATGGAAGAGTATTGGCAAATCCTTCAAAAGATATGCTACTAGGATATTACCTCTTAACAGAAAAGAAAGAAGTGGAGAATCCAAGATTCTTCGGGAATTTTGATTTGGCTATAAAAGCATATGAAAGAGATATCATTACACATAGTGAGGAAATAGTTGTAAAAAGTGAGAATGGAGATATTATAAATACTTCCGTTGGTCGTGTGATATTTAATACTCATCTTCCAAAGGATTATCCTTTTGTGGATGAGAGAATTAATTCTGCAAAAATATCTGAGATCATAGCGGATGTAAATAATAAGTATCCTCTTGAAGTAGTTATTGAGTATCTAGATGATTTAAAGAGTTTAGGGTTTAAATATGCTACAGATTTAGCATTCTCTTTTGCAATTGAAGATTGTAATATTGATTTTGATCTTAAATCCAGAATTAAAGAAGTTGAGGGGAAAGAAAATCAATTACAAGAGAACTACATGCAAGGTTTAATCACCAATAAGGAAAAGTTAAATATATCTACCAATATGTGGAATGATTTTGCAACAGAGTTAGCAGATGAAGCATGGGAAGTTCTAGATAATGATAATTCTGTATCTGAAATGGTTGAATCAGGTGCAAACGGAGGGAAAATTCAGGCTAGACAAGTTCTTGCGATAAAAGGATTAGTTCGAGATTCTAGAGGGAATTGGGTTCCATTGCCAATAAAAGGGAACTATAGAGATGGTTTAGAGGCCTTCGAATATTTTGTTTCTGCAAATGGTGGTAGAAAGGGTATTGCAGATAGGTCATTAAAAACATCTGCTTCTGGATATCTCACTAGGAAACTTGTTGATGTTGCACACGATGTAATTATTAGAACAGAAGATTGTGGTTATGATGGAGAAGGTTTTAAAATTAGCAGATCTTCTAATAGAAGGATGACTTTTGTTGAGAGATTATATGGTAGGACTTTGGTACAAGCTGTTAAAAATGGAAAAAAGGTAGTTGCTAAGAAAGGAGAGAGAATAACAAAAGAGCTTGCTCAATTAATAGATGCTACCAAAGTTGAAGATGTGTATGTAAGATCTCCTTTGCTTTGTAAGAGTCCTTTAGGAATTTGTAAAGAATGCTATGGTTATAATCTGGAAGATGGAAAAGATATAGAGAGAGGAAGAGCTGTTGGTGTAATTGCGGCACAGTCTATAGGAGAACCTGGAACTCAAATGACTATGCAGACCTTCCATAAGGGAGGGGTTCAAAGAACTGATATCACACGGGGATTACCTCGTATTGAAGAGCTCTTCGAGGCTAGAAGACCAAAGGCTGTAGCAGATATTACCTCAATTGATGGGAAGGTTTCAGCTCAGAAAGCTGAAGATGATTCTGTAACTATCACTATCATAGGAAAGAAGCATATGAGGAAGGATTATGTAGTTTCCGATGCAAAGAAGATTTCTATGGAAGATGGACAGAAAGTTAAAGCAGGACAGATGATGTATATAGATTTCGAGGAAAATGAGAAACAAGCACCATTCGATGGGATAGTTTCTGTTAATGCTGGGATATTAACAATAGAAGGTGATGTGAAAGCAGAAGAAATCGTATCTGTTTTACCAAAGATTGAAATTCTAGTAGAAGATGGACAAACAGTAGAAGCGGGAGACCAATTAACAGAGGGTTCCATAGACCCTAAAAAATTGGCAGAGATTGCTGGTTTAGGAAAAGCACAAAGGTATATTCTTGATAATGTACAACAGGTATTTAGTGAGCAAGGTGTTGCTATTGCTGATGTACATATAGAGATAATAATTAGACAAATGGCTAGATTAGGAAGAGTATTAAATGCAGGAGATACAGAGTATCTAATAGGCTCATATGTAAATAGATATATAGCAGAGACAAAGAACGAGCTTCTTACAGAGAAAGAAAGAAATAAGTCTTTAATAACTCCATTATTATTGGGTATAAAAGCATCATCTTTGCATACAGAAAGCTTCCTTTCTGCAATGTCTTTCCAAGAGCAGGTTAGAGTATTAACACATAGTGCAATTTTAGGGAAAAAAGATTACCTTAGAGGTATGAAAGAGAATGTAATAATAGGAAGGAGAATTCCTTCAGGAGAAGAAGCGATGGTAGAAGATATGTCTATGTTGCCAGAAATTAAGATTTAATAGTATAATAACGGCTATGCCAACAGTAAACCAATTAGTAAGAAAACCTAGGAAAGCGAAGAAGAAGAGGAGGAAGCACATAGACTTGTCTACAAACTTTAATCCTCTTAAGAATAAGTATACTTCAGCAAATAATCCTTTTAAAAGAGGTATTTGCTTGCAAGTTAAGACAATGACACCTAAAAAGCCTAATTCAGCACTACGTAAAGTAGCCAGAGTAAGACTTTCTAATGGAAGTGAAGTTACTGCATATATACCTGGAGAAGGTCATAACCTGCAAGAACATTCCGTTGTTTTAGTTAAAGCAGGGAGAAAGAGGGATCTCCCTGGTGTTAGGTATATAGTAATAAGAGGGAAATACGATGCTGCAGGTGTTAAAGGGAGGAAGAAGGCTAGATCTAAGTACGGAGTAACTATGGCTACTGCAAAATCAGAAGACTAATTTTGTTTTGAATATCAATGAGAGGAAAGAGAGCTAAAAGGAGAGAGCAATACAAGGATTCTAAATATGGGAATCTAATCATTGGGCGCTTAGTTAACAAGGTAATGCTTCATGGGAAGAAAACTACAGCCGAGAGCTTAGTATATTCTGCGATAGAGGAAGGAGCTAAGAAAATGAAAGTGGATGTTGTTGAATTTGTTGAAAAAGCTATAGACAATGTTAGACCTGCATTAGAAATTAAGGCGAGGAGAGTGGGAGGAGCAAATTACAATATTCCTGTTCCTGTTACTCCAAGAAGACAAGAGGCATTAGCTGTTAGGTGGGTAGTAGATGAGGCTAGAGGAAAAGGTGGCAAATCTTTTGACAAGATATTACTTAATTCTCTAATAGATGCATATAAGGGAGAGGGTGATGCTATGAAGAGAAAGAGGGACGTTGAGAAGATGGCGGAGGCTAACAAAGCTTTTGCACATTTTAGGTGGTAATTCATAAAAGTATTGTAATTTAAAGGAGGTCTAGAGATAGACCTCTTTCTATTTAGTACTTACAATCCTTTCCCAACCACCCTTCGGCATACCTTTCTTTAATAGTATTCTTTCCCAAAATATTCGTATCCAAGTCCAAAGTCTTACAGGGAATAGAGCAAGAGACCATACAAATTCTTTGATGTTTTTCGCATATCTAAAAACATAAAAAGCATACCCAAGCTCTATAATAAAGCTTCTACTCTGCTTGTCCCTCTTAAATATACCCATTCTTTTAAGTTGTATAAACCCTCCCAAAGACCTTAATTTTTGTTTGTAGTAGTCCTTTAAGGTAGTAGGGTATTTAACAAAGCATTCTGCTTCTCTTACATATGCTATTTCATATCCTTCATTCCTTAATTGATATGAAATATATGCATCATCAGAAAGAACATTGGAAGGAATATCAAAAGTAGTTTTTCTAGTAGCCATAATATATCCACTCATAGGGAAGAATTCTTTTCCACTAATATAGTAGCCACCAGTACTCTTTTCCATAGTATCTATTCTCCTATGATCTGCAGAATCAGAGAGTAGGTGTCCCCAATATCCAAAAGTATTCTCTTTACTATCCATTGATCTAGGTCTTCCACTAGTACCTCCGACCTTAGGGTTTTTAAAAGGTTTAAGAATCTCTTTCATGGCATTTCTTCCAAAGTATGAATCTCCATCTGTCCATATAATAATATCTCCCTTAGCTTTTGTTCTAGCCATCTTTAATGCAAAAGGTTTTCCTTTTTGAGGATCTATTATTTGTACATATTGAGTATTTGATAGTCCTAATTCCTTGGCCATCTTCTTGCCTGCTTCTAGGGTTTCTTTGTCAGGAGATACCTGCAAAATTTCAAAACTTTCTGGTATCCCAGAATACCCCTTATCTGCAATGCATCTAATGCATTTTCCAATAGTTATTGGTTCCTCTCGGGATGTAATTATGATTGAAATCATATGGGATGATAGCTGTTTTTGATGAAAAAATCTAGGGTATTACTCTTCTTTACTCTTTTCCCCAGAAGTTTCCTCAGTTGTTTCCTCTCCTTCTACAGTGTCTCCTTCTTCACCCTCTTCACCTTCACCCTCTTCACCTTCTTCTTCGGTTACTACCTCTTCGATTACTTCTTGTTTTTGTAACTGAGTAATTGTAACGATAGGAGAGGTTTCTAGGTCCTCATTTATCAATGATATTCCCTTAGGGAGTGTAATATCTGAGACAGAAATACTCTGTCCAGGAAGTTCTAATTTAGAGATGTCTATCTCGATTGATGGTACTAAATTTTCAACTTTACACCTTACTTCTAAAACAGGAAGGACAGTAATTAAAACGCCCAAACTATTTTTAACAGCAGGGGATACGCCTACTAATTCAAATGGAATATCAAATGTCATAGCTTCAGTTGCATCAATTTCAAAAAAAGAGATATGTCTAAGAGCATCGGTTCTAGGATTTATATCGGTATCCTTAATGATAGCCTTCTTATTCTTGCCATCAATTTCTAAATCTACGATGGTAGAGAAGGTAGCCTTATTTACAAATTTAATAGCATCAGACATAGATAGCTGGATATTGTTAGAATCACCTTTAGAATTATAGATCACACCAGGTAGTATTCCTTCCCTTAGTAATCGTTTTGCTTTTTTACCAGTTAGCTCTCTTTTTTGTAAGGATAGTTTTTTCATGACAAGGGAGAGTATATCAGAAAATGTATACTATGACAACAGAATTAGATGGCAAAAGGTTTATTTCTTAGCCTGTATTTGGCCCTTCTCTTTGTCCACCAGACCCGTGACCTAAAAGAATATTCATACTTGAATATATAGAGGAAAGACAGAGAAATCAATAGTTTGAGGTTATTGACCCACATTAAAATATTCTCTATACTTTTAGCAACTAATATGCTAGACTGCTAATTATGGAATCTATAACCAATCGTCAAGATGAAATATTAATGGCGATAATAAGGGAATTTATGGATAGTGCAGACGAAATCGGATCAATATCTCTTTTAGAAAAATATGATCTAGGAGTAAGTTCTGCAACAATCCGTAATGAAATGGCTCATTTAATGGATTTAGGACTCTTAGAAAAAAGTCATGTATCTTCTGGAAGACATCCAACAGATCAAGCATTAAGGATGTATGTCTCAAAAGTAATTGGTGGATCTAGATTAAATCCTGTAATTGCAATACAGATTAGGCAAGGAATCTTTAGAGAAAGATTCTCTAAGGACAGTATTGTAAAGTCTATACTCAGACTCTTAGCGGAAAAAGGAGAAGGAGTAGCTTTCTTAGTCTTTGATGATGAAATTAGATACTACGGATTAGCAAATCTTTTCAAATATGAAGAGCTTTGTAATATGGAGAGTCTTGAAAGAGTAGTTCAATTACTCGAAGATGATAATTTCATGATGCAAATGTTTTCACAGTTTAATAACTCTGGAGTAGCACTATTAATAGGAGAAGAAACCGGAGTAAAAGGTTTGAGTGAATGTTCAATTGTTTTTACAAGGATAAAGCTTCCTCAGACAGAAAAAGGATATGTTGGGATATTGAGTTCTAAAAGAATGGATTACAAGAAAGTAGTTCCTGCTCTTAAAGAGATACAAGAAGCTACAAAAGAATCCTTAAAGGGATGGTACTAAAATTTTGAACAGATAGATGAGTAAAAAAACACATACAAACAAAAAAGAACAAAAACTTATATATGAAGAACTGGAGAATCTTCTTAAAAAAGCGCTGGCAGACTATCAGAACCTAGAAAAGAATATTGATAGAAGAATCTCACTTAAAGATTTTCAAATGAGAAAATATCTAGTTGAGAGATTTCTACCAGTATTAGACGGGATATATATGTCTGAGCAGGTAGCTGACAAAATGGATATTCCCGATGAGATAGAAGCATGGTTTGATGGTGTAGAGAATATATTGGATGGAATAGAGGATATTTTTGAAGAGATAGGAGTTAAGGAGATAGAAGTTGAGAAAGGTGATGATTTTGATCCTAATATACATGAAGCAATAACGACGGTAAAAGAAGGGAAGGATGGAAAGATATTTGATGTTTTACAACCTGGTTTTGAAATGAACAAGGAGATAATTAGACCTACTAGGGTTATAGTTTCAAAAAATTCATAGAATTTAATTTTTAAATATTTTAATATTATGTCAAAAATAATAGGGATAGATTTGGGAACAACTAACTCTGCCATGGCTTATATGTCTGGTGGAAAACCCAATATTATAGCTAATTCACAAGGTGGGAGATTAACTCCTTCTGTTGTAGCTCAGGGAACCAAAGATGAAATATTAGTTGGTGCTCCTGCAAAGAATCAAGCGGTTACTAATCCTGAGGGGACTATTTATTCTGTAAAGAGATTAATTGGTAGGTCTTGGGATGATGATGAGGTACAAAAGGATACTAAAAATCTTCCATTTGAGATGAGAAAATCAAGTAATGATGGAGTTGAAGTTAAAATGGGAGAGAAATGGTATACACCTCAAGAAATTTCAGCAAAAGTTCTTGGAAAGTTAAAAAAAGATGCAGAAGAATTTTTAGGGGAAGAAGTTAAAGAGGCTGTGATTACAGTACCAGCCTACTTTGATGACTCTCAGAGACAAGCTACTAAAGATGCTGGAAAGATAGCAGGGTTGAAGGTAAAAAGAATAATTAATGAGCCTACTGCGGCTGCATTAGCCTTTGGAATGGAAAATAAGAAGGATCAAAAAATAGCAGTGTTTGATTTAGGTGGTGGTACGTTCGATATTTCTATCCTCGAGATTGGAGATGGAGTTTTTGAAGTTCTTTCTACTAATGGAGATACACATTTAGGTGGTGATGATTTTGATCAAAAAGTAATTGATTACCTTGCAGATATCTTTGAGAACAAAGAGGGAATTGATTTAAGAAAAGATAAAACAGCATTACAAAGATTAAAAGAAGCTGCAGAAAAAGCAAAGGTAGAACTTTCTACAAGTGAGAAGACGGAGATAAATATTCCATATATAACTGCAGATTCTAATGGTCCAAGACATATGAAAGAAGAGATGACAAGGGCAGACCTAGAGAAACTTACTAAAGATTTAGTGGATAGTACAATTGAACCATGTAAAAAAGCACTTAAGGACGCGAAAGTGAAAGTTGAAGATCTAGGAGAGGTTTTATTGGTAGGAGGGATGACTAGAATGCCAGCAGTAATTAAAGTTGTTAAGGATTTATTTAAGAGAGAGCCAAACAAGAGTGTGAATCCTGACGAAGTGGTAGCTATAGGAGCATCTATCCAAGGAGGTGTGTTAGGAGGAGAAGTCAAAGATATAACCCTTCTCGATGTCACACCACTTTCTTTAGGACTAGAAACTTTAGGTGCTGTTATGACCAAACTAATAGAAAGAAATACAACGATTCCTGTTGAAAAGAAACAAATATTTTCTACTGCTGCAGATAATCAACCAGCTGTAGACATTCATATTCTTCAGGGAGAGAGAAGTATGGCAGGGGATAATAAAACATTAGGTAGATTTATACTAGATGGTATCCCACCTGCACCTAGAGGTATTCCTCAAATTGAAGTTACTTTCGAGATAGATGCAAACGGTATTCTTAATGTTAAGGCTCTTGATGTAGCAACAAAGAAGGAACAAAAGATTACAATTACAGCATCTACAGGATTAAAAGAGGAAGAGATAGAGAAAATGGTAGAAGAGGCAGAGAAGCATGCTAAAGAGGATAAGGAGAAAAAAGAAAGGATCGAGAAAAAGAACAATGCTGATTCCTTATGCTTTAGTACAGAGAAACTTCTAAAAGATCTTGGAGATAAGGTAGATAAAAAGAAAAAGAAGGGTATCGAAGAGAAGGTTGAGGCTCTGAAGAAATTGATAAAAAAGGATGACTTTGATGAAGAGGAAGTTGAGAAGAAGAGCGAAGAACTGACTAAAGAGATGCAAGAATTAAGTACGAAGCTCTATCAAGAAGCTGCTAAAGAGAGTGCAGAGAAAGAAAAAGATGAGAAAAAAGATAAGAAAGGGAAGGAGAAAGATGACAAGGAGAAGGATAAGAAAGAAGAGGTAAAAGAGGGAGAAGTAGTTAAGTAGCATCTTTACACTTTTGAGAAGATAGGGAGGTTTTATTCCTCCCTTTTTCTATTAAAAATCTTTATGGTAGGATATTAAAAGAAATAAACTATCCTGGAGATTAAAGATGTTAAGAGAAAAAAACAAGTCTAAGGAGAGACTCACTATAAATGCTATTCAAAACGGTGTCTTCTATATGTTATTTATTCTTCTTCCATTTTCTATAATTCCAATGCCTTGGGATTGGACAGAAAGGGGGATAACATTATTAATACTCTTAGTGTCTACAGTTATTGTATTTCTAGAAATCTTCAAATTCATTTGGGAGGGGAAATTCTCTATATTTAAAAATAGTATAGATTTAGGAATTCTCTTACTTTTGTTAGCATCAATAGTATCAACAGCCTTCTCTATCGATTCAGGATTAAGCTTTTGGGGCGTAGATATGAATCTAGGATCGGGGTTAGTATCTCTGATTGCCGTGATATTAGTTTCCTTCTCGATGAGAAGTTTTATAGACACCTTTGAGGAAGTAGTGAAAGTACTAATATATTTCTCAATAGGGATATCAATAATAAATATATTAAGTCTCTTGTCTTTTGGCGGGATAGACTTTCTTAGTAAGTTACCTGCATATAAAGAAATATTTACATATGGGTTACCATGGACACTTTCAGCTTCTACGCTCTTAGTTCTAAATGGAGTTGTAACAATTACTTCTTTTGGTCTCTTGGTATGGAATAAAGAGAAGAAAATGATGTTTTACCTAAACATTGGAATTCTAGTACTCTCCTTATTAACAATATTGGCATTTTCTCTCAATCAAGCCTTCTCTATTGTACTCCTCCTCTTCCTGTCACTCTCTACATTAGTATTTCTTACTTGGAGGTATATTAAGTTTAAAAAGTCGGAAGAAAAGAACTTTAGACTTTTAGTCTCAATACCATTAATAGTGAGTACGGTATCTTTTATACTGTTAAAAATACCAGCTGTAAAAGATAAGATACTAGATTCTTTCAAACTTTTAACACAGGTATCTTTAGGAAATGATATATCTTGGGAAGTAGTTTCATCAGGAATAGCTAGTAGGCTAGTTAGGGCAGTAGTAGGTTTTGGAGGGAACTCTTTTGTAATGCTTTATAATATGTTTAAACCATCTACAGTAGAAGTTCTTGCTTTCAATAACACTAACTTTTACTATGGTTCTAGCGAAGTAATGACTAAATTTGCAGAAAAAGGATTACTTTGGATAGGAGTATGGATATTTATTGGATACCTTTTAACAAAGGAGTTAGTATCTCAGATTAAAAATCTTAGAAGATCCCCAAGTAATAAGAAGACATTACTTGCTTTAACTTTAGGTCTTGCATCTCTTTTTGTATATACCACTTCCCTTTTTTGTTATTTTGGGATTCTAATAAAGCTAATATTTTTCGTAATTATTGCTCTCTGGGTAGTAGCCTCTAACTTAGGAAAGAAAAGGGGGTCAGATAAGCTCGTTCTTAAAATGTGGGCTGTGGATACAAATGTAGATAAATTTAAGAAACTTTCTAAAAGCATTCAGAATATAAATATGGTGATGACTATTGTTTTGACAATAACGTTTTTAGGTTTAATGGGAATATGGTGTAAGATTCTTATCTCCAATATATATATATCATCAGCGGAGAGGTTTATATCTGCAGAAACTTTTAAATTTGAGAAGAAAGATCCCTCCCAACAGGAGAGAGACGATTTTCTATCGGAAGTCTTAAATAGATATTCCAAGGCTGAAGGATTTGAAAAGAAGAACTCATTGATAAACAGAAAGTTGGCATTATTGAATTTAGAGAAAGTATCTCTATACGCTGAACAATATACATTTTCTGATGATCAGAATGAAAAAGAAAGATTGTTGGATAGGATAGCGATGCATAAAAGAGAGGTTGTAAATCAAACACAGAAGGGACTAGATAGGAGCCCTCAACTTTATGATAACTGGGAGACTGCATCAAGTGTATATATGGGGTTACTTAGTATCGGGTTTGAAGACTATGATAGAGATGCACTAAACGCATTAAGTAAAGCATTAGATTTAAATCCAACTAATTACGAATTGTATTACAATGCGGCACAGGTATATTTAGTACAGGAAAATAGTGATGATGCATTAGCTATGCTAGTTAAAGTATTAGAGATAAATCCAAGACATGTACCATCTCTCTTAATGGCAGGGGAAGTGAACAAAGGGTTAGGGAAAGAAGAGGTGTATCTTTCCTACTTGAAGGCTGCAAAAGCAATTATGGAGGAATACAACCAGGATGATACAGATATATATCAAGAAGTAGTTCGAGATTTAAGACAGGTGGAAGGGACACCAGAAGAATAATTAGGCTTTCCCCTAAAAAGACAAATGGCTGAGACTTTAATATTTCTATCTTGCTTCTTAATACTTCTTGTCGCTATCTCTAGTGTTGTACCAGTAGTTATTACATCATCAAGAAGGATTATCTCTTTCTCTTTATAATATTTTTTGTAGTATTTCCAATCAAAACGAAAAGTTTCTTCCGATAGAGTTTTTCGTTCAAGGGTATTCTTTGTAGCCTGGGCTCTATTATAGAGTCTTCTAGAGAGTAAATTACCTTCGATAGGAATATCTAATTCCCTTGATAGTAGTTCCCCAATCAATAAAGTCTGATTAAAACCTCTTTCAATTTCTCTTCTTTTGTGAAGTGGAATCGGAACAAATAAAGGATTCTTAAACTGGTTTAGAAAGTTTGTTTCTAATATTCTCTTAGTTAAAAAATCCCCAATCTCTTTTGACATAGTAAAGGAACCTTTATATTTGAATGTCTTTATAAATTTAGAAGATAGAGAATTATACTGCCATGCCCAGAAGACAGAATCTAAAGAATAGCTATCTAAACATCTAGGATGAGTCATATAGTTAGTAGAAAGCCTTCTACACTTATAACATTCCGGGAGAGAAGCTATGAACTTTCTAGAGCAGTAGTTACATATAGAGTCTCCTGGTTTTCCACAAAGGAGACAGTATTTTGGAAAAAGTATATCCACAATTGCTTTCAACATACCTTCTATTGTATCGTTTATAGATGAATTCGAAATGAAATATAGTTGAAATTTTCTCCTTGTTTTACTATTATAATAACCGTCTAATCTTTATGAAACCTAGAGTGACTAAAAAAGCAACAAACAGAAATATTGTTTTTGTCATCATGTTCATTCTTTTGTTAACCAAATTCCTTGGTTTTATCAAACTAAGAATAATTGCACAACTCTTTGGAGCATCCAGGGAATTAGATATCTTCTGGGCATCATCTACAATCCCTGATATGGTTTTTAATGTTCTCATTGGAGGATCTATTAATGCTGCGATAATACCTGTACTTGCTGATACTTTGCATAAAAAAGGGAAGCTGGAACTTAACAAGATATTTGATCATTTAGTGATTATCTTCTTTACTGTATTTGTACTACTTGGAGCCATACTTTTTGTCCTAACTCCTCAGATTGGAGATTTCCTTGCAACATCTCAGACATTTAAAGGATTTTTAAGTATTGGAGACAATTTCGATAGAGGTAACCTTGATCTTTTTATTAAGTTAATGAGGATTAATTTGATAGCACCCCTGATATTAGGAATAAGTGGTTTGATTACAGCATACCTTCAGAATTATAGAAAATTCGTTGTAACATCTCTTGCACCACTTTTTTACAATCTTGCAATGATAATAGGGTCATATGTTTTGGTGAGCTATTTTGATATGGGAGTAGAAGGGATTGCAATATCTACCTTGATGGGGTCGGTATTACATCTACTGATACAAATACCTTTCTGGGGAAAGACATACAAAGATGGAGATGTGAGAAATAGAATAAGGATAAAAGGTGTGTTTTTAGATCCTGGGGTTCTTAAAACTGCTAAACTAGCAATACCTAGAATATTAGGTCTTCTGGGAGAACAAATTAATATCTTTGTAAATACATTAATTAGTTTCACTCTCTCTGTTGGAGCTCTTAGTTCGTATAAGTTTGCATTCAGCTTACACCTATTCCCCGTCAGTATTGTGGGAAGTGCCATAGCACAAGTATGCTTACCAGAACTTTCAGAACAAGGATCGAAAGGAGATTATAAAGGTTTTAAGAAAACATTTAATGAAGCTATTCAATTCTCTATGTATCTTGTACTTCCAATTGTAGTAATTTTGATTATTCTTAGG
>CAZYNJ010000001.1:16829-48402 GCA_964648955.1 uncultured Candidatus Saccharibacteria bacterium | reverse complement strand
TCAATTCTCTATGTATCTTGTACTTCCAATTGTAGTAATTTTGATTATTCTTAGGTTACCAATCGTTAGGTTGGCATATGGAACAGGAGCTTTTGATTGGCAGGCAACACTTCTCACGGCATGGTGTTTAGCTCTCTTTGGGATATCAATACTTGGCCAGACATTGTATTTAATAATTCTTAGAGCTTTCTATGCTCTACAAGAGACATGGTTACCACTTTTAGCAACAATAGTTGGTGTAATTATTAATTTAGCTATTAGTTACTACTTTACAAACTTCTTTAGCCATTACTATGACTGGAGGATAATTCTGGGGCAGATATTAATGCAGATGGGAAATGCAGATGTTAACCAATTAATGGAGGTCATTAAATCCTTCTTTATGGATATGGGGGTATGGTGTACTACAAGAGGAGATTCTGGATTAGCAGTTGGAGGATTGGCACTAGGGATGAGTATTGCATATTTCTTTGAAGTAATAGTTGGCTTTGTACTTCTTAATAAAGTAAGGAAGATTGTTACTTGGAAGAAGACAATTAGACCTTTATTCATAAAGCTACTGAACTCATTGATAATGGGTCTAGGTATGTACTTTGTATTCAAACTTTTTGATTTAGAATTAGATACGACTAGAACAATACAGGTGGCTCTTTTAACAACTGGAGTTGCAGTATATGGTTGTGTGTCATATCTAATAGGGTCTAAGGTTTTTAAGATAAAAGAATTCGATATTGGAATATCCATGGTAAAGGAGTTCATGGGTAAGAGAAAGAAGAGATCAGAATAAATGATAAAGAAGATTCTAAAAATATTCCTTTTCTCAACATTAACAGTATTTCTTCTACTTGTGATAGTTGTTGCTCATATGGTTTTCTCATATCGTTCGTGGCAAAGAGATTTTGAAAAAAAGATTTCTCCTCAAGAACTTGTCGAATCTATAGATATGGAGGAAAAAGAAAGGTTGGAAGAGAAGATTGCTGATGTAATGTCTTCCATTGGAGACACCTCTGTTTTAGAACTCTCGACTATAGAAGTATCATCTCTAATGTTGGATTCTTTCCAAGGCAACGAATCTTTGAATATAGAAGGTGTATATATAGATCCAATGGAGAGAGGGAGATGGGATGTATATTTTAAAACAGACTTTTTGGAAAAAGTATCTGCTTGGGTAAAGATTAAAATTAGGAAAGAGGACAGGGAAACAGCAGAGATCTTTGTAGAAGATGTTCTAATAGGGACGTACTCCTTTAAGTCTTTGGGATTAAATAAGTTAGTAGAGGAGATAAATCAAGCACTGAGTTCGGCATTAATTACTGTAGGGGAGAATGGTTTTGTTGGAAGAACTTTAGAGAATATTGAGTTACTAGACTCTGAGATAGTGATCAGATTAGAAAAGTATTAAGGGTAGAGTATATTTCTGTAAATAGTGTTGAGTATTGACTTTCAATGTCTTTCATTTTAAAATCTCTAGCAGACTGCCTATATAACTGCTAATATAAAAATTAATTTTTTACTAATTTTGTAATGTCTAAAGATATTAAGTTACAACCCTTAGGAAAAAGAATTTTAGTTAAACCTACTCAAGTAGAAGAAAAGACTTCGGGAGGATTAGTGATTCCCCCTACTTCTGGAGATGAAAAAAGACCAGAGACAGGAGAAGTTGTTAAATTAGGTGTAGGTAAAGATGAAGATGGCAAAGAAGTTAGTTTCGAAGTAAAGGTAGGTGATAAAGTATATTTCAAGCAATATTCACCAGAAGAAGTAGAAATTGATCAAGAGAAATATCTCATTATTGATATCAATGATATTCTCGCAATTATCAAATAGTTAAATTTTTCTCATATAATCAATATGTCAAAATCAATAATATATAATGAGGATGCAAGAAAAGCATTAAAAGCAGGTGTAGATAAAATGGCTGATGTAGTAAAAGTTACATTAGGACCTAAAGGTAGAAATGTAGCTTTGGCTAAGGGTTTTGGTTCACAAGTAGTAACAAAGGACGGTGTAACTGTTGCAAAAGAGATCGAATTAGAAGATCCATTTATGAATGTAGGGGCAGAGATGATAAAAGAAGCTGCTACAAGAACTAATGATCTTGCAGGTGATGGTACAACTACAGTTGCAGTTTTAGCTCAAGCTATTGCAATCTCTGGTTTCAGAAATGTTACAGCAGGAGCCAACCCAATATCTCTTAAAAGGGGAATAGACAAAGGAGTAAAAAAGGTAGTTGAGAAATTAAAGAAATCTGCTAAGAAAATAGGGAGCAAGGAAGAAATATCCCAAGTAGCTACAATATCAGCAAACAATGATAGAGAGATGGGAGATATGATAGGAGGAGTGTTTGATAAGCTTGGGAAGGATGCAGTTATTACTGTAGAAGAAGCCAAGGGTTTTGTAGATGAAGTTGAATATACGGAAGGAATGGAATTTGATGAGGGATATATTAGTCCATATTTTGTCACAGATGCATCATCTCTTGAAACTGTTATGGAAAACCCATACATATTTATCACAGATAAAAAGCTTTCTAACCTTCAAGATATCCAAGCAATAGCAGAGAAAGTGTTAAGTGCAGCAGATAGACCTCTTGTAATAATTGCTGATGATATGGAGAATCAAGCATTAGCTACATTGGTAGTTAATAAACTTAGAGGTACTTTAAATGTAGTAGCTGTTAAAGCTCCTGGGTTTGGTGATAGAAAAAAAGAGATGTTAAAAGATATTGCAGTTCTCACAGGTGCAGAATATATTTCAGAAGAGATTGGAAAGACATTGGATAGTGTTGAATTAACAGATTTAGGTTCTGCAAAGAAAATAATAATTAACAAAGAAAAGACAATTATTGTTAACGGTAATGGAAGTAAAAAAGATGTAAATACTAGAATTTTAGAGATTAAAGCACAGATAGAAAAGACATCTTCTGATTATGATAAGGAGAAACTACAAGAAAGACTTGCTAAGCTCGCTGGTGGTGTTGCAGTTATCAAGGTAGGTGCTGCTTCGGAGATTGAAGCTAAGGAAAAGAGAGCTAGAGTAGATGATGCTCTTAATGCAACAAGAGCAGCTATAGATGAGGGTATTGTAGCAGGAGGAGGGTTAGCTTTACATAATGCAAAGAAAGTTTTAGAAAAGATAAAGTTGGAAGATACAGATGAACAATTAGGTATAGAAATACTTAAGAGTATTCTAAGTGAACCTCTAAAACAGATTGCAGAGAATGCAGGACAGGATGGTGCAGTAGTAGCTGCTAATTGTGATAAAGAGAAGGGATATGATGCAAAGGCGGATAAGTATGTAAATATGATAGAGAAGGGTATTATAGATCCTGTGAAAGTGACAAGATTCGCATTACTTAATGCAGTATCTGTAGGTACTATGCTTATTACTACGGAAGCAGTAGTAGCAGATATTAAGAAAGAAGAAAATAATACTCCTATGCCAAACCCTGGAATGGGAATGGGTGGGATGATGTAAATCTTTAAAGGTGTATGTAGAAAAGGGGGAGTTAATCTCCCCTTTTTTTATCTACAATAATTCGTTGTAGAAAATAGGTTTCTAATTATCTAAAGCCTAACCTCTTCAGCCACTACCTTACCAACAGCACCGGGAGAATATTCTTTAACTGCAAGAAGTTTATCTCCTTCCTTTATTAAATATACCTTACTACTTGATATATCCTTATTTACTACAAACAAAACCCCGTTACCCTTAATATCAAAAGTTTTACTATCTACAATGTTAGAATCTAAAGCAAAACACTCACTATCTAATTCATATATCCAATCAGGACAAGGATAGTAGTACTTAGCTGTTTCTTTCGTGAAAATAAAATTTGAAGGGATAGATGTAAACAAAGGTAATCTTCTGGAATTACTCTTCTCTGAACCATAAGGCTCTAAAAGATTTTTAGGCTTAATAGATAAAGCATTAGAAAGATTATCAATCTTCTGCATAGGAGAACTAACACCTCTCTCATACCTAGAAATCATCTCCCAACTGACACCTACTTTCTCTGCTAATGCTTGTTGTGTAAGCTCTCTCTTATTCCTATATATTTTTATATTCTCTCCAATTTCCTTGTTATTCATATATATGAAATTCTAATCGATAAAAAAGGAAGAGAATATAGAAGAAGATAACGAAAAGAAGGAATAAGATTCTATATAACCTTAGTCCAATTCTTTTTTAACCACTTTTTAGTTTCTAAACGAATATCTTTCAGACCCCGCTTATCCATCTCCCTATTAACAACTCCTCCCTGATGGGGATATGTAAATTGTTTAGGGAGTGGAGAGTTAAAACCATGAGTATAGTGACAAAGCTCATGGGCAATTGTAGAAACTATTACATATTCCGGAACATTTTCATTTTGAAAATATTTAGTAATTGTTATCACAGAAATACTCTTCTCATCTTGTATATCTAATAGCTCTTTATATTTCTGTACAAGACTTTTAATCCTAGTAGATCCATTAGCCCTTTTTATAGATCCTAACTGTCTTTTTGAATATTTTCCGAATTTAATAACAACAAAATTCTTTCTAGGAATATCAGAAAAATATTCTTCCCATATCTCATAAAGTAAATTTTCTAAATATTTACTATCTCTCATCCCTTTCTCTAAGTAATATTACTAACTCATCAATTATACATGCTATTATATTCTAACTATGTACAAAAAACTGCTTAAAAGAATATCTACTACGATTAAGGTATTAAAATTCATATATAAGAGATATCCAATATCAGCAATATCTAGAGATACTTTAAATATTGGTCTTACAATTGCAGAAATATATGCGGTAGCAATATCAGGAAAGTTTCTAGATGCTACAGCAGATATATTTCTTAATTGGGAGAGTTTTACCTTTCAAAAGTATTTTATTACTGATTCTTTCTACTACCTTTCAATCATCTTGTTCCTGTGGATGATTGTAGAAGTAGCGAAGCAACTAAGAGTATATTTCTACACTAGGATATATGAACAATCATGGATGGATGCAAACAGAATAATGATGAGAGAAGTAGCGGATTCTAACCTTCAGGATGTAGAAAGTAAAGAGTTCCAAGACTTAATAGCATATGTACCAGCATACTCGATAGATAGTTTAATACTCTCATATAATGCATTCTCTATAATCATTAGACAGGTAATTCGTCTTGGTGGATCAGTAGCAATACTCTTCAAGACGCTCTCTTGGTCAGTATTACTATTGATGATTTTTGTATTACCTGAAGTGATATATTCATACATTAGCAGAAAAAAGATTAGAGAATATTCTCAAAAGTCAGTAAAAAAATTAAAGTTTTTAAATTATCTCAGAAATATATCTCTTAGAATTCCCCTCTTTCCTGAACTTAGAGTAAATGACACTTTTACATATATCAGAAAGACATATGAAAAAGAATATACTGGATATTTAAAAGGACTACTCTCGGGGCATGAGGACTTCTTTGCAAAAAAAACAATATGGTCTTTAGTAGATCAAATATTCAAATATATATTTCTAATATATCTCTTAGCTAAGTCCGTAGTCAGTAAGCTTTCTTTAGGTACTTTTATGGCTCTCTACAACTATGTAGAGGTAGTATATGATGCATCTTTTTACCTTTTGGATTATATCGCTTTACTCTCCGATAGGTTGGCATATGCAGAGAAATTTTTTGAACTTGCAGAATACGAAGGTTTTGGAGAAATAGTACACGGGAAGAAGAAGCTAAAAAAGGGAACACCAGGTTTAGAATTCCAAGAATTAGATTTTTCATATCCAGATGATCCGGATACAAAGATTTTAGAGAATATTACCTTTGAAATTAAAAAAGGAGAGAAAGTGGCCTTTGTAGGAGGAGATGGATCGGGGAAAAGTACCTTAGTAAATATTTTTTGTGGTTTGTATCAGATAATTGCAGGAGACTATACAATTGATGGGCATTCAATTAGGGAGTTGGATAGGGGTGAACTTAAGAAGAAGATGGCGGTTACGTTCCAGGGTTTTGTAGATTATGATTTTACTCTTAAAGAAAATATTACGATATCAGATAAGAGGAAGATGGTGGATGAGAAGTTGTATAAGAAAGTTATAAAGGTTGCAGAAGTAGATAAGGTTGTAAAGAAAGAGAAGATAAGTGATAAACAGATATTAGGTAAATATTTTGAAGGAGGGAAAGAAATATCTCCTGGGTATTGGCAGAGGATAGCAATAGCTAGGATGTTGTATAGAAATGCAAACATTTTCATTATGGATGAACCGTTTTCTTTTGTAGATGGGAAATCAAAGGAGAAGCTCTTAGAGGGAGTATTTTCTTTTGCAGGAGATGATAGAACAGTAATATATATTACAAAGGATACAGATAATCTAGAGAAGTTTGATAGGATATTTTACCTTGAGAATGGGAAGATAACAGAGTCTGGGAATTATAAAGAATTATTAGAAAAGAAGGGGAAATTGTATAAGGAAATGAAGTATAATAGGTAGATAATGCAAAAGATAATACTAGCAACAACATCAAAGACAAGAATAGCTGCCTTTGAACTATTAAATCTTGATTTTATAACAATTGGAAGTAATGTCTATGAATATTCTAAGGATAGACCTACTTATCCTGATAAACTTGTTCAATATTTATCCAAACTTAAAGCTGAAGCGGTAGATGTACAATCAGAAGAAGGGATTATCATGGGCTTTGATTCAGTAGGTTATTTTAATGGGGAAATATTAGAGAAACCAAAGTCGAGGGAAGAAGCTTTTCAAAGACTTCTATCTTTATCAGAGAAGAGTTTTATTTTTTATACAGGTATTCATATAATAAATACCTATATTTCCAAAACTTCATCTCAAGTCATACAAACGAAGGTCAAAATGAGGGAAATTTTAGAAAAAGAAATCAATAAGTATTTAGACGATGATCCAGATTATAAACTATTTGCTCTTGGATTTAATCCTTGGAGATCTTATGCTTCAACTTTTATAAAAGAAATATCTGGAAGCTACAATAACGTACTTAGAGGTATCCCTTTGGAAGTTGTTATGGAAATGCTTTTTGATATTGGATATACATTATAGAGATTTTATTTCCCCTATAGTCTCTAATTTGATAATATATTTACAATCAAATTTTTAATAATAAAATATGGAACTACTAGATGGAACAAAAATTTCAGAAGAACTTTTGCAAGAACTAAAAGCAAAAGTTAATTCCTTAAAAGTAAATATAAGTAGATCTCCTCGACTAGATATTATTCTCATTGGAAATGATTTTGCCAGTACTAAATATGTATCTATGAAAGAAAAAAAAGCTAAAGGAATAGGGATAGAAGTAAATATACACAGATTCGATGCAACCTCTATAGAAGATGAAATAGTAAAAACAATAACAGAATTAAATGATAATGATTCTGTAGATGGAATAATGGTACAGTTACCTCTACCTAAGAACTTCAATGAAGAAAAAGTAATTTCTAAAATATCTATAGATAAAGATGTAGATGGATTAACTGCAGAAAGTTTAGGAAAACTCTTTAGAAAAGAAAAATGCTTTGTTTCTGCAACACCCAGAGGAATAGGGATACTCTTAGATAAATATAATATTGAGGTAGAAGGAAAGAATGTAGTTGTAATTGGTAGGAGTAAAATAGTAGGACTACCTGTATCTGCTTTAATGCTAAATAGGAATGCTACAGTAACAATATGCCATTCCCACACTAAGAACCTTCAAGATATCTGTAAAACTGCAGACATATTAATAGTAGGGAATGGTAAACCAAATTTCATAAACAAAGAATTTGTTAAACAAGGAGCAACGGTAATAGATGTAGGGTTTAATAAGGATTTGGAAAGTGGTAAAACAGTAGGAGATGTTAACCTTGAAGATATAAAAAATACCGTTGAATACATCACCCCAGTCCCAGGAGGAGTAGGTCCAATGACAATAGTTTCCCTACTTGAAAATGTAATAAATTCATATGAGGAAAGAAATGCTTAAAAATATAGATCCAGAAATATATAAACTCCTGATTAAAGAAGAAAAAAGGCAAGAAGACACTATAGATTTAATAGCTTCTGAAAACTATGTATCCTCTGCTGTTTTAAGAGCAATGGGATCTGTATTAATGAATAAATATTCAGAAGGATATTCTGGAAAAAGATATTACAGAGGAAATGCAGTAATAGATGAGATAGAAGATTTAGCTATTAAAAGAGCAAAAGAACTCTTTGGTGCAGAACATGTAAACATACAACCGTATTCAGGATCTCCTGCTAACTTAGCAGTACATCTTGCATTCTTAGAGCCTGGAGATAAAACAATGGGAATGAGTCTTGATTCAGGTGGTCATCTTACGCATGGGCATAAGGTTTCAATATCTGGTAAATATTACAATACTGCTCAATATGGTGTTAATGAAGATGGATACATAGACTATGATGAGGTAAGAGATTTAGCTAAAAAGCATAAACCTAAATTAATATGGGCAGGTTTTTCTGCATATTCCAGAATAGTAGATTGGAAGAAGTTTAAAAAGATTTCTGAAGAAGTTGGAGCAATCCTTGTTGCAGATATTGCTCATGTCGCAGGACTAGTCGCTACAGGAATATATCCATCTCCAGTAGGTATAGCGGATGTAGTTACAACAACTACACATAAGACACTTAGAGGACCTAGAGGAGCAATGATAATGTGTAAACAAGAGTATGCTGAACAAATAGATAAAGCAATATTTCCTGGACTTCAGGGAGGCCCACATAATCATGTAACAGCAGGGATAGCAGTAGCACTCAAAGAAGCTTCTACAGAAGAATTCCAAACATATACAGAAGATATTGTAAAAAATGCAAGAGAACTTTCTAAAATACTCATGAAAAATGATTTTGATATTATATCTGGTGGTACAGATAATCATATGTTTCTAGTAGATGTTGTTAAAAGGTTCAATTTAGCAGGACAAGAAGCATCTGTAGCTTTGGAAAAAGCAGGCATAGTTATTAACAAGAATGCAATACCTAATGATCCTAGAAAACCTTGGGATCCATCAGGACTCAGAATTGGTACACCATCAATTACAACAAGGGGAATGAAAGAAAAGGATATGAAGAAAGTAAGTGAATTTATAATTGAAGCATTAGAAAATCCTCTAGATATTCCATTATTAGAAGAAATTGGGAGAGAAGTTAAAATCTTTCTTAAAAAATATCCAATACCATGCTAAAAAGAAAAACAAGGAAAAAGAGAGAGTGGAAATTTAAATATGATAAAACACTCTCCATTGCATCTCTACAGCTAGAAAACTGGTGGCATGATATGAAAGTACTCTCATTACTCCCTGGTACAAGACCAAGATCTGCTGCAATAAATGCATATTTAGGGGCTAGATACAGTAGGTCTAACAAATCAATATGGGAGATAGCGGAGGAAGTTTTAGAAAAGGGGATTAATCCTGTAGAAAGATTAGAAAAAATATTTACGGAATATGGTCATAAATCGGTAGGAGATATGGCAGATATCTTTGTTTGTATGGAAAATATACCAATATACTTCTATGAGAAATTCTTTCATATTAACCCATTAGGTGCAGGACAGGCCAGATCAACTAGATATCAAGATTTCTCAAATCCAGACGTAATAGCTATTCCTGATAGCCTAGGTACTGAAGAGATCAGAGAGGAATATGACAATATTCTTAAAGAAGAAATGGAGAACTATAGTAGTGTTTTGGAAGAAACAAAAAGTACCTTAGCTAAAGCATATGATATTGATGATTTAGAAAATAGTTGCTTGCGCTCTAGATCTTTTGATACTGCAAGATATCTCTTACCTCTTGGTTTAAAGAGCAGCTTTGCTATCTTGATGACAGCCAGAAAATGGTCTGAATCAATTGCATTACTAAGTGCTAGCCAAGGAGTAATAGATAATGAAGTAGGGCTAATGCTTAAGGAGTTACTTTCTCCATCAAAGAATTCGGATACTGATGGATATGTCCCAGAAGCTGCAGAGTTAATTCGTCATGTAGAACCAGATTCTTCGAGAGTGAGATCAACAAAAGAAGTGCTCAAATATTTAAAATCACTAATACCCGATCAAGAAAGGTTAATACTCTCAGAATCTCCAGTGGAGGATTTTAATGCAGAAGTGGGAATTCCTCAGGATGAATACTTAATATCCAATTATGAATCATTGGTAAATCCTTTAGGTTCCTCTACTGAAATGATCTATGAAAACAGGGATCTAATAAAAGTTAGTGAGGTATTAAGTAAGCACCATGATAGACACCATATCTTAGGGAATATTGGAAATACTAGACCATATCTTTTTGATGGATTCTGCGATATCGGAGCCCTGAGGGATCTTAATAGGCATAGATCAATGGCGAGATTTATACCACTCTTCCATGATGTTGATATGAAAAATGAATTGGAAAGAGATAACAAGAACTGTTTCTATCTCTGCTCCTACCTTTATATGGACAACACCTCTAAACTAAGAAAGAAATACCGAAGATATTTAGAAGGTACGTACGAGAGAATTAAAAAATGGAGGAAGAAAGCTTCAAAGGTAATGTCTAAAATGGTTGTAGATGAATATACTAAATATCTTCTACCACTTGCTCATGCCACTAGATATAGGTTCAGTGCTGATTTAGATGCCTTGCAATATATAGCTGATTTAAGGACGCGGAATGGAGGACATATTGCATACAGAGAACTTTCATATGCATGGTTGGCAAAAGCATCAAGAGAAGACGCATTGTTACAAAGATTCCTCTCCAAAATTGAAAGACCAGATTCTACATCAAGGGAGCAGTTTGTAGATAGGAAGTAGTTAGTAATAAATAAATTCACCTTTTAGTTATATGATACTTTCAGATAAAACGGTTAAAGAGAGAATAAAAACAGGAGAGATTAGTATTGAACCATTTTCAGAAGAATTTCTACAATCTGCTTCCTACGATCTTCACTTGGGTGATGAAGTCCTCATTTTTGATAAAGAGAAATACGGTTTAATTGATGTGAAGAAACCTACAGATGCTTTAATGAAGAGGATAAAGATAGAAGATAGTGGATACTTAATTCATCCTGGTGATTTTGTATTAGCAAATATTGAAGAAATAACGGGGGTAGATAACAGGCATGTTGGAAGATTAGAAGGAAAAAGCTCATTAGGAAGGTTAGGCTTAGTGATACACGTTACAGCAGGTTTTCTAGACCCAGGGAATAAACTTAGAATGACATTAGAAATGGTAAATCTTTCAGGGCTACCAATTAGAATATATAAAGGGATGAAGATTGCTCAAATGGCTTTTGAGCAATTGGATAAACCTTGTGAAAGACCATATGGTTCTAAAGAATTAGACAGTAAATATTTTGGGGATATGGGAGTGGAAGGTAGTAAGATGTACAAGAACTTTAAGACAAAGGTATAATCAGATTATGAATAGAAAAATTCTAAATATTAGAAAACAATTTTCAATATTTAAAAACAAAAAACTAAAGTATTTAGATAACGCAGCTACTACCCAGAAACCAAAAGCTGTATTAGATGCAATTAGGAATTACTATACAACTCAGAATGCAAATATTCATAGAGGTTCACATAAGCTAGGGAAGATATCGACAGATCTTTGGGTAGAGGCACATGAATATATAGCAGGGTATTTGAATGCTAATTCATATAAAGAGATTATCTTCACAAGGAATACTACAGAAGGATTAAATCTTTTAGCTAATACTTTTACACAAAGATATCTAAAAGAAGGAGAGATTGTCGTATTAACTGAAATGGAGCATCACAGTAATATTGTCCCTTGGTTAATGTTACAAAAAGAAATAAAGTTTGAGATTAAGTATATTCCTGTTAGAGATGACTTTACTCTAGATCTAGATTGGTTGAGAAAGCTTTGTGAAAAGGAGAAACAAAGAGTTAAGATAGTTTCCGTAGTGCATGTATCTAATGTATTAGGTGTAAGAAATGATGTAAAGAAGCTATGTGAGATTGTTAAACCATATGGCACTAAAACTATTATAGATGCAGCACAGAGTATTCCACATATGAAAATAGATGTGAAAGACATTGATTGTGATGCCTTAGTATTCTCTGGACATAAGGTGTATGGTCCTACAGGTACAGGAATAGTATATTGTAAGGAAGAAGTTTCGATAGATCTTCCCCTATATATGGGTGGTGGAGATATGATTAAATCGGTTTCTTTGAAGAATTTCGAGGTTAATGATTTACCATGGAGATACGAAGCGGGAACTCCTAATATTGCAGGAGGGATTGTTTTGATGAAGACGCTCAAGTGGTTTGAGAAAGTAGTAGCAAACTTTGGCGGATTTGAAGAGATAGAAGAATATGAAAAGTCTTTGGCAGAAAGATTTATTAATAATTTCAATAGTTTAGATTGGTTTAAGGTTCTTGGTCCTATGGATACAACTAATCGTTGTGGAGGGGTAGTTGCTTTTAATATCAAAGGTTTTAAGTTTCAAGGATGTAGGAAAAAAGAAAAATTAATTGATATGAGAGATGGGAATAAGTTAGTAGAATTTTTAAGTAAGAACGATATTTGTTTAAGAGACGGTTTTCATTGTGCAGAGCCATTACATAATAGATTTAGTTTTAGTCCTACATTACGATTGAGTGTAGGTATTTATAATACAGAGGAGGAGATAGATTTTGTTGCAAAGAAGATCAAGGAATTTGTATTATCAAGCTATTAATCTTGTTCTAAGGTATATAGTTTAAATATTTGGTCTGTAACTTAGGTATAAGCTACTAATAATCATATCTCCATGGTAATATATTTTAGAATCTGCCTATGAATGAGTATCAAAATATTAATAAAATTCCTCCTGTAACAAACGCTCCTACCGGAGATATTTTCTCGGAGGTAAAGGAGTTAGAATCTAAACTTGCAGGAGCTAATTTGCCAATAGGGCTAAGGGAAAATGCTATGAAGTCTGTACAAAGGCTCTATAGATCTGCTAAGTTTGGTACATACTCTGCGGAATTTCCTGCTACTGAAAAATATATAGATTGGGTTACAAGAATACCCTTTGGTAGGGTTACAGAGGATAATCTTGATTTAAAGAATGCGAAAGCCGTGATGGATAGAACTCACTATGGTATGGAAACGATAAAGAGTATTATTCTTGATTACCTATCGATAATGCAATTGCAGGGGAGTAGAAGAGGAGGAAAAGAAAGGGGTCAATCTGCAAACGCACCGGTTATGTTATTTCTCGGTCTCCAAGGTGTTGGAAAAACATCAATAGCAAGATCTATAGCAGAAGCAATGGGTAGAAAATTTATAAGAATATCTCTTGGTGCTATTGGTGATGTTAGAACATTGAGGGGTTCTAATAGAACATCTTTGGATGCAGAACCTGGACAGATAGTGAAGGCATTGATAAACACAGGGACAATGAACCCTGTTATCCTTTTAGATGAGTTGGATAAGGCTAGTGGTAATGCAGGGCTTTTAAATGACGTAATGGCCGCTTTGTTAGAGATCTTAGATCCCGAACAGAACGTTTCTTTTGTGGATCACTATATCGATTACCCAGCAGATCTTTCTAATGTATTTTTTATCTGTACAGCAAATAATCTAGGGGGTATTTCTACTGCTTTACTAGATCGTATGGAGGTGATTCGTTTTACAAGCTATTCGGATGAAGAGAAGACTGTGATTGCTAAAGAATATCTATTACCCAGAGTTTTTAAAAATATTGGTCTGAATGAAAAATATATCGTAGTAGATGATGATATATGGCCTGTGTTAGTAAGGCCGGTTGGTTTTGATGCGGGCTTAAGACAATTAGAAAGAAATATTGCAACAATGGTTAGAAGTGCTACAAGAAGGATAGTAGAAGGATCTCAAATGCCAATAGTTATTAATGCAGAGAATGTTAAAGAGTTTGTACTTCCTGATCAAGGTCCACTTAGTTAATAACCTCTAAAGGGGTTAGCTAATTTTAATGCTAGCATCTCTTTTGAATCTTCAATTATTTGAGGATTTTCATTAACAAGGGGAGTTTTTATATTCTCTTTTTCTGCGACTTCTAAAGACTTTAGATCGTCTGAAATCTTGTTTGCAGAAAAGTTTCCCAGATTAATTTTCTCTGTTGTGAGGTAGTCTCTCTTTTTAATTTTTAAATTTTGATTTGTATTATTGGTTCCTTTGTTTTTCATCCTTCTGCTCAATATATCCCTGAGGGGTTATATGTAAATTGTCTCTTTGTAATTCATTTCTATTTTTTGCAATCTGTTCTGTCAAGGAATTCTCTTCTATATCTTTTAATATACCCTGTTGTAACTTTTGATTCTTTTCTTCTGCTAATCTTCTCTCCAACTCAACCTCATAATCGCTTCTCTCTCTTTCTATCTGTTTAACATCTGTCTTTCTTTGTTCCACTGCTCTAGTCAACATTTCATCCTGTTTTTTAATGTTGCCTTGTCCTGAAATCAATTTTTGTGTTACTGGAGGATCAAAGAGGGCTGCTAATTCCCTTATCGTTCGTTTATCTTCCTTCCCCTTCTGCTGTTTTTTAAGTTCTAGATCTCTGGGATCAGAGGTGATTAATTCATGTTCTGCTTGGCTAGAAACTACTTGCATAGCTACATGATTCGAACCTGCAAAAAAGAGGCCTTGTCCTTGATCACAGCTTAAGAGATAATTCTTTTCACCTTCAGAGAGATGAAATCTTTCTTGTAATGTGTCTATAGAAGATGGACTTTGCTTCATAAGGAGTTGAATCGATGAGTTAGAAATAATAGCTCTTCCCATCTCATTGGTTAGAAAATCTGCTACGTCTTGAGTAATTGTTGTTAGACCTAGGTAGTATTTACGAGCTCTTTTAGCAATAGAATACATAAATTTCGCAGAGTCTTCACTTTGCATCATATACCAAGCCTCATCGACTATTAAGATTCTTCTTTTTTGGACTTTCTTAATTTTGGTCCAGATGAAATCAAGCATAAGATACATTGCTAATGGTTTTAATTCATCCTGTAGGTCTCTGATACTAAATACAGTAAATGGGTTATCAATCTCAAAATTACTTGTTTGGTTAAATATCCCAGCACCACTTCCAAGGATATATTTTTCTAATCTTCTAGCCATGTTATGAGCCTCAGTCTCTGCCATCCCTTTAAGAACTTTATAGAGATCTTCTAGTAAAGGAGGGCGATTTTTTTGTGTAGAAGGATCGAATGTAATACCTTTCTCCCTATATGTTAATATCAATGCTCTATCTAGTATCGAAGATTCGATATTGTCTAATCCTTCAAAAAGAACTTTGAAGAATCCCTGTAGAGTAAGCATTTTCATTCTAAGCTCATCTTCATCTTGATTAGTAACACCTGAGAGTTCAAATGGATTCATCTTGTTTCCTTGATCTTGTGAAAAGGATATATATGCTCCATCTACAGCTTCGGATAAATCTTGGTACTCTCTCTCAGGATCTATGATGATTATCTCAGTCCCAAGCATGAGGCTTCTAATAGCTTCTAATTTAACTGAGTAGCTCTTCCCTGCTCCAGATTTAGCAAAAACAACAGCATTAGCATTTTCTAATTCAAAGCGATCAAATATCACTAAACTATTATTATGTTGGTTTATGCCGTACATAATGCCATGATCCATTGTTAATTCTGAAGTAACAAAGGGGAATGTGGTAGCAAGAGATGTGGTGTCCATGTTTCTAGTGATATAGATTTTGTCTAGTCCTAACGGTTGTGTACTAATCAATCCTTGTTCTTGGAGTAACATGGCGGGTTTAGCGTCTACATTTATAGCTGCAAGAGTAGAGACTAAATTCTTAGAATATTTCTCCAAAAGTTTCTTCTCTTTTGCATATATAGTTATATACATCCCAAAGTGGAAGAATTTTTCAGTTCCCTCTGCAATTGAATCTTGTAATTGTTGGGCATCTGTAAGCTTCACCTTTAAGGAGGGGTCTACAGCTTTCCTCTCTTCCATTTGAGCATATAGGGTGGCCTCTATCTCTCCTATTTTCTTTTTTAGTTTATCTAAAATCTCTTTAGAATCAACAGGGTAATAAAAAGTACTTATTCTTAAAGAATGTTCAAAGTTTACCAATGGAGAGAGCCAGTTAGGTCCCACAAAACGGGGGTATCCACTAATGAAGAAGGTTCTATAGAAAAAATCCCCCATTTGTACAGTCTTAAAATCAATTTCCATATCGATTGGAGCTACTATATCTTCTACTGTCATACCTTCAAATTTAGTATTAGGAATGTATTTAGACTGTATATTCTCCGATTCTAATTCATCTTGAATATTTTTCTTGGGGTCGTCCTTTTTTATACTATTCAACATCTTTTGTAAGAAGGTGACCTTTTTCTCTTTGGGATCTTCCTTTGGATCATTATATTTTTCATTTTCTATCTTGGGAGTATCATCACTCTCTTTTTCTCTAATATCAGTTAGTTCTTGTTTAAAGGTAGTATACTTGGAAGTATCAATACCAAGAGTATTTTTATCATTAAGCCTCTCAGAGGTTTTAGATTGTATTTCCGTTTTATTATCAAAATTACTCATCTTTCTCTCCAGGGTTGTATAAAGTATAGAATTCAGCTAAAAGTTCCTTACTAGTTAATTGATGTCCATCTAATCCTATCCTAGCTATTTGCTTTAATATATGATCTCTCTTAGGGTAAAGAAACATTTTAGCTTGCTCGATTAACTTCTCTTTGGCCATTTTCTCCTGTCTCTCTTTAATGTCATCTTTCTTCTTTTTATCCAATATATTAAGAGTAGGTAACTGGAAAGATGGATTATAAGGTACCACAATGAAGAAATTCTTATCTAAGACATCATTTTGAACAATCAAATTCTGGATAAAGATAGTATAGATATTCAATTGTTTTTTGAGGCCAGGGGAGAGAGCACGATCGTTCATACTCTTAAGATAATCAATATAAGTCGAGATATCTATTCTCCTAGTTCTAATCATTATCTGCATGTGAAAATTAAGGGAATTTAGAAGACCTGCAAAAGCATATATTTTATTATCTTGCTCGTACTCAGAAAGAAGATCAAAATTTACAGCCGATGTTTGTAATACAAGTGCTGCACTGCCAGCTTTTGTTATTACAATATCGTCTATGATTTCCTTTATCTCAAGGTGATCCTGTGTAGATTCAATTGTTTTTGCTCTCGCTTTTGTTTCCACACTAAATGGCAGTTATTTTAATTGGCTTTTTATTAATATTCTTATCTAATACAATCTTCACATCTGGAAAGGAGAAATTACTACTCTCCATCTTTAGAAAGTATATACCCTCTTTGAATATCTTGTTTGTCAGGAAGTATCCATTAGTTGGTGTTTTATTAGCGTATAGTAGTTTTTTATCTTTATCACTTAGCTGTATTACTACATTAGGTATAGGTTTAAAATTTTTATCAGAAACCCAAATATTTATATTCCCCGGTAACTTATCGATTCCCTCTATATCAAATTGATAATCTTTGATATTCTCAGATGTGAGTACTAATTGTTTCTCAACAAAAGACTTCTTCCCTTTTGTTGTCTCTATTGTGGGGAGTTCTTCTTGTATAGGTTTATTATCTTTCAAGAGGTCGAGTTTTCGATCGTCCAATTTTTCTTTCTGAATTTCTATCTTAGAGCTACCAATTATCTTGGGTCTTTTTATCTCAACATCTAAATTCTTAGAGATTGCCTGTTTCGCGAGTTTTACTTCTGTCTTAGTACGGGAACTTTTCATTTTTGAGTCAAGCCAAACTCTTCTAGTAGGTTTTCTTATTGCAGCGAGAAAGTTTCTAAGAAACTTATCAGCTGGTTGATCATTGATTGGAACCAATGCGAAGAAAATCCCTATCCCAGATGTAACAACAAAGATTGGGATGGCAATAATTGCAGGTATTTGATCTTTAGCATAGAGGTAAAGGAAGAGACCTCCAGTCCCAATTCCTATAGCTAAATAGGCAAACTCTTTTAGAGTAAACTTTGTAAAGATTTTAAACTCTACATCTAGTATATTTTGAGGAATAGCATGTTGTCTCATTTCAAAAAGTCATTATCTAAAGAATAGTTTACCAGAAAAAGAGATTGAGGGTTGTCTAAAAGGCGAGAATTTCTTTTTCAAAGGTAAGAATATAATGTACTATTTAAAGTATATATGAAAATAGAGCAAATACTCAAAGAATATTCTTTATTTAGAAGAAATATGGGAATACCGATAGATAGGAAGGTTCTTTATACCTTTTGGGAGGAAGATATATTAGGAAGGATAGATTTTAAAAATATCAATGTAGAAAAGATAAGAAATACCTGTTCAAAAAGGAAGATTCAAATTGCAAAAGAATCTATTAAATATATTTTAGTTTTTAATTGGGTTAAATTTATTGCGATATCAGGATCTATTGCTTCAGGCTTCGTAAAAGAAGATGATGATATAGACATCTTTATTGTGTTGAAGAATGATAGGGCATGGATATATAGGGCCATTATTCTCTTTAGAAACATTTTCCATAAAAGAATCAGGGTTGGAGATAGGAAGACAGGGGTGAAAGATAAGTTATGTATTAACTTCATTGCAGAAGAGAGAAGTCTTTGTTTAGATTCTGACATTTTTAATTTGAATGAGATTGTTTCCTTAATCCCTTTGTACAGAAAGGAGTATCTTAAAGTTCTTTTAGGTCATAATGAGTGGCTTTTTGATAAATATTCTGTTTCTAAGAAAGTTTTAGGTATAAAGAAGGGAGAAAGCTTTGATAGGAAAGAGAACAAGGGGAATTTGTTTTTCTCCATCCTTAATATGACATCTTTTCTTCTCCAGCTATTATATATGTTAGTTACTGGGCATAATCCTGACATCAAGAGGCTTAGGATGAATTATAGGAAGGGTAGAATAGAGTTTTTTCCAAAGGATTTTAAAATGAAGAAGATCGATTTTCTAAAAGACAGATAAGTCTATCAACTGTGCTTTCTTCTGAACATCTTTTGGTAGTGTTTTTGGATCAATCACTGTAATAAAGGTTTGTTGCTTCTCAAGTAGACTTTCTTTTAATATCTCTTTTGTATTCATTTTATCTAATTCGGAGGATATATCATCTAGAAGTAAGGTGGGATAGAAACCGTTTTCTTTTGCGAATACTTCTTGAGTTCTGAATATCAATTTCCCAATGGCTAATCTTTTTTGACCTCTTGATCCAAATTTCTTAATATCTTGTTTATCATGTATTTGCCAATCTTCTCTATGTGCTCCAACATTTGTATATCCAGTGGCAATATCTCTTTTTTTACTATCCTCTATCTGTTTAGTAAGTTCTTCTTTTGTATTTTTAAAATCTCGAATAGTAGAAATATATCTTAACTTAAAATTAGCCTTTGAGAGTTTTTTACACATATCTTCTCTTTGCTGGGAGATTATTGAGGAAAGATCAATAAATTTGGATGTCCAGACAGAGAGTACTGGATCGTTTCTAGCAACTGTACCGTTCTCATAAAAGAGTTTAGAGAGTTTTTTGAGATATGCATTTCTTTGTTTTAGAACTTTTTTAAAACTTTTAAGGATATTGTAGTATTCATAGTTTGTTCTCCCAATAGTGTCATCAATGAAGTTTCTTCTGTCAGATGAAGAGATCATTAAGATCTCTATTTGTTCAGGATTAAATATTGTTGCAGAATTTTCTTGAAAGAAGTTTTTAGGAGTAGTTTTTTTCCTATTTATCTGGTGTTGTCTTTTATTATTATCTTTAAAAAAAGCATATTTCTTTTCATTTTCCCTTTCCATTTCTATTCTCATGTGTGGGATATTTCCATTCTGCTTATTATTAACCATATCATCTGTCTGTGCCCATGGAGATTTACCATTAGAGATGACACATATGGCTTCTAGAATAGAGCTTTTTCCTTGTGCATTATCACCATACAAAACTATTAATTCAGAATCAAAACTTAAGTTTAGCTCTTTAAACCTTCTGAAATTATTTAATGTAAGGTTTGTAATCATCTCTATGTTTTTAGAATTGCTAAGAATGCTTCTTGAGGTATTGTTACTTGTCCAATCTGTTTTAATCTTTTTCTACCCTTCTTTTGTTTTTCTAGGAGTTTTTTCTTTCTAGAGTAATCTCCTCCATAGAGTTTGGATGTAACATCTTTTCTAAATGCTTTCACATCTTCTCTTGCTATTACCTTTGCACCTACAGCGGCTTGGATAGGGACGGGGAAGAGTTGTCTTGGTATTACATCTTTCATAATCTTTAATATTTTGACGACTCTTGGTCTTGCGTTTTCTTCTGTCTCTAGAAGACTTAGAGCAGGGATCTCTTCATGATTCACAAGTACTGCAACTTTGACAAGATTTACAGGGAAGAAATCTATAAATTCATATTCCATAGAAGCATATCCGCTAGATAGGTTCTTTAATTGATCAAAGAAGTTAGAGATTAGGGAGGCTAGAGGAAGATCATATTCCAAAGTAATATATTGTTCACTGAGATCCATATTTTCATTAGCCTTGTTTAGATATTTTGTATTTACATATTGTCCTCTTCTACTCTGTGCTAATTCCATCAAGATTCCCATATATTTACTAGGTGTCATTATCTGAGTTCTCACCCACGGTTCTCTTATTTCTTGTATTGTAGATGGGTCCGGCATTTCTTGGGGTGTTTGTATAGATATTTCTTTTCCTGTCACTAGGGTAATCCTATATTCCACGGTAGGTGCAGTCACTATTAGGTTAACATCGTATTCCCTTTCTAATCTTTCTTGTAATATTTCCATATGTAGAAGTCCCAAGAATCCGCATCTAAAGCCCGATCCAAGCATATGAGATCTCTGGTCTGTGAATACTAATGATGCATCATTTAGGGCTAGTTTATTTAACCCTATCTTTAATGATTCATATTGATCTGGAGTTATCGGGAAGAAGGATGCAAATACATTGGGTTTAGGTATTTCATATCCTGGAAGGGGTTTAGCCTCTGGATTATCTGACACTGTATCTCCTACTGTGAAGTATTTAATATCTTTTAGTCCAGTAGAGATATATCCTACTTCTCCTGTTTTTAACTCCTCTGTCTCTATCATCTTTGGAGAAAAGATTCCAATCTCCGTTGGCTTAAAGGTTTCTTCTTTTTGGAGAATGTAAAGTGGTTTTTCCTTCCCTTTTCTATGTTTAATTTCTCCTTCAAATATTCTTACAGAGATTACAACACCTCTATATTCATCGTAGAAGGAATCAAATATTAGTGCTCTTAAATCTCCATTTGAGTTGTCTTGTGGAGGAGGGGTTCTTTTTACAATCTCATCTAAGAGTTGAGATACATTCTCACCTGTTCTTCCTGAAACTTTTATAATCTCATTTCTTTTGAAGCCTAATAGATCACAGAGTTCTCTTTCTCTTTTTTCGATATCGATATGTGGCAAATCAATCTTGTTAATTACGGGAATGAGTGTTAGCCCGAGGTCTAAAGCATTTCTTGTATTTGAAATTGTTTGTGCTTGTATTCCCTTTTGTGCATCTACTAAAAGAACTGCTGCTTCACATGCGGCAAGAGATCGAGAAACTTCATAGGAGAAATCTACATGCCCAGGTGTATCGATCAAGTTAAGAGTATATCCTTTCCATTTCATTTTAACGGGTTGTAGTTTAATAGTTATACCCTTTTCTTGCTCCAGCTCTAATCTGTCAAGGATTCTCTCATCCATTTTCTCTCTCGATATATCTGTATCTGTTGCTTCCAACATTCTATCAGCAAGAGTTGACTTACCGTGATCGATATGTGCAATTATTGAAAAGTTTCTAATTTGATTAATTCCTTGTAAAGTCTCTTTCATACAGAGCAATTATACCAACATGCTGTAAGAGAAGGGAAATCTAATTGAAGGATATATCCATATAGAATGTTTCTTGAAAGCGGACATCAGAGAAGGCTTCCACGGAAAGAAAAATATTAGTTGTATTTAAAGGATCTAAAGGAAGGGTTACCTCTGTAGTTTTCCCTGTATTATTCTGGAGTACATGGAACTTATTATTGTAAATTATTCCAATTCTAGATCCTATTGGTATTTCGGTTCTTCCAGCAAATGTAACATCTTGGCTAATACTAGAGGTATTCTCTATTAATAGAATTGGTTTTGAGTAATCTCCAGAAGTATGTTTTAGAATCTTTGTGTCATATTTATAGTTACCGTCCTCATTTTTAAGTAAATGTTCGCTTTGAAAGACATTATGATTTCCACCTACTAGCTCTATATCAAATCCTGTCTTGTCTTCCGTACCTAGGACATTAGGATTGAGCTTTTGAGTGAGAGGTGTGAGATTAGAGAATGTTAGAGCGGGGATTATAAAGAGTAAACAAAGAATCCCCAATGCAAATGGTTCTAAGAATCTCCCAGCTTTTGATAGGAATCGTTGTTTTTTATTTTTACTTATATACATTCTAGAAAAGTTTTCCTCCTTCTTCAGGATATACTTTATTACTTTCTATTTCAAATACATGAAGGACTCCCCAAGTAGCAATCAATGTGCATACTGCAGCAGTAATACCAATAACAAGATTAGTCTTCATTTGCAAAGTATTGACAACTACTAATGCTGATATTATCCAGAGGAAGGCTGTCCAAATGAATACCTTGAGGAAATTTGTATCATCCTTTGTTACCCACTTAAGAAGGTTAGCTTTAGTTAATTTAACAACAGTACGAGGATTTCTCTTGGAGGTCTGGAGGATGGAGATCTTTAAGATCATATATAGTAAGGGTAGTATCAAAGAGAAGAGGGTTAGGGCATCCGTTACAGAATTAAGAAAGAGAGCATCTTGTTCATTAGAGATATATATCTGTGTAGAAAAGGTATGATTTAAATCATTCCCTATTTGGATGTCAAAATCATACACGGAACTCAGCAAAAGAATTCCTAGTATCTTTATAGCAATTATTAGTATTGCAGGCGCTATCGAAAGTCTAAGCGCCCTTTTTAGCAGATTTGACATTATCTTGGGCAAGTTTGTTTAATTTTGATGCAAGTCTAGATTTCTTTCGACTTGCAGTATTTTTTTTGATAACGTTTTTCTGAGCTGCTTTATCAAGTATTTTATATGCTTGCACTAGAGCAGTTTTAGCCTTCTCGGGATTATTTTCCTTTAGAAGCTCATCAAAATTTTTAATAGCTCTTTTCATTCTATTTCTAATTCGTTTATTGAATTCAGCTCTTCTTTTGTTTTGTCTTAAGTCTTTTATAGATGTTTGGAGATTTGGCATCTAGATTCTTTTATATATAAATATTTATGTAAAAATGTTTAAGTGTCGTAGTCATTATATAGAGAAAAAAGATGTTTGTAAACTAATTGTTTTGTTGTTACACTATTTTTATATGATGATTTATAGTAAAAAAAGAAAAATCCAAGGTATTATTATTTTTAGTATTGTAATGTTTCTTGGTGCTACGATCACTATTTTTTCCAGAATTCCAAAAAAAGGAGAGGTAGAAGGTACTCAGGATGATAAGGTTGTAATAGAAGGGGAGGTTTCGGATTTTAATGACATTCCTGTTTTTAAGAGTGAACCTCCAATTAATGGATATGTAGGAGAGATTTATTCCTACTTCGTCACTGTATCAGATTCAGATTCTGTTGACCTTGAGCTTTCTCTTCTAAAGGGACCTCTTTGGTTAGTTGTAGATGGTCTAGAAGTTCATGGTGTACCTATTCAGAAGACATCTATGAGTGGGGAGAAAGTTATTTTAGAGATTTCAGATGGAAAGAATTCTAGCTATCAAATCTTTTATCTTAATATTATAGAGGGATGAAATTTAAGAAAAGAAATTTGTTAATATCATCAATATCTGGTTGTCTATTATTTCTTCTTGGGGGAATCGGAGTAATTCTAATCTCAAAAGGGTCTTCTTCATGTATGCCCATCAATATCTTTCTTTCTAAAGAGGGGGATAATATTGTTAGAATATCATGGGAGACAAAAGATTCCTGTTTAGGGTATGTTTTATATGGTGATAGTTCATATGAAATAGAGAGGGTAGCTGTTAATCCTGAGAATCTAGAGAAGAGTAGAAAGCATGAGGTGATAGTTTCAAACCTTTTAAGTACCAATACCTATTACTTTATAGTTGTCTCTGATGAACTTCCATATGGAAAGAATGGGAAAGCTATTGCATTTTCTTCAGGGGATATAGAGTAGAACTATTTTTTAGATTTTCTTTTCTCTGCTTTTTCTATGATCTTTGTTTCAAAGTATTCCTTCGGTCTAAATATTTTGATTCCTGTTCTTCTTACTGTTCTATATGAAGATGTTCGAGTTACTGCTTCTGCCCATTGAATTCCTGTGGAAGAGCTAGAGATGAAGTATCCAGTACTGATTATCATGATACCTATTAGAATTTTCACTATTGACAGATCAAGGATTCCTGTATCAGGAGAGGTACAATCTTGGGCTACTTGTATTACAGCTTCAGCCCTTAAATCAGTTGGGTCATCAGGTGTGTTAAGAGGGGTTACGATGACTTCATTTTGATTGGATCCTGTTATTGCATTAGCTCCTGCTAAAGCTTCAAATATAATGGTCATTGAATCTGAGGCAGGTATAGACCATCCATTTTCGGCTCCCCATGTTATTTCCTGTGAATTTCCAACCGTTGCAATGGTGACATAGTCATTATCACTAATGCTTTGACCATTTATCGTTGAGGAACTTTCTATATATGTAAACCCTAAAGGTAATTTATCAAGTATCGAGGTGATATCATCAGATATTTCTTGTGCATTATTAATCGTAATGGTGAATGTTGCTAAATTATTATCTTCTGTTCTTTCAACACACGAAGGAGAGGAAGCTTTAGTTACAGAGAAGGTAGATGTTTGATCTGTTGAAGTATCTGTAGTCTCATCTGTATCTGTATCCTCATCTGTATCTGTAGTCGTACTTGTATCTGTGCCTTCAGGAATAGGAATTTCAACCGTTGTTTCTGTAGAACCTAAACTACTCTCCCCTTGGAACACTTCTGCAGTTATTATTAAATCTCCTGTGACATCTTCTAAAATATCAAAACTTTCATTATCATCAAAGTTAGTAGCTAGGTAGAGATCTGTTTCTTGTAGGGTAATTCTTCCGGCAGAGCTATTAATTGAGAGACCATCTATCATAGTGAGATCGTAAAGTGAAGTTTTATCAAAGCTGAATACAACTTTTATATCTCCCGTATCGGTAAGATTCCCGACATCAATTAATGCAGTTTCAAATCTATATCCAACTCCATCGCTATCAGTACTGGTTTCAAAAGCTAGTCTAGAGACATTAGTTTCTCCTTCTCCCACTATCTCTATCAGTCTATGACAGGCTTCTGCATTAATTGTTTCTTCTGATGAATCCCTTGCAGAAGCTTTAATTTCTAAGGAAGAAGAATCGGGGTAATCAGTAACATTGATTGTCTTTTCTATCGTCATCTGATCAACAGAAACGGTATCTGCATCTACAGGCTCATTGTTAATATAGAAGGTGTAATTAGAATAAACATCATCGAAAGTTGCAGTTATTTTCAAGATATCATCCCTAGTGATTTTCCCAGTGATGATCTGGCCCTCATCTGTAAGAATGTTTAATCGAGTACATCGTTCGTCAGATATATTTTGTATTAGACATATCTGGTAATCTGCTTGTTCAGTATCACTGTTTAAATAGCTAGTATTAAGAGATGATGTATCACATTCTGGATCACATTGTGCTAAGTCTGGACCATTTGCTAAATCGAAATTAAAACCCAATCTTGCATCACCACAGCTATTACTCACTAATGGATCTAGGAAGTAACAACCACAATATACTTGATCAGTAGAACCATCTCCTGGGGCAATATCTTTCAAAGCATAGAAATATATAGCGCCAGCGATTATCAAAAGGCCAAAAATCCCTGATATGATTAGTAATATCTTTGTAGTTTTTCTCGTTTTTCTTTTGTTTGTTGCCATTAAGACAAAAGTAGATTTAATTAATCTTCTAAAAGTTTATGGAATTAAGACCTTTGTGTCAATGATGAATTAGAATTTAGTTATTAAAAGTGTAATTCCTAATCTTGGTTCTATCCTCCCTCTCTTTATTTCATAGTCTAAACTGGAGAGTTTTTCATAAAGAAGAGAGATTTTTTCTTTTGAATATCCTCTTGCAACCCTTTGCATTTGAGGAATTAGGAAAGGAGGAATTCGTAGAAGAGAGGCAATCTCACGAGAGCTAGTATTCTCTTCTAAGAGCTCTTTTATTTGTACAGTGAGTCTGAGATTTCTGGCAAGCATTGAAATTATAAAAAGAACATCAACTTTCTGAGAGAGAATCTTCTCAAGAATTTTTATTCTTTCTGGAATATCCTCACTAGAATTGATCGAACCGATTAATTTCCAAATATCATACTCTAAAGAGTCAATTGTACTCTCTAGAATATCTTCTTCTTTGAAAACTCTCTTGCCTGTTAATTTTAATTTTTGTATCTCATTAGTAAAACTCTCAGGAGAGAAATTTGTTCTCTCTGAGAGGATCTTTATCAATGATTTATCTAAGATTATTCCTCGATCTTCTATTTCTTGAGATGCCCATGTTAAGAAAGTCCTTTTATTTAAATCAGAAGATTCTCCTACCTGATTATTATTTTGAAAGTATTTAAAATATTTAGTAATAGATCTTATCTTTTGATCTTCCCAAATTATTACATGGGTATTACTATGATCTTTTTCTAGGAATTCTAGAAGATATGGGATTAGAGTAGTTTTGTCTTTATTTCGGTACAAACGTTTTATGAAGATTAATCGTTCAGGGGCAAAGAGGGAGTTTGTATTTAGAATATCTAGTACCTTTTCAGGGGCTATCTTATCCCCCTCGATTACCATCTTTTCAATGTCCTTGTTCTCTAGAATGTTTTTAATCTCTCTTTTTGCTTCTCTTAATGATAAGAAAGTTCCTTTTCCATGAAAGAGTTTATTCATTTACGCTTGTTTCTTCTAGAATAATTTCTTCCCCAAAGAAGATGGAGATATCCTCCCCATTCAAATTTGTTGTTATATATTCAGGTTGTGTTAGATTAGTTGTATCTAAGTATGTAGCCAATATATCGAAAGTTGAAGCTTTTAATCCAGTTTCGTGTTCATATATGACAATACCTTCTTTATCATAATAGAGGCTTCCCATAAACCTTATATTAGAGTAGGGATATTTCTCCAACAGTTCCTGTTTTTTTGTATATGTATTTTGATATCCTAGGCCTGTATCATAAATGTAGATGGAAGCATCTTCTTCATAGAGGCTTGGGGTTTCTAGTGTTTTATTGATAAGATCATGAATATCCTCATAGTCTCCTAGTCCAAGTACTGGTCCAATGGCATAGGCATTTGTTGTAGTAACATTTTTACTAGTTACTATTCTACTATTTCCAATATTAGGGTCCAGTACAAAAGAAAAGATTTCTCCCTCTCCCTCTTTTAATTCATCTTGGATATTAATAGCCGCTTTAATATCATCAATTGTAAATTCAGAGATTGTTAAATTACTACTAACATTATTTATTAGATCTAAGACTAATTGTGGATTAGTGTAATTTCCTGAATCAAAAACTTTCTTTTTGAGTGCTTCCAATACTTTTTGTTGACGTCGAGCTCTTGCAAAGTCAGAACCTTCCCCATTATCCATAGAATGTCTGGATCTTGCATATTTTAAAGCAATATCTCCATCCATAGTCTGAGGACCCGCTGTGAAAGTTACCGTTTGGTAACCAACATTATTATCTGCAGGGTACATATAATCGGTAAAGGAGTTTTCAACATTTATATATGTTCCATCTAAAGAATCAATTAAATTTACGAAGCCTTTTAAGTCAATCATTGCATAGTATTGAATCTCCTCTCCGACTAGTTCTTCTACCTTGGTTTGTAGTAGTGATAGTCCGCTTCCCTCCTCTAATTCTTCTCCGTAGCTATAGAAAGAATTTATTTTTTTAAACCAAAATTCATCGGGAAGAGAGACATAAAAATCACGAGGAATAGAAACAAGAGTAATATTTTTTGTGTCATGATTGAAAGAAGCAAATATGATGGAGTCTGTGTTTAGGAGAGAGCTTCCATTTCCTCTAGTATCTATCCCTACAAGTAATACATTGGTATATGTCTCGGTGGAATCTTTTTTTAGTTCAGGTGGAGTTTCTTTTGCTACGAGATCACTAGGATTTAATTTAAATCCAAGATCTTTTGTTATTCTGTACACTTTATATCCACCATATATCAAGCCACTGCTAAGCAGTGCAAGTAGAGAGTAGATGATTATTTTCTTCCAATTAAGTTTTTTCTTAGTTCCTGTGGATTTCTGAACTACCTTTTGGATATCTTTATGTTTTGAGGGAACAGATCGTTTCTTCTTGAAAACAGATTTAGACTTCCCATCTATATCTTTTACTTGTTTTTCATTTAGATCTATAGAGATACCCATTCCAAAGCAGTGTTATCTTAGGTAATTATTAATATTCTCTTGATGGTCTTCATATGTGATACCGTAATGTGTTTCTCCCTTTTTCTCTTCTGTATCCTTTCCACGGATAAAGTAGTAGTAGTCTGTTTCTACAGGATTTCTCATGGCCTTTATAGATTCTAATCCAGGGTTACAAATTGGTGTTGGAGGTAATCCAACTAGCGCATATGTATTATATGGATTGCTAGTATCATCTAGATCTTCTGTAGTTAGAGTTTCTTCCTTCCATGTCTTAAAGTGGTAGAGGACAGTTACACTGGATCCCAACTTCCATCCTTCATTATATCTTTTAATTAATATTCCTGCGATTGTTGGCCTATCTTCATTGTCAAATCCTTCTCTTTCTACAATACTTGCGAAAATGATATCTTTGTAGCTATCTTCTGTACCCACTATGGTCTTGAAGTTTTCTACTATTTTCGTAATTACATCTGCCTCTGTAGCTTCAGGAGCAAAAGCATATGTATCGGGAAAGAGGTATCCTTCTAAGTCTTGTATATCTACAGGGAGAGCTAAGGTATCTATGAAAGTTTTGTCGATTGTCAATGCTAAGAAAGTTTCCTTTGAGAGAGTAGGAATTTCTTTTGTAATAAGATCTGCCATTGTGTCCTTTCTAAGTCCTTCCGGAATTGTTACCCAATTATCTGGATCTCTACCATTTTGCAATGTTTCTATTATTTCCAATATGGTGAGGTTTTTAGGAAGGGAGTAAGTACCGGCTTGTAGGCTAGAAGAGAGATCCTTGAGTTTTAAGTATATCTTTGCATAATTAAGCCACTTCTCTTTAATCAAATCGTTTTGAACGAGTGCATTAAGGATATCTTCAGTAGTTTCCCCTGGGGTTATTTCTAAAGAGATCTTTGCGGTATCACTACTATTAGGAGTTTCTAGAGCTTTGTTATAGTCTAGTTTGATAATGATTCCTATTATCACTACTGTAATCAAAGCTAGGAAGAAGATTTTTACTATTGATTTTATTCCTTTAAATAGACCCACCTTTTTGGTAATTTGAATTTAAGAATTCTTGGAGAAAGACTGTAGCAGATATTTTATCAATCTTTCCCTTGGTAGACTTAGTATTCTGTCCTGTTGATAGTAGCATATTTTGAGCTTCTATTGTAGAAAAGCTCTCATCAGTTGTAAGGACAGGGAGAGTTGTATGTTGTTTTAGCATATTCTCAAAGAGAGTTATCTTTTCTAAAGTTTTTTTATGTTCTTTTGTAAATATCTGAGGTTTTCCTAGTAAGATACTTTTTACTTTATATTCTTTTATAATTTGTACAATTTCTAGGACAATATCTTTTTTAGTTTTTCTTTTTGTTAGATGTAACACTTCTAAAGGAGTTGCAATTAATCCAGTACTATCTGAGTATGCTAGGCCAAAATGTTTATCCCCGTAGTCAATTGCTAGCATTGGGTATTCTATCATTATTCAAGCACCCCCTTTATTCTCTTAATTCCTGCTCCTACATTTTTTTGTTTTGTAATTCTAAATGTTCCCAGACCACCTGTATTTTCTACATGAGGACCACCACATATTTCAATGGAGAAGGGGCTCTTCTTGTCTCCTATATAATATACCTTAACTTCATCTCCATACTTTTCAGTGAAGACAGCAGTTTCTACTTTTTTGATTGCTTCTTTCTTAGGAAGGATTTCAAAAGTAACAGGTAAATCTTCTTTAATCTGATTATTTACAATATCTTCGACTTTCTTTACTTGTTCTGGGGTTAATTTCTTCTCACTATTGTAATCAAATCTAAGCCTTTCTGGAGTAATATTAGCTCCCTTTTGTACTATTTGATTACCGAGCACTCTTCTAAGTGCCTCTAAGAGTAGGTGGGTAGTTGTATGATACTTTGTAGACATTTCTGATGTATCTGCTAAACCACCTTTAAACATTCCTTTGCTTGCAGTTCTAGATTGTTCTTGGTGTTGTTTCATTGCAGTATCAAATTCCTCAAGGTATTTTTCTTCATCAATTTTAATATTTCTTTTCTTAAGTTCTTTTATTATCATTTCGATATCTAGTCCTGTTCTCTGATAATAGTCAAATCCTGCAAACCCTGTTGGGCTCTTTCCTTCTATATACAATCCTCTCTCCAAATATGCACTTGTTGGACCTGTAGGTGAGTCAAAATTCTTCGGATCTCTAGCAATCTTGTTCGCTTTGTTACATTTGATTTCTTCTTGTTCCAAAACATTTAAAATTCTTTCCTTGTCTTCTGCCAACTTTGGCCATACAGGGGAGAATTGTTCAATAGCTATTCCTCCAACTTGTCTGGTAAAGGGTTTTTCTATTCCTAAAGATTTTGCATTGTTTATTGCTCTTCTGATTAATTTTCTAAGGACATATCCTCTTTCATTTCTACTAGGTTCTACACCATCCATAATTATCCATGTTGCTGCTTTAATATGGTCAACTACTATTCTTTCAGATTTAACATCATGTATTTTATTTAACGATTGTACTTTCTCCAATATTGGTTTATAGATATCAACTTCAAATACACTAGCTACTCCCTGACTGATCATAGCCAGTCTATCTAAGCCTCCTCCAAAGTCAACATTATGAATACCTAATGGTTTATATTCTCCATCTTCAAGAAGATATTGCATGAATACATTATTCCCTATTTCTATTAACTTCCCTGCATCAGTCTTATAGAATATCTCTGAGTCAGGACCACAAGGGCCTCCTGCTGCAAGTTCCCACCAGTTATCTTCTTTTCCAAGTGCCATTATTCTTTCATTCTTTCCTACTTTCGCAGCTATTTTATATTTCAAGAATATCTCTTTCCATATCTCAACAGATTCATCATCCATTGGGATTTCTCCTTCTCCCTTGAACACAGAAGCGTATATCTTGTTTATATCTATTCCCAATTCTTCAACAAAGAATTCGACAGTTAGATTAATAGCTTCCTTTTTAAAGTAATCATTTAAGGACCAGTTTCCTAGCATCTCAAAGGTAGTGCAGTGTTCCATATCACCTACCATATCAATATCACTTGTTCTTAAACATCTCTGGGAATTTACTAATCGTTTACCTTTTGGGTGTGGCGTTCCTG
>CAZYNJ010000001.1:0-16729 GCA_964648955.1 uncultured Candidatus Saccharibacteria bacterium | reverse complement strand
CAGGAGTATTTGATGTAGTAGGTTGTTGTACGAATGTTTCTGGAGTAGGGATAGCTAGATCTGGGAGGGATTGGGTATCTTTAGTAGATTCTTTTTGTGGTTGAGATACCTGAGTACTTTCCTCTATTTTAGCAGGTATTTCTTTCTCTGGGATAATTGGTGTTGAAGTGAGTACTTTTGGTTTCCAACTATCTACTTCTTGTATTTGATTTTCTTTAGCTTCAGAATCGGAAGTCGGTTTTGTTTCAGTTGGAGGTTGTTTTTTCTCTGGAATGTCTACTTCTTCCTTATTAAGATCCTCTAGTGAAGGAGAAGAAAATTTTGTTTGTGTTTCAATTATCTCTTCTTGAGAAGTTTCTGTCACTTGAACTGGAGTGTTAACATTTGCTTTTAGTTTATACATACCTTCTGATGATGGTATTTTAGGAGGAAGCTCTTTATTTATAATCTTTGAGTAGTTACCTGAATCTTTTGACCACATTCTGTAGATAATTATAGGGACTAAGATAGCCAAGAGGACTACAGCAATACCTGCTCCTACTATGAGTCCCATCTTTTTACTTATCTCGACCCCAAAAATTATAAATGTATCAGGATTGACTGCAGGGGTAGTATCGATGAGAGTAAAAGTCCATTCTTTCTCAACTAGATTATCATTTGTGTCTTCAAATGTAAGGATTAGTTTCTGTATCCCTGCTTCGAGATTCTCTCTTGGTTGATAAATGAAAGTAAATTCTCTATCAGAAATTTCATTCAGCCTAATCCCCTCTATCATCTCCTTATCATTGATACTAAATGAAAGACTTTCCTCATTTATAGTAGCATCTGTGCCAGCAATTAGAGTTGCTCTCATTATTGGTCTAGGGTTCTCAACCTCAGAACTATTATTGGGTGTTACATTAATAATCTGAGGTTTTATTAAAACAATATCATCGGAAGTTTCTTTTTTCTTTTCTCTTTCTATTATATCTCCAGCTAAGATAATTTCTGGTGATACTGCCAGACCTATTCCCTCAGGATCTTGATTGTCTATTGCCCTTACAATTAATCGATATGTACCTCCTGAGAGCCCTGATGTATTTACATCGTACTCTTTTGTTTTATATGAAATGTTTTGATCGATTATTTCCCAGGTATCCGAATCTGCTGGATCCTGAGACATATATATCTGATACTTAACTATTTGGTTTTGATCACTGGCTAACCATTTAGTAGATATATAATCCCCAACATCTGCAGAGATTGCTTCAGAAGGAGTTAGTATTTTCACAACAGGAATATCATTTCCATCTTGATTAACACTTATTATCCATGACATTGAATTCAAATGATTTCCATATCCATCATGTACAAATATATGAGCTAAATAGCTGGCAGGTTTATCAGGTGTTCCTTGTAATTTAATGTTTACAGTTCCATTAGATCCATCTTCTATTATTACCTTTTTAAGCCAATCAGCTCTAGGTGTAAATGAATATGCAAAGTTCACAATGTCTCCATCTATATCTTCTGCCGTTATTGTATATTCAAAACTATCCCCGACATCCATAGCAACATCTTTTTCCTCCGAGGTTATCTCCGGAGCGCTATTCTTACTGATTACAGTTATTGAACTACCTGAGCAAGCTTCCTCTCCAGTAACTTTATTTAAAGTTCCTCTAATAAAATCACTTCCAGTTTCAGACGGGGTGTATGTAAATGTCTCCTCTACAGAATTAACTAAAGAGCTATATTCTTTTTCGAAAAGTGTATCTCCATTGGTATCTATTATGGTAATACCTTCAATATCTTTCACCGAGGAGATTGCTTCTACAGAAACCTTGTAGTTTCCATTAACCTCTAATGTCTCAGGGTTTACTTTAGGTAAATATATTATACAAGGATTGACCGTAGTAAGAGATTGTGTCTCGTATGCTTTGTTCCTTGTATCAAAGGTTCCTTCTCCGCTTAATTCTATTACGACAAGAGGAATAGTAACTGCAACGAGTATAGTTGCAAACATTACGAAGCTAGGAACAGATCTTTTTAGGGCAATTCTTTTTTTCATTAACTAAAATATATCCTTTAATTATTACTCTGCGCAAGTTGATCATTAATTTCAGACTCCGCATCTTCTAAAGCAGTACTAGGCTCCATCCCATATTCTATGACATTGGATATTGCTTCATCTAGTTTTCTTTCTACAAAGTCTTGATCTCCCATTTGCCAGGATTGCATATTAGGTGCCATTTCAGATATAGCGGATACGTATGGTTGACCCACCATATCGGTTGCTAATTCGATTCTTGAATATGGTTCTCCAAAACTCCTAATATTGGATGCATTACTGTAAAGTTCCCTCTGCACATCCTTAGAACTTAGATAGTTGATGAAATCCCAGGCTAAAGGTTTATTTTCACAATATGTACTAACTGTTTCTCCCCAATACATTGAGTAGTACACTTTATTGTTTCCAGGTAACTGAGGGAGTGGTGCAATATCAAATTCTATTGATGGAGATGCCTCAATTACATCAAATGCTCTCCAACTTGGAGCTAACATCATTGCTAATTTGCCTTCGTAGAACAGATCAAGATCAGCTTTAAGATTGCCCGACCAAGTTCCATCTTCTGGATCTGCAAATTCTGTGTATACAGTTAATGCTATTTCTGCTTCTGTGCTTGAAAGGTTAACAACCGTTTTAGTAGAATCGATTAGATCTGCCTCATTCAAGAGAAGAAGGTAAGAGAGGATACTAGCCGAGTGCTTTATATTCCCCGCCGTTCCAATTGCTAATCCTGCCTGTGTAATATTCCCAGAAGAATCTCTTTCTGTTAGTTCTCGACCAGCTTCTACAAAAGAATCCCAATCAGCAGGAGGCTCTGTTAATCCAATCCCTTCTAGTAATTGTTTGTTGTACAGTACTCCTAGACCATCAATTGCCCAAGGTATAGCATAGATATTTCCATCTTTACCAGTGAAATCTGAAATAGAGGTAGGGTAGAAAGCTTCAGTGTACTCTGCAGATGTCATGATATTCGAGGGAAGTGAGGAAAGATATTTTTGATATTTAGGTAACCATGCGTTACCAATTCTAAAAATATCAGGAACTAAGATATTAGAACTGGCACCTTCTTCTAAAAGACCATATAGATTATTTTCATAGTTAGAGAAGCTCTTCTGTACATAGTGAATGGTTACATTAGGATGTAGTGTCTCATATGCATCTATTACTGATTCCATAACAGAGGTTGGTTCCCAGAGTCCCCAGTATGTTAATTCTCCAGAATATGTAACACCTCCAGAACTATCTGTATTATCATCTTTTTTGTTTAAGGTAAGAAGAAGGATTAGTATTCCTACTATCAATACAAATGCTCCAGCTATTAATATTATCAAAAGTGTCTTTTTATCAATTTTGCTATTCATATCTTTCTGCTGTAACAACTAATCTTTTAGATCCAATTCCTAATGGCCAACAAGTCATTAGGGTTAAAGTTTCTTTCTCATCTTGATTTACAAGAATTGAAAAATCATCAGGTTCAACTATCTTTTTTTGTTTAGCCTTGTACTTTAAAAGTTTACCATCTTTTTCAATTGAAACAGAGTCCCCAACCTCAATATCTCCTAATCTTGTGAATATTGTTTCTGCTAAATTGTTGTGATTACTGAAAAAACTCTGAATTGCACTATGACCATAGATGAAAGAGTTCCCACCATCTCCAGGTAGAGGTGTACCCTTAAAGTGAGCTAAACCATGTTTGAGATATTCATTGTAGACTTCTTCATCTTGACTTTCTACATTAGGAGTCACCCGTACCTTTTCTATGCCAATTGAAGACAGGGATATGTACATGTATTCTGAATATTCCTTATCTATCACTATGGCCTTCTTTTCCTTTGTAATTGGGTCATATGAATATGCCGTACCCAGGTTTACAATACCTGCCTTTGTAGCAAGATTCTGAAAGTAACTAAGACCTGGGTCATAATATGCAAATTCATCCTCAATGTAGCCTTTATACGAATCTGGTACTGGACTAGACATTACATTTATTCTAAACTCCTCCCATTTGCCCTCAATATATGATTTAGAGAGGGGTACTACCTGACTTACTATGATTACAAAGCCCATCAATGCAAAAAGGGAGGCTAGTACCACCCTTATCCTCTTGATCGATCTATTAGGATTTTTCCCTACATTCCATTGTTCCTCAGTCATAGCTAAATACTATCAGAGACTTACTAAAGAGAAAAGGGGTTTAATTTCTTTAGAATATATTGGCACTCTTCTAGTTTGTTTGCTAGAATTGGTCTATGACTAAAAAAGATTACTATGAAGTATTGAGTGTTTCCAAAGAAGCTTCACAATCGGAAATCAAAAAAGCATACAGAAAACTTGTAAAGAAATATCATCCAGATACTAACAAGAATGATGATGCTGAAGAGAAATTTAAGGAAGTACAGGAAGCATATGAAGTTCTTTCCGATGATTCTAAGAGATCCGCATATGACCAATATGGACATGCGGGGACTGCCGGCTTTGATCCTGGTACTGGGTTTAATGGTTTTAATGCAGGAGGTGTTCCCTTTGATATGGGGGATATCTTTGGGTCTTTTTTTGGTGGTAATTCAGGTTTTGATTTCGGAATGGGTGGTAGGTCTCAGACTATGGATGACAGAGGTGCAGATATTAGGTATAGAGTGAATCTTTCATTTATGGAAGCAATGAAGGGTGGGGAATTTGATATTGGGATAAGGAGAGATGTTCCTTGTGAACATTGTGAAGGAACGGGGAGTGAAACTAAGAAAACTAAGAAATGTTCTGAATGTAATGGAAAAGGGAGAGTCAGGAGTGTTCGTTCCACTATTCTAGGTCAGATATCTGTAGTTGGTACTTGCGAAAAGTGTTCAGGTACAGGAGAGATACCAGAGAAGAAGTGTAAGGTATGTGGAGGTTTAGGTATTAAAGCAGAAGAAAAGAATATGAAGACTAAGATTCCTGCAGGAGCATATGACGGAATGGTTTTAAGATTTAGAGGTGGTGGGAATACAGGTAGAAGAAATGGATTAACAGGTGATCTATATATTGAAGTAGAGGTAGAACTTTCCAGAGAATTTGAGAGGAGAGGTAGTGATATATATTCAAAAGAAGAAATACCTGTATACACAGCAGTATTAGGAGGAAAGGTAGGGGTTAATACAATAGATGGAGAGGTAAAGTTGAAAATTCCTCAAGGTACACAACCTAGTACAGTATTTAGGATAGAGAACAAAGGAGCGCCTGTACTTGGAAGAGAAGGGAAAAGAGGTGATCATTATGTAAAAATATGGGTGAAGATACCGAAGAGATTATCCAAAAAAGAGAAAAAGATGTGGGAAGAAATGAAAGAACTATAATCTTGTTTATATGTATGTAACTCATACATCAATTTGCACTTCTCTTCCCTTTCTGCTATTATCTAAACGAAAGTTATGCAAGGAAGGTGAGGCTACAAGTTCTCACCTTTTTTCTTAATAATTAAATTATAAAACTATGAACAATGGCAATGGTAAGTGAATTTGTATCAGCAATTAACCAAGTAGCTGCAGAAAGAGGTATAAATCCTGAAGAAGTATTTCAGGCATTAGAGGCTGCAATATTAATTGCTTATAAGAAAGAACACTTTAAGGATGAATATAGACGAGATGAAGAAGATGAAGAGAAGAAGATAGGTGAAAATCTCGTTGTAGAAGTGGATAGAGAAACGGGAGAATTTAAACTTTTTGCAACTAAAGAAGTTGTTAAGAAAGTAAAAGACTCTGAAGTAGAAATTGCATTAAGTGAAGCAGAATATATATCTTCAACTATTGAAATCGGAGACTCTATACAAATTGAAATGCCTGCAGAAGATCTTGGAAGAATTGCAGCTCAAACAGCAAAACAAGTTATATTACAAAAGATAAGAGAGTCCGAGAAGACAGCAATATTAAGTGAGTTTGAAGGTAAGATAGGAGAAGTATTTACTGCTTTGATGCAAAGAATGCAAAGAGGTAGTGTTGTATTTGAAATTGGTAAAGCTACAGCCCTCATGCCTGTAGAAGAACAGGTTTCAAATGAGTTTTATAGAATTGGAGAAAGATATAAAGTGCTTTTGAAATCGATAGAGGATTCTGAGGTACTTGTTTCAAGAGCAGATCCAGACTTTTTAATTGAACTTTTCAAGTTAGAAATTCCAGAGATAGAATCGGGTGTGGTTGAGATTAAGGCTGTCGCAAGAGAAGCAGGTTCTAGAAGTAAAATAGCTGTGGTGTCTCATCAAGATGGTGTAGATCCAATTGGATCATGTGTAGGTCAAAGAGGTATTCGTATTGCAAATATTATGAATGAACTAGGGGAAGAGAAAATAGACATAATTGAATGGGATGAAGACGATGAGACATTCGTGGCAAATGCTCTGAGTCCAGCAAAGGTAATTGATATTAAGATAGATGACTATATAGCTACTGTCAAAACAGATGAAGATCAACTTTCTCTAGCAATTGGGAAGGAAGGACAAAATGTTAGATTAGCTTGGAAATTAACTGGGTACAAGATAGATATATTAGGTCCTGATGGGTCAGCTCATGAAGTCGAAACAGAAAACGGAGAAAAAGTATTAATTGATGGGTCTGACGCTAAAAAAGAAATAGATGGTTCAACAATTAGTGAATCTTTGATAAAGAAATTAGAGAAAGCAGGAAAGAGTTTAGAAGATGTGAAAGGATGGACAGTAAAACAGTTGGTAGAATTAGAAGGTATTGGAAAAGTGACAGCAGAGAAAATTGCTAAAGTAGTTTAATATTAATGAAAAGTGGTATATGTCTAAAAAGAAGGCAACAAAAACAATTAAAGGTAATAGGACACCGATTGTTGCAATTCTTGGGCATGTTGATCATGGAAAAACAACAATTCTTGATAAAATAAGGGAGAGTAATGTACAAGATTGCGAGGCAGGTGGTATAACTCAAAAGATATCCATATTTACAGTAGATCCCAAAGGAGATGGTAAAAACCTTCTCACCTTTATTGATACCCCTGGTCATGAAGCATTTGATTTAATGAGAACTAGAGGAGGAGGTATAGCTGATATAGTTCTTCTCATTGTTGCTGCTGACGCTGGAGTGAAACCTCAGACAAAAGAATCTATAGAGATAATTAAAAAATTGAAAGCCAAACCAATAGTAGTTATTAATAAATGTGATCTTCCTAATATAAAACTTGAGAAAGTAAAAAGAGATATTGTTAATAATGGGATTCAAATAGAAGGAATGGGGGGAGATATTCCAGTGATAGAAGTCTCTGGTAAGACAGGAAAGGGTATTCCTGAACTTTTGGACATGATAAATCTTGTTGTAGAAGTAGAAGGATTGAAAAAGAGGAAGAGATTACCAAAAGGGATAATAGGTAGTGCTTTTGTTTTGGAATCAGTACAAGAGAAATCTAGAGGGAATGTTTCTACAGTTGTTCTAACACAAGGATCTTTCTGTAAAGGATCTTGGTTAGGATATGAACTAGATGGAGAAATTCACACAGAAAGAATAAAGGGGATTCTTTCAGAAGAGAATGAGAATCTTTGTGATTTGGGTTGTGGTTGTGGAGGAAAAGTTTTAGGATTGGGAAATCTTCTTCCATTAGGAATAGAGATCTTTGTTTTAGAAAACAAAGATGTAAAGGTTTTGGAAGAGGGTCTGAAGAAAATCCAAGAGAAAGAAGAAGCAAAGAGAAAAGCAAAAAAAGAGAAGGAATTAAAGACAGAAGAAGAGGATGCTAAAGAAGAAATCAGTGACACGGAAGAAATAGTTGATTTCTTTAGTGAAGAGCAAGAAGAGAAAGAAGAGGTGAAGATATTGAAAGTAATAGTTAAGAGTTCTTCGGAAGGTGCATTAGAAGCTATTAAAAAATCTTTACTTCGAATAGAAGGAGAGAATTGTGAAGTAGAAATCTTTGATTCTGGAGTTGGGAATATTACTATAAAGGATATAGAGAAAGCATCAGTTGCTAAAGCCATTGTATTAGGTTTTGAAGTTGGAATGGGGACAGGAGTTAAGGATTTAGCAGGACAGAGAAAGGTTGTAATTAGGGACTACGATATTATCTATAAGTTAGTAGAAGAAATAGAAGATGTAGTATCAATGATGGGGGTAGAAGAAGAAAGTGAAAAAGAGATAGGAAAGGCAACAGTAAAAACCATATTCACTCTTTCAGATGGGACAAAAGTCTTAGGGAACAGAGTTAATGAAGGAATTATGAAGAGAGATTGTAAATGCTATATAGTACGTAAAGATGAGATTATCCTAGAGGGAAAGATTAAATCACTACGAAAAGGCAAGAATACTGTAGTAGAGACAAAATCAGGGGAAGATTGTGGCATTATCCTAGATATTGATGTTGATAAGGTAGAAGAAGGTGATGAAATATATTGTAACAAGGCACTTCGTTAAGATATATTCCTTGACAAATACCCTATAAGAATATAAAATAATCTTGTATTCAATGTCTTGAATCAATATTGCATCCTTATTTATATAATGATACTCTTTAATAGTTATGGCACTCAAAAAGGACGAGAAAAAAGCAATAATTGCAAAGTATGAAATCCACGAGGGAGATACAGGATCCCCAGAGATTCAGATTGCATTGTTAACCGAAGAAATAGCTCAATTGAGTGAGCATTTGAAGGTACATAAAAAAGATAATCACTCCAGAAGAGGTTTGTTACAAATGGTTGGGAAGAGAAGGAGATTAATAGATTACTTAAAGAAAGATGAGACAAAAAGGTTTGAAAAGCTAGCAAAGAAATTGAAGCTTAAGTAGCTTCTTTCTTTTTTCTTCTTTCCTTGATATAACTTTCACAGAGATAACGTAAGACGTTTGACGTTTTTCGTTGTAGATATAAATTTTTTAATACAATATATGTTATTTAACGAGAAAAAATATGAGTTTGAGATAGATGGAAGGAAGTGTTCCTTTTCTACAGGAAAATTAGCACCGAAATCAGAATCTTCAATACTCGCAAGAATGGGAGATACAGTAATTACAGTTAATGTAAATAGTGCTCCTGCAAATAGTGATGCCCAATATTTCCCAATGTCAGTAGAATACATTGAGAAATTCTTTGCGGCAGGAAAGGTAATTGGTTCTAGATTTGTAAAAAGGGAGAGATTCCCCAGTGATGATGCAATTTTAAAGGCTAGAATGATTGATAGGTCAGTAAGATGTAGGTTCCCTAGTGGCTATAGGAATGAAGTAAATGTAATTGTGACTGTAATGTCATATGATGAGGAAAATGATCCTCTCATACTAGCTATCAATGCTGTGTCCATAGCTTTGATGTATGCAAGTACACCTTTCAGTGGACCTGTCACAGGTATAAAGATGGGATTAGTAGATGGTGAGCATAAACCAATTTACAAAACATTGGATGAAGTTTCAGAAGAGGATAAGATGAATTATATAGTCTCTGGTGATGGAAATGAATTCACCATGATTGATGCTGGTTCTTACGATCTTCCTGAGGAAGAAATCCTAAAGAGCATGAAGATTTCTCTAGAAGAAATGAAACCATGGATTAAAGCTCAAAATGAATTTCTAAAGAAGTTGGAATCGAAGGAAACACCTGAATACACATCATTTGCTGTTTCTGAAGAACTTTCAACAAAGATAGGTGAATTTGTTGGAGATAGGGCAAAAGAAAATCTTCTTTCAAAAAATACTGACAAGCATAATGAGACAAAGGAAGCAATATTCACAGAATTTGAGGGTAAGTTTACCAAACAAGCCATGTCTGAAGCGTATGACAAACTTCTTAAGAAAACTTTAAGAAAAGTTGTACTTGAAACAGATACAAGGGTTGATGGTAGAAAACTTGATGAGATTCGAGAGATTGCATGTGAAGTAGATTACCTTCCTAAAACTCACGGAACAGGGCTATTTACTAGAGGTAAAACTCAAACATTAACAGTAGCAACTTTAGGAAGTCTTAAAGATGCAAAGTTAATAGACAGTATGGAGGGAGAAGGAGAAAAGAGGTATATGCATTTCTATAACGATTTACCATTTGCATATGGAGATGTTGGAAGAGTTAGATTAATGCCAAGTAGAAGAGGTGTGGGTCATGGCGCTTTAGGGGAAAGGGCATTAGTACCTGTAATCCCAAGTAAAGAAAAGTTCCCATACACGATTGTTGTAATGAGTGAAATTCAAGGAGAGAATGGATCTAGTTCAATGGCATCAGCTTGTGGATCAACTTTAGCATTAATGGATGCAGGTGTTCCAATTAGGGAGGCAGTTGCAGGAGTTGCATTTGGATTAGTTACAGGTGAAAAAGGTGAAATAAAGCTTCTTGCAGATATGCAGGGAGTAGAAGATTTCTATGGTGATATGGACTTCAAGATTACTGGGACCAAGGATGGTGTAACAGCTGTTCAAATGGATACCAAACTCAGTGGAATTAACTGGGAGATTGTTGAGAAGACTTTTGCAGAATCTAAAAAAGCTAGATTACAGATATTAGATCTTATGAATAAATGTCTTGATAAACCAAGAGAGACAGTTTCCAAGAATGCTCCTAAGGTTGGTACGGATAAAATTCCTGTATCTAAGATTGGTGCATTGATTGGCCCAGGAGGAAAGAATATTAGAGAGCTAACAGAAACAACAGGAGCAGAAGTTACTGTTGAGGAAGATGGAACAGTTAATGTTTACTCAAGTGATCAAGAATCTATAGATGCAGCAATGAAGATAATTGGTGGGTATAGCTTTGTTCCAGAAGCAGGAAAAACTTATGATGGAGTAGTAAAAACTATTACTGATTACGGAGCTTTTGTTGATATTGCACCAGGAGTAGCAGGATTACTTCACGTATCTGAGATAACGAATGACTTTGTAAAAGATGTTCATGAGTTCTTAAAAGAAGGTCAAGAAGTTAAAGTAAAACTCCTTAGTGTAGATAGGGATGGGAAGATGAAACTAAGCATGAAGGCTTTAGAGAGTAATAAACCTTTGGGGTCAGACTCTAAGTAGTTTCTAAAACTCAAAAGAGTTTTATTTAAAGAAAAGAGGGTTGTTTCAATGGAAACAACCCTTTCTTTTTTAGTCGTAAAAATAGTCAATGAAGGTCTGTATAAAAGGAGATTCTATTTAAGTCTGTGAGGGTCAGACCTTAGTTATCTTAGCTACATAAAATCCCATCATCTTTGCTGATGGTAATACTCTCATAGTCTTGGCAACTTCCTGAGGATATTTATTACCACTCCATTTAGTTATTCCTCTATTCATTCCTCTTAATCCATCAATTTTAATCTTCTCAATCTTAGCATTCTCATACCTAGTTAGTAATTCTGTTACAACACCCTCATTCTCATCTGGTTCTAAAGTACAAGTAGAATATACTAATGTTCCACCAGGTTTTAATGCACGAAAAGCAGAACTGATTAAATCTCTCTGTATTATTGTTGATACTTTAATCTTTCTTATTGTCCAACGTCTTAAAGGCTTACTACTATTTAGATAGATTAAACCCTCTCCACTACAAGGTGCATCTAAAAGGATTTTATCAAAGTAATCAGGATATTTTCTCCATAGTAGACAACCATCGCTTAAAGAAATCTTTGCTTTTGCCCCAAACTGATGCAGAACATTTCGTAATGATCCAATTCTAACACTATCATCATCATTAGCAATTATATTTGCATTATTATTAGTAACTGCACAAATATGAGTAGTTTTACTACCAGGAGCTGCACACATATCTAGAATATTCTCTCCTTCTTTCGGATCTAGAACTATAGTAGGGAGTATACTTGAAAGATTCTGTATGTAGAAAAGGCCATCCTTATACTCTTGTGTATGTGATATCTCCGACTTATCTTTATTTCTAACAAAAAATGCATTAGGAGCCCACTCTATATCATCTAGTTCATAGTCTCTCTTTTCTAAAAGCTTTACTATTTTCCCAACATCTCCCTTTAAAGGATTTATTCTAATTGTTGTGATAGCACGGCTAGAAAATAAACCCTTCACTTTGTTTGGAGGAACTAGAAGTATACTAGCCATTCTAGAAAGGAAGATCCCTTCCTTTGTGTGAAATTCTTTCTTCTGAGGAACATAGTTTCTTCTTTTCTTGTAATTGCTTCTTAGTCTCTTCTTCATATCTCACCCTTTAAATATTTTAATATACTTGTAATGACTAACCCAGTTGTTTCAGTTCTAAGAATATTACCTCTTAGTGAGATAAATTTAAAATCTAAAGATTTAAAAAGATCTAAATCGGAAGAGCTCCAACCTTTTTCAGGGCCAATAGCAATGATGAAGGGTTTTTTAATATCACAGGTCTTTAATGTATCTTTTAATGAGAGGGTATCTACATTCTCTGTAACTAAACAAATTCCAATGTAATTAGAGAAATCATAATTATTTAGTTTTTCAATCTTGATTGGTTTGTCTATTCTAGTAGGAAAGGTATTTCTAGATTGTTCAGTGGCATCTCTTACTAGTTTATTCCAATATCCAGTATCCCTTATTGCTTGCTTAGCCTTTTTCAAGGAATATTCAGATTCTATTGGAATTATCCTCTCAACTCCTACCTCAATACTCTTTTCAATAAAATAGTTAAACTTTGAGTCATTTGAAAGAGACTGAATGATGGTTATAGATGGCTTGTAATCCGAAGTCCTTTTTCCCAACTCTTCTTGAATCTCTACCTCTATACTTCTAGGCTTAATGTCTACTACTTGTGCAAGGAATATTTTTTCCAGAGTTTCTATCTCAACAGGATCCTCGATATGTAGTACATTTTTAGATATAGCAATCTCACTATCTGAATCAGAAAGATAGGTAATATCTCCTTCACTTAATTTGTGTCTTACAAAGTATTTTTGCATCTGGTCATTATAGCATTTAGGTGATTAATAGAGAAAAATATCCTAGAGGATATTTGTATTGAGAAGCTTTTCAGAATCTGATAATCTTTATATATGCAAGAAATACCTAATATATACTGGATGATAATATTTGGATTTATATCCTCCTTTATCTGTCTTGTTCTTTTCTATTTAGCATTACTTCTGAAAGAGTCAAAAGATACAATCAGGGAGTCAAAGGAGATTTTGCAAAACAGTAAGGGTTCTCTTCTTAAATTAGGGAAAATGATTGAGGAATTGGAAGGAACAGTTAGTATAGCGAGAGGAACAGTAGAGGAGATTAGTAATAGTATTCTTAAACCTGTTAGAGCTTTGACAGGGCTCATAGGATCAATAGGTATTCTAGCGGGTAGAGAAAAGAAAAGGGAGGAGAACACATCGGTAGAAGATTTGTTAAATGAATAATTCACATTGTTGTTAACTGTGTTTTTGGGTATATTATTACCATGTACCTAACGCCTAAACAAAAAAGAAAAAATATCATAACAATAGTTATACTTGTACTAGGAATACCTCTTTCTGTTTTTGCAGCATGGCAGGCTGTTCAGATTTTAAGTCGTGCGAGTACAGAACCTATACCAAAGAATGTTGTAATAAGTAATGTGAGTACTAATTCTGTATCAGTAGGATGGGTTACATCTGTTTCTTCAGACGGAGCTATTATAGTAGTTAGGAATGGTTCAGAATCATCTCCAGTGATAGATAAGAGAGGTGCCGAAAAAAGAGAGAACCACTATGTAGAGCTTAATGATTTGGAACCAAATGCAGAATATACCTTTGTAATTGTTTCTGGAGGAGAGAGATATGATAATGAGGGAGGAACAGAATTTTCCTTTGTTACTGCCCCCATATCTTCTTTCGTCCCTGCTCCTAATCCTGTTTATGGTGATGGAGGGAGTTTTTCAACGGACGATTTTATTGTTTATATAATAGACAAGAGTCAATCATCCTTCCCTGTATCTGTTGTCCCTAATGCTAGTGGTGGGTGGGCTGCAGATTTATCTAGTTTTAGAACTGGTGACGACTTATCTATGATCTCTGTAGTAGATTCTGATGAATTAAACCTAATTGTTGTTTCCGGAGTAAATGAAGGAGATGTTATAAATGGGACCTTTACAGAGATTTTTGATTCGAAGGGTAAGTTAAGAGCTATCTATGCTTTGACTCCAGAGGAAAATTCTAACCTGATGGCATCATTTACTGATTTTGATATAGATATTGCAGAGGAAGTAGATACAACTATTGCAAATACTATTACAGATGAAGTGGAAGATGAAACTGTAGAGTTTAGAATAGTACATGACTTAAATTGGATAGATATGGTTCATGCTGGAGAAGGTTTAGATATCCAGACAGGAGAAGATTCAGTGTTAGTAACAAATTTAAGAGATACTGGTTTTGATGTTATATGGTTATCCCAAGATGAAGAAGAAGGGTATATTCAGTATGGAGAATCTTCTACGAGTCTGGATTCTGAGGCTAAGGATATTAGAGACTCTTTAACAGTCAAAGGTAGTTACCATGTTCACTATGTTGAGGTTGATGATTTAGATCCTGAAACACAATACTATTTTGGTATCCATTCGGGTAATGATGAATATGATGGTTATGATATTACAACATTTGCAACCCTCTCTTCTGCACCTCCAATTGGATCGATTAGTGGAGATATTGCTAACGTACCATCAGAGAGTGGGGCAGTAGTAATTGGAAGGATAACAGATGGAGATGATACTGGGACTTCAGGAAGTAGTGTGTATGCTTCAACAGTATCTGATAGTAGAGGTGGTTGGATTCTAGCGATTGCAGATATAAGAAATTCTGATGGATCATCCTATTTCAGTTATACTGATGGTGATACTATTGATTTAGATATTCTTTGCTATGGAGAATCTACTACAAAAGAAGAATTAATGGAGAATATCGAGAGTAGAGATATTGAATTAGAAGTTACAGGAGATTCTAGTTTTATTGAATATACAAAGGTCCCTCTCCTCGAAGACTATAGTGTTTTAGGGATACAAATATTCTCTCCAAGAGAAAATGTTGATATAACAGAGACTACAGATGATATACAGAATGTTTTAGGTGTAGAGAGTGTTCCTAATACCGGCATTTTAGATTCTATTTTTGGTAGAATATCTTTAGGTATTGGTTGTGTAGTTTTAGGTTTGGGTATATGGAAATCTGTAGGTAAAAAGAAAAAGTTTAAAAAGATATCTTTATGAAAAATAACTTAAAGGCAATTGGAATATTAATATCTTTATCCATCTTTTGGTATGGAGTGAGTAATGTTGCTTCTTTTTACAGGACTATTAATTCTGTAGAGGCAGTAGAGATAGAGACAAAAGTAGGAGAGAATGCAGAGGATATATTTAGTGATGTTATTCCTGAAGAGATAGAGGCAGTAGAAGGAACTTGTCCGGAGTGTGAACAGGCTCAAGGGGAGGTTTTAGGAGATACGGACTGTGCCAGTATTTTTAATGAGTTAATAACGACACCTGTGTTTATAAATGGTTCTGGGGATGTGAATTTCAAAGAGGGATTTCCTGATGGGGAAAGAGTTAGCAAGAGAGCAAGTATAGAGGTTGAGAGAGTAACTGTACCAGCTGTCTTGCTGTCAGGATCTTCTCAGGTGAAAGATTCGAATCAGTTAATATCTATGGAGAGTGGAGCAACAAAAGCTGCTGGGAATTTATTTCACATTGATTATGGGAGGAAATTAGAATCACCTTTTTCTGCAGAGGAATACGATGAAAAGGTATATGGGGCTGTATATAAAAAAAGATTTGGATCTGAAACTGAGATGCAGTTTACTCAAGTGGAGGGAGAAGGTTCACTTGCAAAGATAAATATAGAAACATTTAAAGAATCAATATGTACATATTGTCAAGATAGTAATTATAATTCGAATAGAGGAAACGAGGTTGCAACAGAAATGAATGAATTGCTTAGTATTCCAGGAGGTCAACAACAGGCACCTCTAAATGAGGAAGACACCTTAAGTAAGGAGAGTGGAATGGTAGAAGATCTTCCAGATGCAGCGATAGAGGATGGTTGCAGAAGGACACATCCTCCTCGTATCTTTAAGTTATTTTCTAATATAACATTGGATTTATTCAACCATTGTAATACTCCTGATCAAGATGGGAATTACCCGGACGATTGCATAAGAGTAGAAGATATTTACATTAGAACGAATTCTTTTTTTGGGAACTTTGATACTTGTAAAAATGATAGAAAATGTATTAACACATTTATGAATAGGAGATCTCAATCTATGTCGTCACCTCCTAGTGCTAGTGATTTAGATCAAGATTTCACTGTAACTACCCCATGTTGGGTTAGGATAGATGAAAAGAGTCACCAGGTTAAATGTCTTTGGGATGTAAGTTATATTGCTTTAGAGTATTATTATCAATGGCAGAACAATAATCCAGGACAAGAGTTTCCTACGTGGCCTGTATTTTGGGAAGCTATTGAGAAAGATTTTTTAGAAAGAGCCTAAATAAATTTATTATTAACTAACATGACTTTAGTTCAGAGAACAGCAAATGTAATAGAACATTTCGAAGAATTGTTTAGGAACAAATTCTTTAAGACTTTGTTTTTGACTGTGTTTACTGCGTTTTTTATTTTTACAACCTTTAGAGTGTATGCACAGAGCAGTACTTTAGCTTTAGTTACAACTAAGGGAGTATGGGAGGAACAACAAAACAAGTTAAATATTATAGAGGAGACGGAGCAAGGTAGTGAGCATACAGTTACTTATAAAGGGACCGATTTCTTAAGTACCTTACATGTGTTA